>NZ_JAOZVW010000051.1 GCF_025869345.1 Sphingopyxis sp.
ATCGCTGTAGCGCTGCCCCGATGGGTGTCTCGACTTCGCTCGACACGAACGGCATTGGGATGGTGCCGATTTAACGCACGGCGCTCTAGGTATCATCGTCATTGCGAGCGAAGCGAAGCAATCCAGGGCAGATTACGCCAGCTCTGGATTGCTTCGCTCCGCTCGCAATGACGAACCTGCTGACGCGACCCTACTCCGCCACCGGCGTCTCGATCGGCGGCTGGCCCTTCTGGCTCGCGGCATAGGCTTCGACCGCCTTCAGCACGCGCAGCATGTTGCCGCTGGCGATCTTTTCGAGGTCGGCCTGGCTGTAACCGCGCCGCGCCAGTTCGACGAACAGCGCGGGATAGCCCGACACGTCCTCCATGCCCACGGGCGCCGAATCCATCCCGTCATAATCGCCGCCGAGCCCGATATGATCGACCCCGATCGTCTTCCTGATATGGTTGATATGGTCCGCAACCTTCGCGACATCGGTCGTCGGCGCCGGATGGCCCGCGTTCCACGCCTTGAGCCCGGCCGCGGCCGCGGCGGGATCGCCCGGATACATCGCCTTCAGCCGCGCCTGCTCGGCGGTGCGCGCCAGGCTCTGGGCGCGAACATCGGCGTCGAGGAAGCTCGGCAGCAGCACCACCATGATGATACCGCCGTTCGCCTTGACGAGCGGCAGCACGCTGTCGGGGACGTTGCGCGGGTGCGGGTTGATCGCGCGCACGCCCGAATGGCTGAACATCACCGGCGCCTTCGACGCGGCGATCGCGTCCTTCATCGTCGCTTCGCTCGTGTGGCTCAAATCGACGATCATCCCGATGCGGTTCATCTCGCGCACCACCTGCACCCCGAAATCGGTGAGCCCGTCGTGCGCGGGCGCGTCGGTCGCGCTGTCGGCCCAGGCGATGTTCCGCGAGTGGGTCAGCGTCATGTAGCGCGCGCCGAGGTCGTACATCTGCCGCAGCACCGCCAGCGATCCGCCGATCGAATGCCCGCCTTCCATGCCGATCATCCCGGCGATCTTCCCCGCCTTCATCGCCTTTTCAAGCTCGGCGCTGTTCGTCGCGAGCGCAAGGTCGTCCGGGTAACGCGCCACCAGCCGCTTGATCACGTCGATCTGCTCGAGCGTCTGCTGGATCGCCTGCGGCTCGTCGGGGTTGGCGGGCACATAGACCGACCAGAATTGCGCCCCGACATGGCCCTTACGCAGCCGCTGAAGATCGGTGTGCATCGCGATCTCGGGCGGATTCGCGTCGGGCCGGGCGGTATCGGTCGTGTCGCGGAAATCGAAGCTGCCGATCATGTTGCGAAAGCGCTCGCGCAATTGTTCGGGCACGTCGTTATGCCCGTCGAACACCGGCGCCTTCTTCAGCGCGGCTTCAGCGACCGCCTCGGGCGACGCCTGCGCCAGCGCGGGGGTGGAGACGAGGGCGAAAGCGGCAAGGCCGGCGAGCAGGATCGATTTTGTCATGGCCCGCGACCTTAAGCGACAGGGCGCGGAAATCGAGCCGAATTTTCCCGCGACCGCAGGTCGCCTCCAATTTGCCTCACGCAAAGGCGCGAAGGCGCGAAGAAAAAGAGCGCCCCGATCTTCTTCGCGCCTTTGCGCCTTTGCGTGAGATTAAATAGCGCCTCCGGCGCGCCCGAACTTGACGTTTACGTCAACCCGGCGCAGCATCCCCGCATGACAGCTTTCGACGACTGGCGCGCCCGTTCGCCCTATTATGACGAAACCCACGAAGCGCTCGCGCAAAGCGTCCGCCGCTTCGTCACCCGCGAAATCGCGCCGCATATCGACCACTGGGAGGCCGAAGGCGAACTGCCGCGCGAGCTGCACAGGAAAGCGGCCGAAGCCGGCATCCTCGGCCTGCGCTATCCCGAACAATATGGCGGCCATTCGGAAGGCTTCGACAATTTCCACAGCCTCGTCCTGACCGAGGAACTCGCCGCGGTCGGCGCCGGGGGCCTCGGCGCCTCGCTGATGACCCACGGCATCGGCCTGCCGCCGATCCTCGCGCTCGGCTCCGAGGAATTGAAGCAGCGCATCGCGCCGCCGGTGCTCGCGGGCGACAGGATCATCGCGCTCGGCATCACCGAAGCGGGCGGCGGCAGCGACGTCGCCAACCTCAAGACGACCGCGGTCCGGGACGGCGACCATTATGTCGTCAACGGCGGCAAGATGTTCATCACCAGCGGCATGCGCGCCGACTGGCTGACCTGCGCCGTCCGCACCGGCGGACCCGGCGCCGCGGGCATCTCGCTCCTCCTCATCGACATGAGTTCGCCCGGTGTCGAGCGGACCCGGCTCGACAAGATGGGCTGGCGGTGCAGCGACACCGCGGCGATCCATTTCAGCGACGTCCGCGTCCCCGCATCGAACCTGATCGGCCCCGAAAATGGCGGCTTCATCGGCATCATGCGCAATTTCAACAGCGAGCGGCTCGGCATGGCGATGGGCTGCTGCGCCTACGCCCGCGTCGCGCTCGCCGAAGCGGCCGAATGGGCGCAGCAGCGCGAAACCTTCGGCAAGCCGCTCGTCGGCCACCAGTCGATCCGCATCAAGCTCGCCGACATGGAGCGCCAGATCGAGGCGACGCAGGCGTGGGTCGACCTCGCCGCCTGGCAGGTCCGCGAGAACAAGGCCCGCCCCGCCGACTTTGCGATGCTGAAAGTGCAGGCGACCCGGATGCTGGAGGCCGTCGCGCGCGAGGCCGCGCAAATCCTCGGCGGCGCTTCCTATATCACCGGCAGCAAGGTCGAACGCATCTACCGCGAGGTCCGCGTCAACGCGATCGGCGGCGGCAGCGAGGAAATCATGCTCGACCTCGCGGGCCGGCAATTGTTCGGGGGCGGACGCTGAACCTCAGCGCGAGGAACGCAAACTCCGTTCGCCGTCCGTCCGTGCCAGGCGTTCCACAAGCGCCACGCGCCGATTATGCGCCGCGGCGGGACCATCCAGATCGTCGGCGAGTTCATAACCGGCGCGGCGCTGCAGATGGCTCAGCAATTCCGCTCGCGCTTCCGGCGGGTGGCGCGACATCTCGTCGGCCAGCGCGTCGATGATCCATGACCAGGCCTCGGCTTCGCTGTCGTCCAGCCGATGCGAACAGGCCGGTGTTTCGGCGCTTGCCGCCTCCCTGGCTGCTGCGACAGGGGGCCATATGACGGGCGCTGCACAGGTCTTTCGCCATTCCATCTGCAGAAACGCGCTGACCCAGAGCCCGAAATAGCCCCCCCAGACGAGCACCCACACGATATGTTCGCCGATTGGCAATGGCGTATCGGACAAGGCCCGATTGGTAACATAACGTAGCACCAGCATGATCAGCGATGCCCCGGCGACATAGAGCGCCAGCATCGCCGGACCACCGGCCCCGGTCCGCGACCGCATCGCCGCCCGCAGCACTTGCGCGTACAGCAGCGTGCCCCCCGCGATCGACACCAGGCGAACATTGCTCATCCATAAGTAGCGCTCGCCGAACACGGTTTGCGCCCACGCCGAAAGCACGAGATAGGTGAAGCTTCCGAAGAGGCCTACCCAAAGCATAAAGCGTCCGGAGCCGCGGTCCGGCGATGATGATTGCAAGGTCTGGTACATGCCGAAAGCGATAGCCAATCCATTGATCTTGCGAAAGCAACAGGCGACCAACCGTCGGTGTTTTGGCACAAACGGCATCCCTTGATCCTACCGCTTGCCAAAAGGGGATGGCATGGGCGATGTTCGGTGCGACGTGACGCGTGGCAGGTAATCAGGAAACGGATGATGGAAATATTCGACATGACAGGGGATGGTCAGGGCGGCTGGGCCGATGCGGCAACCGGCGAACTCGATGCGATGATCGACCTTCGCCGCGCCATTCACCGCGAGCCCGAACTGGGCTTGCAGAATCCCAAGACGCTCGCGAAGATCAAGAAGGCGCTCGCCGGCCTGCCGCTCGAATTTCGCGAAGGGTCGTCGACCACGGGGCTGATCGCGATCCTGCGCGGGCCCGCGAACGGGCGCACGGTGCTGCTGCGCGGCGACATGGACGCGCTGCCGCTGGTCGAGGATACGGGGCTCGACTTCACCTCCGAAACCAGCGGCGCGATGCACGCCTGCGGGCACGACACCCATGTCGCGATGCTCGTCGGCGCCGCGAAGCTGCTCTGCGCGGCGCGCGACCGGCTCGCGGGCACGGTGATGTTCATGTTCCAGCCGGGCGAGGAGGGGCATCACGGCGCGCGCTTCATGCTCGACGACGGGCTGATCGACCCGCTTCCCGACGCCGCATTCGCGCTCCACATCATGCCCAACGCGCCGCACGGCGTCTTCGCGGGGCGCGCGGGGCCGCTGCTCGCTTCGTCCGACGTGCTGTCGATCATAGTCAAGGGCGCGGGCGGCCACGCCTCGATGCCGCAAGACGGCATCGACCCGATTCCGGTCGCCTGCGAAATCGTTTCGGCGATCCAGACGATGGTCACGCGCCGCATCTCGGTCTTCGACCCCGCGGTGATCACGATCGCGAAGATCGCGGCGGGCACGACGAACAACATCATCCCCGAAACCGCCGAGATGCTCGGCACGATCCGCACCCTGTCGCCGCACCGCCGCGCGATGGTCGCGGAGGAGTTGAAACGCCTCGCCCCCGCGATCGCCGAAGCGCACCGCTGCACCGCCGAGGTGCATATCGAGGAAGGCTTCCCCGTCACCATCTGCGACAGCCGCGCCGTCGCCTTCGGCCAGTCGGTGGTCGAGGAGACCTTCGGCGAGGCCGCATGGCTGACGATGGAGAGCCCGGTGATGGGCGCCGAGGATTTCTCCTACGTCCTCGAAAAGGTCCCCGGCGCGATGTTCTGGCTCGGCGCCAGCGAGCAAGGCAGCGACTGGCGACAGTGCTGCGGCCTGCACTCGAACCGCATGGTCCTCGACGAAAGCGCCATGGCCCGCGGCGCGGCGCTGCACGCGGCGCTGGCGGAGCGGTTTTTGAGCGAGGGGTTCGGTTAGATCGGGTTCACGCGAAGACGCGAAGGCGCGAAGAGATCGTGTTCGGGCCGAAAGGCCCCATTTTCCTGCAACGGCGTGGTTCGCCGCGCTGTTTCTGGAAAAAGCCGCTTCGCGGCAAGCACAACCTCTTCGCGCCTTCGCGTCTTCGCGTGAATCAAATTCGCGCCACCCTCACGGCACCAGCACCGTATCGACCGCCTCCGTCGCGAGGTCGGGATAGTCGAGCGTATAGTGCAGCCCGCGGCTTTCCTTGCGGTGGAGCGCGCTCTTGACGATCAGTTCGGCGCACTGGAGAAGGTTGCGCAGCTCGATCAGGTCGGTCGTGACGCGGAAATGGCCGTAATATTCGCCGACCTCGCCCGACAGCATGTTGATGCGGTGCTGCGCGCGTTCGAGCCGCTTGGTGGTGCGGACGATACCGACATAGTTCCACATGAAGCGGCGGATTTCGGTCCAGTTCTGCTTGATGACGACCTCTTCGTCCGAATCGGTGACGCGGCTTTCGTCCCACGGCCGGATCGCGGGCGGGGCGCCGAGATCGTCCCAGTGCGCCACGATATGCTTCGCCGCCGCCTCGCCGAAGACGAAGCATTCGAGCAGGCTGTTCGACGCAAGGCGGTTCGCGCCGTGCAGCCCGCTCTCCGTCACTTCGCCCGCGGCATAGAGCCCGGGAAGGTCGGTGCGCCCGTCGAGGTCGATCAGCACCCCGCCGCAGGTATAATGCTGCGCGGGCACCACCGGAATCGGCTGTTTCGTCATGTCGATGCCGAGCGTGAGCAGTTTCTCATAGATGTTGGGGAAATGCCCGGCGACGAAATCGGGGTCCTTGTCGCTGATATCGAGGTGGACGTAATCGAGCCCGAAGCGCTTGATCTGGTCGTCGTTGGCGCGCGCGACGATGTCGCGCGGCGCGAGTTCGGCGCGCGGGTCGTAATCGGGCATGTAGCGATGCCCGGTGACCGGATGCTTCAAAATCCCGCCCTCGCCCCGCACCGCCTCGGTGATCAGGAAATTCTTGACCTCCAGATTATAGAGGCAGGTCGGGTGGAACTGCATCATCTCCATGTTCGAGACGCGGCAGCCCGCGCGCCACGCCATCGCGATGCCGTCGCCGGTCGCGCCCCGGGGGGCGGTCGAGAATTGATAGACGCGCCCCGCCCCGCCGCTCGCGAGGATCGTCGCCCGCCCGACATGGGCGTGAACCTCGCCGCTCTTTTCGTCGAGCGCATAGACGCCCCACACGCGGCCCGATCCCGAATAGCGTTCCTCGTGCCGGCCGGTGATCAGGTCGATGCACGCCTGCCCCGGCAGCAGCGTGATGTTCGGATGCGCCTCCGCGGTCCGCAGCAGCGCCGCCTGCACCGCCCAGCCGGTCGCATCGTCGACATGGACGATGCGGCGATGCGAATGCCCGCCCTCGCGCGTCAGATGGAGCGCGCCTTCTTCCTTGTTGAAGGCGACCCCCATCTCGATCAGCCGCTCGATCGCGTGCGGGGCATTCTCGACCACGAATTCGACCGTCTCGCGCCGGTTGAGCCCCGCGCCCGCGACCATCGTGTCCTCGATATGATTCTCGAACGTATCGCCCGCGTCGAGCACCGCGGCGATGCCGCCCTGCGCCCAGGCGGTCGACCCGCCGGTCAGCTCGCCCTTCGCGAGCACCAGCACCCGGCAATGATCGGCGAGCGCGATGGCGGCGGTCAGCCCGGCGGCGCCGGAGCCGACGATGATGACGTCGTGGGAAACTTCTGCTGCCATCAGATCAAACCTCTATGTCCGTTCGTGTCGAGCGAAGTCGAGACACCCCTCGACCTGTCCCGAAAGGTGTCTCGACTTCGCTCGACACGAACGGAAAATGGAGGCTATCCATTCGCCGCCCGCGTCAAATTCAGGAACACGTCCTCCAGATCGGCCTCGCGGGTCGAGACGTCGACGATGCCGTGCCCCATCGCGTTCACCGCCGCGAGCACTTCGCCCGCATTGACCCGGTCCTTGTTGTAGCTGATCGCCAGGCCCCGCTCGCCCTCGCGCTCGACCTTGTCGAAGGCGGGGTGCGAGGGCAGCACCGTCACATCGGCGTCGAGCGTCACCAGCACCACCTTCTCGCGCGCCATGTCGACCAGCTCGCGGGTCGGCTTGTTCGCGATCAGCCGGCCATGGTTGATGATCGCGATGCGGTCGCACAGCTCCTCGGCCTCTTCCAGATAATGCGTCGTCAGCACGACGGTGACGCCGCGATCGTTGAGCGACTGCACATATTCCCAAAGCTGCTGGCGAAGCTCGATGTCGACCCCCGCGGTCGGCTCGTCGAGGACGATGATCGGCGGCGAATGCACCATCGCCTTGGCGACGAGCAGGCGGCGCTTCATACCGCCCGACAAAGTGCGGGCATAGGCATCGCGCTTGTCGGCAAGATGCACCGCGGCGAGCAGGTCGTCCGAAATGCGCCGATCCTTGGGCACGCCATAGAGCCCGGCCTGATTCTCCAGCGTCTCGAAGGGCGTGAAAAAGGGGTCGAAGACGATTTCCTGCGGCACGATGCCGATCGAATATTTGGCGTTGCGCGGGTCGGCGTCGATGTCGAAGCCCCAGATGCTCGCCGACCCGCTCGTCTTGTTGACCAGTCCCGCAAGGATGTTGATCAAGGTCGACTTGCCCGCGCCGTTCGGTCCGAGCAGCCCGAATATCTGCCCGCGCGGCACCTCGAAACTGACCGTGTCGAGCGCCTGCTTACCCCCGGCATAAAGTTTGGAAACGGCGTCGATGCGGATGGCGGCTTCACTCATGGCGGCTTCCATAGCCGCGCGGCTCGGCGCGCGAAAGGCGCGATTGATGGGTGAGCGCCGCGTTAACGCTAAATTGGAAAGTCGCCGCTAACAGAAGCGGCGTGAGGACCAGCCACATCTTTCGCCCGCTGCCCGTGCAGCGCGGCTTAGCCGCTTTTGCGCTTCTGCTCGCGCCCGCCGCCGCATCGCCGGCGCTGGCGCAGACCGGCGCGCAGGGCCAGGCCGACGCCATCGTGCTGCGGCCGCTTTCCTTCTTTCGGGTCAACGACCTCGATTTCGGCAGCATCATCGCCTCGGGAAGCGCGGGCACGGTGCGGCTCGCCCCCGACGGGACGCGCACGCGCACCGGCGGCGCGACGCTCGTCGGCAACGACGGCGAACCCGCGCGCTTCGCCGGGCTCGGCACCCCGAATCGCCAGGTCAATATCTCGCTCGGGTCGAACAGCATCTGGATCACCGGCCCCGGACAGCGGATGCGCGTGCGCGATTTCGAGATCGGCTCGACCCCGACCGCGATCCTCTCGACCGCCCCGACGCGCTTCGTCATCGCGAGCGCGCTCGGCAATTATAATTTCCCGGTCGGCGCGACGCTCGAGGTCGGCGCGAATCAGGCGCCGGGCGATTATGCCGGCACCTTCACGATCACGCTGAACTATCTCTGACAGGCGATTGCGCTTTTTCCTTCGTCACCCCGGACTTGATCCGGGGTTCATTCGGCGCTTCCTCGCAGGCAGAGGAAGAATGGATGCTGAATCAAGTTCAGCATGACGAAGCGGGAGACCGATTGCCCAGCCTCGCGACCCTTGCTAAAGGCGCGTCGATGACCCAGCCCGCGCCCGAGACGATCCGCACGCCCAAGACCCGCATCGCCTGCGACGGCACCGGCGACGGCCTCGCCAATGCCGCGCTCGGCCATCCGCGCGTGTGGCTGGAGATCGATCCCGACGAAGGCTTCGCCGACTGCGGCTATTGCGACCGGCGTTTCATCCTGACCGGAGGCGTCGCCGACCACGGTTAAGCGCAGGCGTCGCCGACCACGGCTAGGCCGATCAAAGGTTAAACGCGGCTTTACCATCCCCGCGCATCATCGATTCATGCCCTGATCCTATCAGTCTGTTCCAGACAGGAGCAGAATCGTGGGGATTCGAGGGACCAGCCAACAGCGAGCGGCGCTCCGCCGCCTCGCTTTCGCCGCCGCGGCGGCGGGCGCATTCGCGGGCCATCCGGCCTGGGCCGCCAACCAGACGGGCACCGCGACCAGCGTCGTCGTGCGCCCGAACACGCTCGTCAAAAGCGACGATCTCGATTTCGGCACGCTCGCCGCGGGCACGGCCGCCGGCACCGCGACGGTCGACCCGGTCACCGGCGCCCGCGCGACGAGCGGCGGCACCGTCGCGGTCGGCGGGGGCGCGCAGCGCGCGGTCTTCCAGGGCACCGGCGGCCTGCTGCTGATCACCGTCAGCGGCGACAACAGCGTGACGCTGGCCCGCGCGGGCGGCGGCGGGTCGATGACCGCGACGCTGACGCGCGCGACGACGACGAGCGGCGGCGGCATCGCCCTGCTCGGGTCGAGCGCGACGCTGCTGCCGAGCGGGGTGCAGACCTATTATGTCGGCGGCACGCTGACCGTCCCGGCGAACCAGCCGCCCGGCGACTACAGCGGCACCTTCACGCTCACCGTCAATTATTTCTGAACCGAAGAGCGATCGACTTCTTCAACATCGTCACCCCGGACTTGATCCGGGGTCCATTCACGCAGCGCCGAAAGAATGGACCCCGGATCAAGTCCGGGGTGACGAAGGGATGGACCAATAGCTCTCCGCAAAGATCATCGGCGACAAACGGACCTTTGCGCGGATGGCCTGCGCCCCCTATATCGGCCCCATGACCAATCTAGACCCCCGCCGCTTCCTCTATCGCGCCGACGCGCTCGACCCCGATCTCGCGCAGAAACTCGCGCGCGAAGCCTTGGCAAAAGCCGACGACGGCGAGCTTTACCTGCAATATCGCGCGACCGAGAGCTTCGGCTTCGACGACGGGCGGCTCAAGACCGCCGATTATTCGACCGACGCCGGCTTCGGCCTGCGCGCCGTGTCGGGCGAAATGACGGGGTTCGCCCACGCCAGCGACGTCAGCGCCGGGGCGATTCGCCGCGCCGCGGAAACGCTCGCGCTGCTCGACCCGGCCAGCCAGGCCCCCGCCGGGCCGCCGCCGCGCACCAACCGCCACCTCTATGACGAGGCGAACCCGCTCGACCTCATCCCCTTCGCGAAGAAGGTCGAGCTCTGCCAGAAGGTCGATGCCGCCGCGCGCGCGCGCGATCCGCGCGTCGTGCAGGTGTCGGTCGCGCTTGCGGGGAGCTGGTCGGTGGTCGAGATCGTCCGCGCCGACGGTTTCCTCGCCACCGACATCCGCCCGCTCGTCCGCCTCAACGTCTCGATCGTCGTCGAGGAGAATGGGCGGCGCGAGAGCGGCTATTTCGGCCTCGGCGGCCGCTATATGTACGACCATCTGTTTGAGGAGGCGCAGTGGAACCGCGCGATCGACGCGGCGCTGGACCAGGCGCTGGTCAACCTCCGCGCGGTCGATGCCCCCGCGGGCGAGTTCACCGTGCTGCTCGGCCCCGGCTGGCCCGGCGTGCTGCTCCACGAGGCGGTCGGCCACGGGCTCGAGGGCGATTTCAACCGCAAGGGCACCAGCGCCTTTTCGGGCCGCATCGGCGAACGCGTCGCGGCGCCCGGCGTGACGGTCGTGGACGACGGCGCGATGGAAAGCCCGGTCGGCGGCGGCCGCCGCGGCTCGCTCAGCATCGACGACGAGGGTACGCCGACCGGCGAGACGGTGCTAATCGAAGACGGCATTTTGAAGGGCTATATGCAGGACCGCCTCAACGCGCGGCTGATGGGGACGCAGCCCACCGGCAACGGCCGCCGCGAAAGCTTCGCGCACGCACCGATGCCGCGGATGACCAACACCTTCATGCGCGGCGGCAGCGACGATCCCGCCGAACTGCTGAGCCGCGTCAAGACCGGCATCTTCGCCAAGAGCTTCGGCGGCGGACAGGTCGATATCGTGTCGGGCAAGTTCGTCTTCTCCTGCACCGAGGCGTACAAGATCGAGAACGGCAAATTGGGCGACTCGATCAAGGGCGCGACCTTGATCGGCGACGGGCCGAGCGTGCTCACCAAGGTCACCGGCATCGGCAACGACATGGCGCTCGACGAAGGCATCGGCATCTGCGGCAAGGGCGGCCAGAGCGTCCCCGCGGGTGTGGGCCAGCCGACGTTGCTGGTCAGCGGGCTGACGGTGGGCGGGACGGCGTAGCCAAACATAGAGCGTCATTGCGAGCGAAGCGAAGCAATCCAGAGTGGCGTAAACCGCCCTGGATTGC
>NZ_JAOZVW010000052.1 GCF_025869345.1 Sphingopyxis sp.
CGCCAGCGTCAGCCCGCCGACAAGCGCGCTCGCCTGACAAAGCCCGAACCAGTTGATGAACACCGCGAGCGCGAGCAGGCCGAAAATGATCGACGGCACCGCGGCCAGATTGTTGATCGACACCTCGATGAGGTCGGTCCAGCGGTTCTTCGGCGCATATTCCTCGAGATAGAGCGCCGCGAGCACCCCGGTCGGGAACGCGATGAGGAAGGCGATGAAGATCGTCAGCACCGACCCCTTGAGCGCGCCCCAGATGCCCGCGACCGCGGGATCGGTCGCATCGGCGTTGCGGAAGAAGGACCAGTGGAGGCCGGTCGACAGCTTGCCGTCCTGCTCCAGCGCCTCGACCTTCGCGCCGAGCGCGCCCTTGGCGCTTTCCTTGGCGGCGATGTCGACTTCGGACGCGGCGGGAAGGTGAAAGACCGTCTTTGCCGTGAGCAGATCGGGATCGGCCTTGATCGCGGTGCGGACTTCCTTCCACGCATTCTCGCTGATCAGCTTCGCCCCGCCGGCGCCCAGCGCCTCGTCGGCGGCGAAAGCGACGATGTCGGCCAGCCCCGCGTTGGCGATCGCCCGGTCGGCGTCGGGATCGGAAAGGCGCGACGCATCGACGGTGAGCGGCATCGCCTTGAAGTCGATCGGCACTTCGACATTGGTATAGGTAAAGCCGCGCAGGCCGTTGCCGACCATCACGAAGAGGAGGAAGGCCAGGAAGGCGCCCGAAAGCAGCACCGCGCCCAGCCCGAACAGCTTGAAACGGCGTTCGGCGGCGTAGCGGCCCGCGATGCGCTTCTGCATCGCGGCGCCTTTCCAGTCGGTGGGGGCGGTGTCTCTATTCATAGGCTTCGCGATATTTCTTGACGATGCGCAGCGCGACGATGTTGAGCAGCAGCGTCACGACGAACAGCACGAGCCCCAGCGCGAAGGCCGCGAGCGTCTTCGCGCTGTCGAATTCCTGGTCGCCGGTCAGCAGCTTGACGATTTGCGCGGTCACCGTGGTGACGCTGGCGAAGGGGTTGGCGGTGAGGTTGGCGGAAAGCCCCGCTGCCATCACCACGATCATCGTCTCGCCGATCGCCCGGCTGACCGCGAGCAGGATGCCGCCCATCACGCCGGGCAGCGCGGCGGGGATCAGCACCTGCCGGATCGTCTCGTTCGGCGTGGCGCCGAGCGCAAGGCTGCCGTCGCGCATCGCCTGCGGCACCGCGTTGATGCTGTCGTCGGCCATCGACGAGACGAAGGGAATGATCATCACCCCCATCACGATGCCCGCCGCGAGCGCGCTTTCGGTGCTCGCGTTGGGAATGCCGAGCGCGACGGCGAATTCGCGCAGCGCGGGCGCGATGGTCAGCGCGGCGAAATAGCCATAGACGACGGTCGGCACGCCCGCGAGGATTTCGAGGCAGGGCTTCACCCATTTGCGCACGCGCGGCGCGGCATATTGGGTGAGGTAGACCGCGGTCATCATGCCGATGGGAATGGCGACGATCATCGCGATGATCGCGCCGATCAGCACGGTGCCCCAGAACAGCGGAATGCCGCCGAACGTATCGGGCTGCGCCGCGCCGCTCTGCGGGTTCCAATAGGTGCCGAACAACAGCTCGGTCGCGGGGACGAGGCGAAAGAAGCGGATCGACTCGAACAACAGCGACAGCACGATGCCGAAGGTCGTCAGGATCGCGACGAGCGAGGCGAGCAGCAGAATCGCCATGACGATCTTCTCGACCCGCGTCCGGGCCCGGAAATCCGGCTTGATCCGCGTAAAGGCATAAAGCCCGCCCGCAAGTGCGAGCGCCAGCATCGCGGCGATGCCGATCCAGGCGTAGGTGTGCGTCGCTTGCGTATAGGGCTTCACCAGCGGCGCCGCGGCGGGAATGCGCACCGCCGCCTGCGCGCCTTGCGCGACGTTGCGCGCATCGGACAGGATCGCGCCGCGCTCGAAGCCGAAGGCGGGCAGGCTCTGCGCCGCGTCGCTCGCGAGGACGCTGTTGGTGATCAGCGCGGGCGACACGCTCGACCAGACGGCGAGGAAGATCGCGGCGGGGACGAACAGCCACAGCGCGACATACCAGCCATGATATTGCGGGCGCGAATGCAGCTTCGCACCCGCGCGCCCCGCGAGCAGCGCCGAGCGTCCCCGGCCGGCCAGCCAGCCGATCAGCGCAAGGCCCGCAATGAGCAGGAGTAAGGCGGCGGCGTTGAAGGTCACTTGATCGTCATCCGGTCAAAACCTTCGTCATTGCGAGCGAAGCGAAGCAATCCAGAGCGGTTTACGCATAGTCTGGATTGCCGCGTCGCTTTGCTCCTCGCAATGACGATCCGTGAAAAACGGTGGCCGGACCGGACGAAATCCGCCCCAGCCACCAAGGGGGAGGTTATTTCAATTCCGCGCCATCCAGCGGGGTCATGCCCTTGGCGTTCGCTGCGGCCTTCGCCGCGACGTCGGGGGGCGAGATGACCAGGCCCTTGGCGGCGAGATAGCCGTCCTTCGCCGCGCCCTTCAGGAACTCGGCGACATATTCGGCGAGCCCCGGAACGACGCCGACATGCGCCTTCTTGATATAGATGAACAGCGGACGCGACCCCGGATAGCTGCCCCCGGCGATCGTGTCATAGGTGGGCGACACGCCCTGCACCGGCACCGCCTTGATCTTGTCCTTGTTGGCGTCGAGGTAGGAGAAGCCGAAGATGCCGAGGCTGTCGGGGTTCTTGTCGAGCTTCGAGATAATCAGGTTATCATTCTCGCCCTGCTCGACATAGAAGGGCGCGCCGCGCAGGCCGGTGCACACCGCCTCATGCTTGTCCTTGTCGCTGTCCTTCAGCGCCTTCATCTCGGGGTTGGCGTCGCAGCCCTTGCCGAGGATCAGCTCCTTGAACGCATCATAGGTGCCGCTGGTCGACGGCGGGCCAAAGACCGAGATGCCGACCGCGGGCAGCGCCGGGTTGACGTCTTTCCACGTCTTGGCGGTGTTCGGCTTGCCATAGGGGTTGGCGGCCAGCGCCTTATAGACGTCTTCCTCGGTCAGCTTGAAGCCGGGGCCGCGCTGCGCCTCGCCCAGCGCGATGCCGTCGATGCCGATCTGAATTTCGACGATGTCGGTGACGCCATTCTTGGCGCAGGTGTCGAATTCCTTCTTCTTCATCCGGCGCGAGGCGTTGGCGATGTCGGGCGTGTCGCCGCCCGCGCCCTGGCAGAAACGCTCGAAGCCGCCACCGGTGCCGGTGCTGTCGATCTTCGGCACCTTGTTCCCGGTCGCCTCGGCGAACTTCTCGCCGACCGCGGTCGCAAAGGGATAGACGGTCGACGACCCGACCGCACTGATATAATCGCGCGCCGCGCCGCCCGAAGACGCCTGATCCTGGCACGCGGAAAGCACCAGCGCGGCGGTCGCGACGCAAGCGGTGAGGGCAAATTTCTTCACCATGGAAAAATCCTGTCGGGGGTCGTTACCGAACCAAGCCACCACCCCCGAGGGCGACTCGCTGAGCCGCCAATGGGGGATTCGTGTGACGTGTTTGTGACAGGAGTCGTCATATAAGTGTCATGAACGGCCCTGTGGCATGGCGTCGCAAAATCCCTATCTTGCCGATGAAAGCAGCGAAGGGGCGGATATCATGATCCTCATCACCGGCCACGTCATCCTCACCCCCGAGCATCGCGAGCGCATGATTGCGCTCGGCGCCGGGCATAGCGCGCGGTCGCGCGGCGAGGCGGGGTGTCTAGCGCATAATTGCCATGTCAATGTCGAGAACCCCGACCGGCTGATGTTCGTCGAGGAGTGGGAGAGTATCGACGCGGTCCGCGCCCATTTCGCGGTCCCCGCCTCGGGTGCCTTCGTCGCCGAAATGCGCGCTCTCTCCCCGCAGCCGCCGGTGATCCGCATTTATGCCGCTGAGGATGTCACCGCGAAGCTGAGGGGGTGATCCTCCACTCCGCTCCCGCAGGCGGGAGGGGGTGCTGGCGCGTGTACGGGCAAAAGAAAAGCGCCCCGGAACCCGTCCGGGGCGCCCTCTGGCCGATCGCGGCTGGTTCAGCCCGCGGTGGGCGTCGTCGTGGCGACGGGGCTCGTAGCCGGTTCTGCAACGGGCTCGGCTGCAGGCACGGCGGCGGGCGCAGCGGGCGCCAGTTCGGCGGTCGGCACGATCTTCGCGCCGGCCGGGATGACATAAGGCAGCGCGTCGGCGGTGCGCGCGGTCAGTTGCTGGCCGACCGGGATGATCGCCGACTTGCCGGTGACGAAGGCGCCGAAGACGCCGACCGCGACCACCGCGCCGACCGCGGCGCCGGTGTTGCCCTGGCCCTCCTGCCGGTGCACGCCCGACAGGCCGAGCTTCTGACCGTTCGCCATCGTCAGTTCGTTGAAGGTGAGTTCCATCTTCGCCGACTTGCCGAACGCGCCCTTGCCGGTGCGCCAGGTTACCGTGGCGCGCGCCGGCGTGCCCTTCGGGATCACGACGACGCCGTTGTGCATCACGTCGAAGAGGCTGTGCATCAGCACGGTGTCACCCTCGCGCAGCTTCTTGCTCGACGCCTCGGCATCGGGGGTCAGAATGACCTCGCTATAGGATGGCAGCAGCAATGTCGGGGCCGGGGCGGCGACCTGAACGACGGCCGGCGTGGCCTCGGCTTCGGCCGTGGCCTCTGCGTCGGGGCTTTCGGCGGCAGGCGCGGAGGCTTCCTGCGCCTGGACATTTGCAGCGAGCACGACGAACGCGCCCACCAAAGCGGTGGCGACCCTCAAGGATTTCATAGACATTTCCCCCAATGTCGCAGAACGCGACAACCGCTTCTTGCGAGGGCGAAATACCGTTGTCAACGATGTAAGTAATCCCGCCGAAACGGAGGGATTTCTTCGGGCGCTGCACTTGCCCTTTCTTCGGTCGCGATCTTCGACGCTCGCCCGATCCGTCGACTCCGGCCCGCTCCGTCGCCGCCCCCGATCGGGGCGGACCTTCCCCGCCGACAGAAGGGGCTTTGCCTATTTTCCGAGCAGCGGCGCCAGATATTGTCCGGTGAAGCTCCGCGGCTCCTTCACCACCTGCTCCGGGGTGCCCGCCGCGACGATTTCGCCGCCCTTGACGCCGCCTTCGGGGCCGAGGTCGACGATCCAGTCGGCGGTCTTGATGACGTCGAGATTATGCTCGATCACCACGACGCTGTTGCCCTGGTCGACCAGCGCCTGCAGCACTTCGAGCAATTTGCGGACGTCCTCGAAATGCAGGCCGGTGGTCGGTTCGTCGAGGATGTAGAGCGTCTGCCCGGTCGAGCGCCGCGACAATTCCTTGGCGAGCTTGACGCGCTGCGCCTCGCCGCCCGACAGAGTCGTCGCCTGCTGCCCGACCTTGATATAGCCGAGCCCGACGCGGACGAGCATCGCCATCTTGTCGCGGATCGCGGGCACCGCCTTGAAAAACTCCGCGGCATCCTCGACCGTCATGTCGAGCACGTCGGCGATGCTCTTGCCCTTGAACTTCACCTCCAGCGTCTCGCGGTTGTAGCGTTTGCCGTGGCACGTCTCGCACGTCACATAGACGTCGGGCAGGAAGTGCATCTCGATCTTGATCAGCCCGTCGCCGGTGCAGGTCTCGCAGCGCCCGCCCTTGACGTTGAAGCTGAAACGCCCGGGCTTGTAGCCGCGCGCCTGTGCCTCGGGCAGCCCCGCGAACCAGTCGCGGATGATCGTGAAGGCGCCAGTGTACGTCGCGGGGTTGGAGCGCGGGGTACGGCCGATCGGCGACTGGTCGATGTCGATCACCTTGTCGCAATGCTCGAGCCCGGTGAGCGCGTCGTGCGGCCCCGCGACCATCCGCGCGCCGTTGAGCGTCCGCGCCGCGCTGGCATAGAGGGTGTCGATGACGAGGCTCGACTTGCCCGACCCCGACAGGCCGGTGACGCAGGTAAAGGTGCCGAGCGGAATCGTCGCGGTGACGCCCCGAAGGTTATTCGCGCGCGCACCCTTCAGCACCAGGTCGAAGCCGTTGCCGGGGCGGCGGTGCGCCGGCACCTCGATCTTCTTCGCGCCGGTGAGGTAGGCGGCGGTCAGGCTCTTCTTGTTCGCGAGCACCTGTTTGAGTGTGCCCTCGGCGACGATCTCGCCGCCGTGGACGCCCGCGCCGGGGCCCATGTCGACGACATAGTCGGCGTGGCGGATCGCATCCTCGTCATGCTCGACGACGATCACCGTATTGCCGAGGTCGCGGAGGCGCTTGAGCGTCGCGAGCAGCCGGTCGTTGTCGCGCTGGTGAAGGCCGATGCTGGGCTCGTCGAGGACGTAGAGCACGCCCGACAGCCCGCTGCCGATCTGGCTGGCGAGACGGATGCGCTGGCTCTCGCCGCCTGACAGCGTGCCCGAGGTGCGGTTGAGGTTGAGATAGTCGAGCCCGACATTGTTGAGGAAGCCGAGCCGCTCGTTGATCTCTTTCAGGATCGCCTTGGCGATCTGGCGCTGCGTGTCGTTCAGCTTCTCGTCGAGCGTGCTGAACCACGCGAGCGCGTCGGCGACGCTGCGCTGCGCGGACAGGCTGATGTCCTCGCCCGCGATCTTCACCGCGAGCGGCTCGGGGCGCAGGCGCGCGCCGTGGCATGTCTCGCACGGCTGCGCGGTCTGATATTTGCCCAGTTCCTCGCGCATCCACGCGCTCTCGGTCTGCAGCATCCGGCGGTTGAGGTTCCCGATCACGCCCTCGAACGCCTTGTGCGTCGTGTAAGTGCGCTTGCCGTCCTTGAAGCTCAGTTCGACGGGTAGGCCGCCGGTGCCGTGCAGGATGATCTGCTGCACCCCGCCGGGCAGATCCTGCCACGGCGTATCGAGGGCGAAGTCATAGGCTTTGCCGAGGCTTTCGAGCACCTGCATATAGTAAGGCGACGGCGGATTCGATTTCGCCCACGGCACCACCGCGCCCTTTTTCAGGCTCAAGGCATGGTTGGGGACGACGAGTTCGGGGTCGAACTCCAGCCGCTCGCCGAGCCCGTCGCACGCGGGGCAGGCGCCCTGCGGCGCGTTGAAGCTGAACAGCCGCGGCTCGATCTCGGCAATCGTGAAGCCCGAGACGGGGCAGGCGAATTTCTCGGAAAAGATGATGCGGTTCGCGGGGATGCCCGCGCCCTTCATCGCGCCGCCCGTATCCTCTTCCTCGCGGCCCGGCACGACGCCGTCGGCAAGGTCGACATAGGCGAGCCCCTCGGCGAGCTTCAGCGCGGTCTCGAAGCTGTCCGCAAGCCGCGTCTCGATGCCTTCGCGCACGACGATGCGGTCGACGACGACCTCGATGTCATGCTTGTATTTCTTGTCGAGCGCCGGGGCGTCCTCGATCTCGTAGAAGGTGCCGTCGATGCGGACGCGGGTGAAGCCTTCCTTCTGCCACTGCGCGAGTTCCTTCTTATACTCGCCCTTGCGGCCGCGGACGACCGGGGCGAGCAGATAGGCGCGCGTGCCCTCGGGCAACTCGCGGACGCGGTCGACCATCTGGCTGACCGTCTGCGCGCTGATCGGCTCGCCGGTCGCGGGCGAATAGGGAATGCCGATGCGAGCCCAGAGCAGGCGCATATAGTCGTAGATCTCGGTCACCGTCGCGACCGTCGAGCGCGGGTTCCGCGACGTCGTTTTCTGCTCGATGCTGATCGCCGGCGACAGGCCGTCGATATGCTCGACGTCGGGCTTTTGCATCATTTCGAGGAACTGGCGCGCATAGGCCGACAGGCTCTCGACATAGCGGCGCTGGCCCTCGGCATAGATGGTGTCGAAGGCGAGGCTCGATTTCCCCGAGCCCGAAAGGCCGGTGATGACGATCAGCGCGTCGCGCGGCAGGTCGACGTCGACGCCCTTGAGATTATGCTCGCGCGCGCCGCGCACGGAGATGTGAGTGAGACTCATGGGGGAGGCTTGTTCCAGATTTGTTCTTGAGACGCAAGGGGCGGTTTCGCGCCGCTTCGCTGCCTAGATAGGATGCCGCCCGCCGCACCGCAATGCGGAGGCTTTCCACCAACATCCCAAAGGTTTCGACCAATGCACGGCGGCTCGCTTGACCCGTTCGCACGCCCGGCGGACAAGGCGGTCATGTCCGTCGTTCCCGGGGGGGACGGCGCACGAGACGTAGGAGACTGGGGAATGACGAAATTTTTTGCAGGGGCCGCCGGCCTCGCGCTTGCGGCCGCATTGGCAGCGGCGGCACCGGCGCTGGCGCATGATCACGCCGGGGCGAAGGCGTTGCTTGCCGACACCGAGGGAGCGGCTTCGGATAACGGATCGCTGAAAGCGCTGACTTTCGGCACATGGGGCGTCGATCTCGGCGCGCGCGACACGTCGGTGAAGCCGGGCGACGATTTCGACCGATATGCGAACGGTGGCTGGTTCGCCCGCACCGAGATTCCGGCCGACCAGGCGTCGGCGGGCGTCGATTACGACGTCTATAATCTGACGCAGCGCCAGCTCCGCCAGCTCGTCACCGGCGCCGCGGCGACGAGCCAGGTCGGCGGCCTCTATCAGAGCTTCATGGACGAGGCGCGCGTCGAGGCGCTCGGTGCGAAGCCGCTGATGGCCGACATCGCGGCGGTGCAGGCGATCAAGGACCGGAGCGGGATGGCGCGCTTCATGGGCGCCTCGCAGGGGACGTTCGGCGCCTCGATCGTCAGCGGCGGCCCCTATGCCGACAGCGCCGATCCGACGATGAACGTGCTGTGGCTGGGGCAGGGCGGGCTCGGCCTTCCCGACCGCGACTATTATCTGAACGACAGCTTCAAGGCGCAACGCGACGCCTATCGCGCCTATATCGTCCGCACGATGAAGATGATCGGCGATGCCGCGCCCGAAAAGGCCGCCGACGCGATCCTCGCGTTCGAGACCGAGGTCGCAAAGGTCAGCTGGGCGATCGCCGACCGCCGCGACATCGGCAAGATCAACAACCCGATGTCGTCGGCCGAACTCGCCGCCTATGCGCCTGGGCTCGACTGGGATGCCTGGTTCGCGGGGGCGGGCATCGCGCCGCAGAAGCGGATCATCGTCAACGAGAACAGCGCGATCCGCGACATCGCGGCGCTCTATGCGAAGACGCCGCTCGATACGCTGAGGCTGTGGCAGGAATTTCACGTCGCCGACAATGCGGCGAACTATCTGTCGAAGGACTGGGTCGACAGCCGCTTCGAATATAGCAAGGCGCTGAGCGGCGTGTCCGAACTGCGTCCGCGCTGGAAGCGCGGGCTGCGGCTGGTCGACGGCAGCCTTGGCGAACTGGTCGGCGAGGAATATGCGAAGACCTATTTCCCCGCGAGCGCCAAGGCGAAAATGGAGACGCTGGTCGCCAATCTGAAACTCGCGATGGGCGACCGCATCCGCGGCAACGGCTGGATGGCGCCCGAGACCAAGGCGGCCGCGCTCGCCAAGCTCGAGAAGATGGACGTCATGGTCGGCTATCCCGACAAATGGCGCGATTATTCGGGGCTGAAGATCGATCCGGCCGATCTCTATGGCAATGTCAAGCGCAGCGCGGCGTTCGAATATGCCTATGCGCTGTCCGATCTCGACAAGCCGGTCGACCGCAAGAAATGGTCGATGAACCCGCAGGAAGTGAACGCCTATAACGGCGGGCTGGAGAACAAGATCGTCTTTCCGGCGGCGATCCTGCAGGCGCCCTATTTCGCCGAGAGCGTCGACGACGCGGTCAATTATGGCGCGATCGGCGCGGTGATCGGGCACGAGATCACCCACGGCTTCGACGATCAGGGTCGCAAGATCGACGCCAACGGCGCGGTGCGCGACTGGTGGACCGCCGCCGACGCCAAGCGCTTCGACGCGCAGGCCAAGGGCTTCGGCGCGCAATATGCGACCTATGAGGCGGCGCCGGGCGCCTTCATCAATCCCGACCTGACGATGGGCGAGAATCTGGCCGATCTTGCGGGGCTGGAGGTCGCCTATGACGCCTATCACCGCTCGCTGGGCGGCAAGGAAGCGCCGGTGATCGACGGGCTGACCGGCGACCAGCGCTTCTTTCTCGCTTTCGCGCAGGCGTGGCGGGACAAGGCGCGCGACGATGCGATCAAGCAGCAGGTGGCGAGCGACCCGCACAGCCCCTCGCGCTGGCGCATCATCGGGCCGCTGCGCAACGTCGATGCCTGGTACAAGGCGTTCAATGTGACACCGGCCGCCAAATATTATCTGAAGCCCGAGGACCGCACCCGGATCTGGTGAGGTTAATCGGCGACGACGGGGGCGGCCGCTGCGCGCTGCCCCCGCACCGTCATCACGGCCAGCGACAGCGCCGCGCCGATGATCACGAACAGCGCGGGCGCGCCGCCCAGCACCGACATCATGCGGATGCCGTCGATCCCCGATGCGGCGACGAGCACGACCGCGACCAGCCCCACCGCGATCCCCCATACGCTCTGGACCGCCATCGGCGCTTCGGGCGCGTCGGGGGTGATGCCGCGCGTCGAAAGCGCGCTCATCGCCGAGACATTGGCATCGGCGCCGGCGACATAGGAGAGGAAGATGGTGAAGAGGATGAGCCCGGTCAGGGCGGGACCGCCGCCGAGCGCATCGAACAGGCGGAAGAGCACCGAGTCCGGTCCCTTGGCGGCGATGACGGCATAGAGGCTGGCGCCGCTCTGCTGGTCGAGGACGATCGCCGATCCGGCGATGGCGGTCATCCACAGCGCCCCGAACAGCGCGGGCAGGACGAGGTTCATCAGGATGAATTCGCGGACGCTGTAGCCGACCGCGAGGCGGCCGAGGAACAGCGCCGTCACCGGCGCCCAGGCGAACCAGTTCCCCCAATAGAAAATCGTCCACTGGCGGCTCCAGTCGCCGTCGACGTCGAGGCCGAGGTTGCGGGGCACGAAGGTCGCGGCATATTCGGCGCCGCCGCGCAGCGACAGGCCGACCGTCTCGGCCGTCGGTCCGGCAATCAGCGCGAAGGCAATGATCGCGAAGAAGAGCCAGGTGTTGAGCACCGACAGCCCCGCGATGCCCTTTTGCAGCCCGGTCGCGGCCGAGATCAGGAAGCTCGCGACGATCAGGATCGCGACGGCCCAGCGCAGCGGCATCCCGCCGACGAAACCGCCGAGCGTTTCGATGCCGCCCGCAATCGCCAATATGCCCGCGCCCATCGACGCCGCCATC
>NZ_JAOZVW010000053.1 GCF_025869345.1 Sphingopyxis sp.
AAGAAGAAGAGATGCAAGACAGCGGGATTCCCGCTTTCGCGGGAATGACGAATATGGGATTAGGCCCGCCATGCTTCGCGGTTTCCTCACCAGGCGCGCCGAATGGCCGGCGCGCATCGCCGATCCCGATGCGCCGCCGCCGCTGTCGCTGCTGTGGCGCGAGGCGGCGGCGCTGCTGCGCGCGCTCGGCGGGCGCATCCGGCCGCTGCCGCCCGAGCCCAATCCCGACAGCGCGCATCCGCCGGTGATGGTCCTCCCCGGCTTCCTGTCGGGCGACTGGGCGACCAAGGCGCTGCGCGGCGACCTGCGCCGCGCGGGGTTCCGCTGCTATGCCTGGGGCCTCGGCTTCAACCGCGGCGCGACCCCCGACATCATCGACCGCATCGACACGCGAGTGCAGTGGATCATCGACTGCACCGGCCACGCCCCCGCGCTCGTCGGATGGAGCCTCGGCGGCATCTACGCGCGCGAATATGCCAAGCATCATCCGGGCAAGGTCGCGCGCGTCGTCACGCTAGGCTCGCCCTTTTCGGGGAGCCGCCGCGCCAATCGCGCGTGGCGCCTCTATCACCTGATCGCGCGCCACCCGGTCGACAATCCGCCGATCGACTTCCACCCCGCGCCGCGCCCGGCGATGCCGACTTTCGCGCTCTGGTCGAGCCACGACGGGGTGGTCGCGGTGAACAGCGCGCGCGGGTCCGCTCACGAAAGCGACCGGCGGATCGAGGTCGATTGCGGCCATATGGGCTTCGCCTATGCCCCCACCTCGGTCGCCGCGATCGTCAAGGCGCTGACCGAAGAGGTCGCCCCGCCCGCCTGAGCGCGCCGCTCAGCACACGTCGATGCGATCGAGCGGCGCCGCGCGCCAGCTCAGCAGCATCCGTCCCGGCCGCCGCCCCGCGAGCCCGGTCGAGACGAAGCCGACCCGGCGCAGCAAAGCGCGCGACCGTTCATTCTCCGGGCGGCATTCGGCGACGATCGCGCAGCCTGGCCGCGACGCGGCAAGCGCATCGACGACCGCCCGCACCGCCTCGGTGGCGATGCCGCGGCCGCGCGCGCGGGCGGCGAACCAATAGCCGATCTCATATTCGCGCCCCGCGCGGCGGTGGACGCCGATCACCCCGCTCAGGCCTCCGTCGCGGCCGTCGCGAACCGCATGAAAGACGTCGCCGCCGCCCGACCGTGCGATCAGCGCGCGCGCATCGCTTTCGGTGAAGGGCTCGGGCAGGAAATGAATTTGCGAGGTCACCGATTCGTCGGTGATCGCGGCAAGCGCGCAGGCGTCATCGGCGTGCAGCGGCGCGATGCGGCAATGGTCGGTCGAAAGGGCAAGCAAAGTATCGGTCATGTCGCGTCTTCTTTGAAAAGCGCGCGCCGGGCCCGGGGGGTTGGTGGTGTGATGATGACCATTCGCCTGTCCGAACACGGCGGCGATGGTCACAGGGTGATGCCATGCCGCTCCTAGATAAAGGAGCGCCAATAGGCCTTGAATCGAAGGGATCGGTCGTTGGTCATCGCCGCCGCGCCTATCAGCTTTGCGGGGTGCGATCAACCATCGGCGGGAATCGGGCTGGCAGGCCGGCCCGCGAAGGCGCTAAATCCAGCGCATGGCCCTCTCCGACACCGCCGCCTTCATCCGCGCCAACCTGCCCGTGCTGCCGGTCCCCGGCATCGCCGAAATCCGCCTGCACAAGGCGGTGCCGTCGAGCCGCGTCGGCCGCCTCGCGGCGGACGGCGACGCGCCGCCGCCCTATTGGGCACATCATTGGGCCGGTGGGCTCGCGCTCGCGCGCCATGTCCTCGACCATCCCGAGAGTGTCGCCGGGCGCCGCGTCCTCGACCTTGGCGCCGGATCGGGGCTGGTCGCGATCGCCGCCGCCAAGGCCGGCGCGGCGCAGGTGACCGCCGTCGAGCCCGACCGCCACGCCCTGACCGCGCTCGCGCTCAACGCGGCGCTCAACGATGTCAGGATCGACATTCGGGCGGCGGACGTCGCCGCGCTCGAGGTGCCCGATGTCGACTTGGTGCTGGTCGGCGACCTCTTCTATTCGGATGCGCTGGCGGGTGCCGTCACCGCCTTCCTCGACCACTGTCTCGATCGCGGCATCGACGCGCTCGTCGGCGATCCGTGGCGCCGCCCGCTGCCGCTCGCGCGCCTCGACGAAATCGCCCGCTACGAGGTCGCCGAAACCGGCGGGGCGGCGAAGCCGGGGGGCGTCTTCCGCTTTTGCCGTGCGCGGGACGGGATCACGCCGCGCCCCTGACCGGGCAGGATCAGGCGGCGGCGCCGCGCGCCGAGCCGGCAACGAGGTTCATCACCAGCTTCGGCAGACTGCGGTAATTGGCGCCATGATATTGCGAGTCCGCGGGCAGCGCGTCCTTCAGGCGGCGATGCGCCTCGGGCAGCGCGTGATAGGGCACTCCCGGCAGCAGATGGTGCAGCGCGTGATAGCGCAGCCCCACCGGCGCCCACAGCTCGGGCAGCAGCCCCGGCGGCGGCACGTTGACGCTGTCGAGGAACTGCCCGGTCACGGTCAGCACCGCGCCGTCATTTTCCCACAGATGCGCGACCAGCGTGCGGATCTGGTTGAGCACCAGCGTCGCCGCGGCGATCGCGCCGAAGATGACGAGCGCGCGCAGCGGCACCCAGCCGAAGACGCCCGCGGCCACAAGGAGCGTCGACCAGGCCCAGGCACCGGCTTCCTGCCACGCCCATTGGCGGCGGAACTCGCCCTCGGGCGCTTTGCGGCGGAACATCGGGTTGATGATCATCCCCGAATAGCGCTCGCGCACCACGCGGCGCAGCGGCGGAATCAGGAAGGACAGCGGCGTCAGCACCGCATAGCGGAAGACGAGCGCGAGCGGCGCGAAGGCGGCCGCGACGACGAACAAAGGCACCGTCCACGGCTTCATCAGCGCGAGCGGCAGATATTCGGGATCCTCGACCGTGCCATATTTGGTGCGGTTGTGGTGCAGGCTGTGAATGCCCTCGTACATGAAGGAGGGGATGAGCAGCGGCACGCCGACCAGGATGTTCCACGCGAGGCGGAACCCCGGCAGCGCATTCTTGCGGATATGGGTGAGCTCGTGGATGAAGCTGCCCGCGCGATAGAGCGCGAGCACCGCGACGACGGCGGCGAGCAGCATCCACGGCGTCGACGGCGCAAGGATCGCCGCCGCGACCCCGGCATAGCCGACCAGCGCCGAAGCGAGGAAATCGGTCCAATAGACGCGCGCGCTCGGCACGACGAGATCGCGCGTCAGCTCCGACGCCGCGCGGATCATCGCCATATCGTCGGCGATCGCCGATTTGGGCGCCTTTACCACCGGCGACTCCGACATCCGGTCGACAAGAGTGTTCATCGCTAACATGCCTATAGCTTCACCATGATTTCGTGGCAGCAAAATGGCCGAATGCGGGTCGCCAGCGCCACGGCAATGCCCTAATGCGTCGCCAATCATATAGGATCGCTTCTTCAGGAAACCAGCATGACCGCCCATAACGAAGGCCCGATCACCATCCATCCCGTCCAGGGCAAGGCCGAAAAGCGCGAGTTCGTCGAGCTCGCCTACCGCCTCAATCGCGGCGATCCGGCGTGGGTGCCGCCGCTGAAGGGTGAGGTTTACGGCCTGCTGACCCCCGGCGAGAATCCCTGGTTCGAGCATGGCAAGGCGCAGCTTTTCCTCGCGCGGCGCGGCGGGCGCACGGTGGGGCGGATTTCGGCGCATATCGATTTCCTCGCGCTCGAACAGCCCGCGGCGCAGGGCATGGGGCCGGGCACCGGCAACTGGGGCCTGCTCGAGGCCGAGGACGGCGAAACCGCACACGCGCTGATCGCCGCCGCCGAGGACTGGCTGCGCGGCCAGGGGATGACCCGCGCGCTCGGCCCGCTGTCGATTTCGATCTGGGACGAGCCCGGGCTGCTGATCGAGGGCTTCGACACGCCGCCGACGATCATGCTCGGCCACAATAGCCCGCTCTATCGGGACTGGATCGAGGCCGAGGGTTATCGCCCGGTCAAGACGCTCTACAATTATGGGGTCGAGATCGTCGACGGCTTTCCGCCGATCGTGAACCGCATCGTCGCGGCGGGCGAGAAGAATGCGCGCATCCGTATCCGCCGCGTCGACAAGAGCAAGTTCGACGCCGAGGCCAAGCTGATCATGGGCATATTGAACGACGCCTGGTCGGACAATTGGGGCTTCGTCCCGCTCACCGACGGCGAAATCGCCTATGTCGGCAAGAAGCTGAAGGACATCGTCTTCGAGGATCTGATCCGCGTCGCCGAAGTCGACGGCGAGCCGGTCGCCTTCATGATCGTGCTGCCCAACATCAACGAAAAGCTGATCGACATGGACGGCTCGCTGCTGCCCTTCAATTGGGCGAAGCTGCTGTGGTGGCTGCGCAAGCCGAAAAGCCGCACGCTCCGCGTGCCGCTGATGGGCGTCGTCAAGAAGCTCCAGAACAGCCGCATGGCAAGCACGCTCGCCTTTATGATGATCGAGTTCATCCGCCGCGACGCGGTGCGCGACTACGGCACGCAACATGGCGATATCGGCTGGGTGCTCGACGACAATCAGGGGATGAATGCGGTCGCCGAGGCGATCAACGCGACGGTGAACCGCGTCTACCAGATTTACGACAAGCCGCTCTGATCCACCGCTCGCCTTGACCCCGCAAGCGGTGTAGGCTTCGCGCACAACCAGCGGGCGGGGGCAATCTATGTGCCGGGCGATGATGTATCTGGGCGAGCCGGTGCAGCTCGACGATCTGCTGTTCAAGCCCGATAGCAGCCTCGTCAATCAGGCCTATATGCCGCGGATGCTGCATATGCTGAACCTCGCGGGGTTCGGGATGATGGCGTGGGACAGCGCCAGCTTCGTTCCCGAGCTGCCGCACCGCTATCGCTCGCCCTCGCTTCCCATTTTCGACGGCAATCTGAAATCGCTGGCGATCAAGACGCGCGCCGAATGCGTGATCGCGCACGTCCGCGGCGTCGCCTATTCGACCAGCGTCAAGGTCAGCGAACAGAACACCCACCCCTTTCACTTTCCCGGCGCCGCGGTCGCGATGGCGCATAACGGCGACATCTATCGCATCGGCGAGATGAAGGGGACGCTGATGGCCGACATCGACCCCGAACTGCTCGCGCAGATTTCGGGATCGACCGACAGCGAGTGGGTCTACGCGCTGCTGCTGTCGCAGCTTCCCGACTGGCGGGTCGAGCCGGCGCGCAACGCGCTGATCGCGGCGGTGCAGCGGACGGTTGACCTGATCGAGGCGGCGCGGCGGCATCACGGCATCGCCATCTCGTCGAGCTGCAACCTGTTCGTCACCACGGGGCGGCAGATATTGGGGCTGCGCCATTGCTTCGACTTCGGCCATTACCGCACCGGGTCGCCCGACCAGCTCCACGAAGCGAACATGAATTTCCTGTCGATGTGGTTCACGACCGGGCGCGATTACGGCCTGCACGACGGCGAGTGGCAGATGATCGGCGGCGAGGAGGAACCGCGCGCGGTGATCGTCGCGTCGGAGCCGCTATCGTCGAACAGCGCGACGTGGATGCCGGTGCCCGAATATGCGATGATCCATGCCGAAATGGACGGAAATCGCCCCGCGTTCCGCGTGGTGCCGCTGGCGCGATAGGCTGCGCTAAAGAGCAGCGCGTTAAATCGGCATCACCCCAATCCCGTTCGTGTCGAGCGAAGTCGAGACACCCATCGGCCTTGCGCTACCCCGCCGGATTGCGCGCGGTGACGATCCAGGCAGCGCCGTCGATCATCACCGAGTGGTCGCCCGGTTTCGCCGCGAACGCGCGCCGCACCGCCTCCGCGGCCCGCGCGCGAATCTCATCCGGCTGCTCGGCGAGCAGGCGCGCCAGCGGGCCGACCTGAAAGGCCATGTCCACCGCATTGTCGACCGCTGCCTCGCGCGTCGCGCCATGCCCGAAGGGAACGGGGTGATCGAAAGGCGTAATGGAGATGTCGGCGAATCCCGCATCGGTCAGGATGCGCGCGACGCGGCCCCGATCGCCGAACGAGAAGGGGCCGGGCGCTTCAGGATCGGGCGGCGGCGGCAGGGGAGTGAGGTCCGCGACCGCCGCCATCGGCAGGCGCACCCAGTCATTCTCCGCCCCGCCCCGCCAGCAGACGAACGCCAGCCGTCCCCCGGGCTTCAACGCCCCGCGCATATGCGCGAAAGCCGCCGCCGGATCGTCGAAGAACATCACCCCGAAGCGCGAGAACAGCAGGTCGAACGCCCGTGTGGGCAGCGCCGCGGTGCCCGCATCGGCAAGCTCGAAAGTCAGCGGCGCACCGGCCGGAGCCGCCGCCCGCGCGCGGTCGATCAGCGGCGCCGAAATATCGACGCCTAGCACCTGCCCGCGCGGCCCGACGCGCGCGGCGAGCGCCTGGCTGGTGGCGCCGGCACCGCAGCCGACGTCGAGCACCCGCTCGCCCTCCCCTATCGCTGCCGCTTCAATCGCCGCGTCGCCGAACGCGGCGAGCATCGCATCGAGCCGCGCCTGGTTGGCGACCCATTGCTCTCCGCTGCGGCCGTTCCAGTCGGCAACCTGATAGGCTTTGCTTTCGGTCATCCTCTTCCCTTGCTGCTGCGTTCAGGCCGCCACCGCGTGGCCGCGCCGCATCGCGAGGATGCGCGCCTCGACCTGATCGAGCGCATCGAGCGCGGTGACCAGATCGGCGTTGACCGACGCGCCGAGCTCGCGGCTCAGCGCGTCGCCGGTCTCGATCATCTCGGCAAAGGTCGCGCGATCGAAGGCGAGCAGCGTCGCCTGCTCGCTTGTCCTGAGCAACCGGTCGTGCGTGCTGCCCGCAAGCATCGCGGCGATGCCGACGAGTTGGCCCGGACCGGTTACGGTGAGCTGATAGATGCCGCCGCGATGCGGCAGCGCGCTGCGCACCGCGCCGCGCACGACGAGCCAGACCCGGTCCGCCGCTCCGCCGACGGGCGCGAGGTCGGCGTCGGCCGGTGCCTCGATCCGCTCACCGGCGTTCCAGAAGGCGAGCCGCTGCGCCGGCGTCATCGCCGCGCAGCACGGCAATTTCGCGAGAAAGGCTTCGGGCGTGAAGCCCTCCTCGATCACCGGCGCGAGCCCGCGCTGCGGCCGGGGGGTGAAGGCGTCGGGCTCGGCGACCAGCAGCGCCGCGATATCGGCCGCCTTGGCGACGACGCGCCCGGCGATCAGCCGCCCGAGCTCGGCCTGCAATTGCAGCGACGCGGGACGCAGCCGCGCCAGCGCGGCGCGGAACTGGTCGGCGGGCAGATACCAGGTCGCGACGGGACCGCGCGCGATGCCCATCGCCGACCGCCTCAGATCGCGGCCGATCAGCGCCATGTCGCCGATCACCTCGCCCGGCCCGACCGTCGCCAGCAGGGCCAATCCGCCGCCGGGCAGCCGCTTGCCGATATCGACACGCCCCTGATCAATCAGGAACAGCCCCTCGGCGCGTTCGTTCTGGACGAGGATCGCGGTGCCGTCTGCGAAATGGCGCGGGACGAAGGCGTCGGCGAGCTCGGCGCGTTCGGCTTCACCCAGTCCCGCGAAAAGCGGCGCGTCGGCCAGATGATCGGCCGACAGCAGGCTCATGCAAAGACCGCCCAGGTCGGCGCGTGGTCGCTGGCCTTTTCGCGCCCGCGATGATCCTTGTCGACCCCGGCATCGGTCAGCCGGTCGGCCATCGCCGGGCTGAGCAGCAGATGGTCGATGCGGAAACCATGGTCGCGCTGCCAGCCGCCCGCCTGATAGTCCCAGAAGGTCCAGACGCCTCCCGCCGGGTGGCGGCTGCGGATCGCGTCGGTCCAGCCGTCGCCGAGGATGCGGAAAAAGGCATCGCGCGAATCGGGCTGCATCAGTGCATCGCTCGCCATCGCGCGCGGGTCCCAGACATCGTCGTCGTGCGGGATGACATTATAATCACCGGTCAGGATCGCCGGCACCTCGGCGGCAAGCAGCGCCTTCGCGCGTTCGCGCAGCCGCGCCATCCAGCGCAGCTTGTAATCGAATTTCGGTCCCGGTTGCGGATTGCCGTTGGGCAGGTAGATGCAGCCGACGCGCACGCCGAACACGTCGGCCTCCAGATAGCGCGACTGCTCGTCCTCGGCCTCGCCCGCAAGGCCGCGCTGGATTTCGACCGGCTCGGTCCCCCTGGCGAGGATCGCGACGCCGTTGAAGCCCTTTTGCCCGTGATAGAGAAAGCCGTAGCCCGCCGCCTCGATCTCCTTCGTCGGCATCGTCTCGTCGCTCGACTTGAGCTCCTGCAGGCAGGCGACGTCGGGCTGCGTTTCCTCGAGCCATTCGACAAGGCGCGGCAGGCGGGCCTTGATCCCGTTGATGTTGAAGGTCGCGACTTTCATGCGCCCGCTATGACAGGAAGACAGGGCCGATCCCAGCCCCTTCGTCACCCTGAACTTGTTGCAGCATCAATGCGTCAGCGCTCGTCCGGCAGGGTGGCGCCTATTTGTTTCACGCGAAGACGCGAAGACGCGAAGAGATCGTGCTGGCCGCGAAGCGGCTTTTTTCTTTCGATGTCACGACATTCCGCACCATTAAAAGACGATGGGGCCTGTCGGCCCAAGCTTTCTTCTTCGCGGCTTCGCGTCTTCGCGTGAAACCAACTGGCGCTGCGCCTGATGAAAGGACGGATGGATGCCGAAACGGGTCCGGTATGACGAAATCATAAGGGACGGCTCAAATCGAGAAGCTCGATCCGCATCCGCAACCCGAAGCCGCGTTGGGATTTTCGACCTTGAACGACGATCCGCCGAGCGAATCGACGAAATCGACGACGCAGCCGCGCACCAGATCGATGCTTACGGAATCGACGACCAGTTTCACCCCGTCGGTTTCGGTGACGACGTCATCGGCGTCGATGCTCTCGGCGAGGCCAAAGCGATAGGTGAAGCCCGAACAGCCGCCGCCGTCGACCGCGAGGCGCAGCGCCGCCTCGGCATCGCCCTTGCGGGTCGCGATCCAGCGGACGCGCGCCGCGGCGGCGGGGGACAGGCTAATGTCGGAAATCTGCGTGGCCATGGCGGCAAGATAGGAGGCGTGCGCTCAAATGAAAAGGGCGCCCCGGCCGTTTACCGTGGGGCGCCCCTCCTCTCCGACCCAGAGAAGCCTTATTCGGGACCGCCCATTGCGAGCTTCTTGTTACCCGTCATCGCCGCGATCGTCATCGAATCCGATGCGCAGAAGGGCAGCGGATTGACCGGCGACCCTTCGATGCGGACTTCATAATGAAGGTGATTGCCGGTCGAGCGGCCGGTCGAGCCGACATAGCCGATCACGTCGCCCTTCTTCACCTGCTGACCCGAGCGGACGATGTAGGACGACATATGGCCGTAGCGCGTCTCGATCTGGTTGCCATGCTCGATCTCGACATAATTGCCATAGCCGCCGAGCCGCTGGGCGCGGCCGACGATGCCGTCGGCGGTCGCGTAAATGGGGGTGCCATAGGGCGCCGGAATATCGACGCCGTTGTGACGCGCGAGCTTGCCGGTGATCGGATGAACGCGCATCCCATAGGAAGAGGAGAGCGACATCTGCTCGATCGGGCGGCGCGAGGGCACCGAAACGCCGATGTTCGCCGCCAGGCCGGTGTCGAGGCGCTTCCACGCCTGGAAGATCGCGCGCGCTTCCCGATCCTCGGTCTGCGCGACCAGACTCGCGGGGAAATTGTCCTGATCGGGTTCGTCGGGAACGGCGATGCCGGCATCGGCACCGGCGGCGTCCGCCGCGTACGCCGCCGGAGCGGCAAGACCCGTCAGCGCGCCGGCGCAGACAATGAGGCCAAGATGAAACTTTTGCGCCAGAGAAGCGTATCGCACGTATCGACCCCGCAGTCCTTGTCGCCAGTGCCCTTTCTTAAGGGCCGCTGGTGCCGGATGTTATGTTCGGATGGGAACTTGTCCCTGCCCGCGAGTGTTGATGACGGCCCAAGCCTTACCAAGCAATAACGGCGTAATAGTCTTGCGTTAAACCGGCTTCGCCGCGCGCCGAGTCGTTGAACGGCGGCTTAACGGAGCCCCGAAATCGCGATTTTACGAGGCTTTGCCACGTTTCGACGGCGTTGAATCCCATTTCGTCGCACTTTTGGTTAAACCAGGCTGTGCCGGCGCGCACATGCCGGACTTCATCCTTGTAAATACGCGATAAAATCTTCGCCGATGGCGCGTCTCCGGCAGCGCGGAAGCGTTCGACGGTCGCGGGCGTGACGTCGAGCCCGCGCGCTTCGAGCACCATCGGGACGATCGCGAGCCGCGCCAGCGCATCGTCGCGCGTCGCCTCCGCGGCTTCCCACAAACCGGCGTGAGCGGGGAGTTCGCCATAGAAGCTGCCAAGCTGGCGCAATCGCCGGTCGAGCAAGGCAAAATGCATCGCCTCGTCGGCGGCGACGCCGATCCAGTCATCGACGAAGTCGCGCGGGAATGCGCCGCCGAAGCGCCCGACGAGATCGACCGCGAGGTCGATCGCGACGAACTCGATATGCGCGAGCGCGTGGAGCATCGCGATCCGCCCGCGATCCGACCCGCCCTTGCGGCGGCGCGGCATCCGGTTAGGCGGCAGCAATTCGGGCTTTTCGGGCCACGCCGGACGATCGGGCATCGGGGTATCGCAGCGATGCGCGAGCTCACCGCGCCGCCACGCCCGCGCCAGCGCGCGCGCCGCACGGCGCTTGTCGTGCGGGTCCGGCGTCAGCAGCACCGCGCGCGCGGCTTCGCCCAAGGTGGTCATCATGTTGCCATTCCTCCATCCGTCACCCCGGACTTGTTCCGGGGGCCCGCGTTTCGGGCGTTGGGTTGGGGGAACCCGGGTCCAGTGCGGGGGGGCGAAGAATCCTCTAGCGCCGTCG
>NZ_JAOZVW010000054.1 GCF_025869345.1 Sphingopyxis sp.
CGCAGGGCTGCTCTGGACCCCCGCCTTCGCGGGGGAACAGGGTTTTTCCATAATCGTAAAGCTGAAGCCTGAATCCCCACAATCCCTAATCCGTCGGGCATTAAATCGGCATCACCCCAACGATAGGCCAGATTAAGGGCTCGCCGCTCTAACCCGCCGTCGAACGGTTCATCCGTTGCAGCGTGCTGAGTGCCGCCTCAAGCGCGAAGTCGATTTCGCCTTCGCCGTCGGCATCGAGCGGCGCCGCGGGCACCGGAATGGGCGGCGCGGCAGCCGATTCGGGACGGCGGCGCGCAAGCCCCGCCTCGAAGCGCGCGACCATCGCGCCGAGCGAATTGTCGGCGGGATCGGGCAGAGCGGGACCGGCGCGGTCGACCGGCTGCAACCAGGGTTCGGCGCCGGGCTCGTCCATTTCGACGGGCGCGAGGTCGGCGAGAATCAACTCGTCCTCCCCGATCGCATCCGTGGCGACCGCATCGATCGTGACCGCATCGATCGTCTCGGGGGTTGCCTCGGGGGCCGCCGTGGCCGCGGCGGATTCGCCGGGCGCGGCTATCGGCCCCAGTCCCAGCGCGGGAAGGTCGCGGCCGGCGCGAATCGGCGGGCGCGGCGGGTCGTCGGGGTGCAGGTCGGCGCGGCGGCGGCGAACCGGCGCCTCGCCGTCGGCATCGTCATCGACACGCTCGTTCCGCCGCATCCGGCGCCCGAGCGCGGCAAGCCCCGATTGCTCGGGCTCGGCGATGAGCAGCGCGATGAAGGCCGCGATCAGGGCGGCGACGGCGGCCATGCCGAACGCCAGCACGAGCCGCGCGGCATTGCCCACCGGCGGCACGAAGAAATCGGACAGCCGGTCAAGATAGAGATTCCAGCTGATTCCGGCGACCCACGCCATCGGCATCACCGCCGCGAACAAAAAGGTCAGCGCGGCGGCGCCGATCACCGCGGGCACGGCCGGCCCCAGCGCGCGCAGCACCGTACGGACCCGGCTGATTTTCGGCGCTTCGTTCTCGTCGTCCATATCGTTCCCGAATCTCGTCACGCGGCGGCCCGGAGCAGGCGTTGGTAAACCGGCTCGTAACGCAAAATGTTTGACGACCAGTTACGATGCGTCTCGACGAAGAGTCGCGCCGTCCGCCGCCGTTCGTCCCACAGGTCGCGCCGTTCGAGCAGGTCCGACAGCGCCGCGGCGATCGCGGCCGGATCGTCAGGCGCGAACAGCGTCCCGGTCGTCCCGTCCTCGATCAGTTCGCGGTGCCCGCCGACGTCCGACGCGGCGACCAGCTTGCCCTGCGCCATCGCCTCGAGCGGCTTCAGCGGGGTGACGAGATCGGTGAGCCGCATCTTCTTGCGCGGATAGGCGAGGATGTCGATCAGCGAATAATAGAGCTCGACCGCTTCGTGCGGAACGCGGCCGACGAAATGGATCCGGTCGGCCACCGGCGAGGCCGCCGCCTGCGCCTTCAGCGCCGCCTCCATCGGACCGCCGCCGACGAGCAGCAGCCGCGCGCCCGGCTGCGCGGCGACGAGCGCCGGCATCGCGGCGATCAGGTCGTCGATCCCCTCATAGTCGTAGAAGCTGCCGATGAAGCCGATCACCGCGTCGCCTGGTCCAATGCCAAGCTCCGCCGCCAGCGCCTCCTCGCGCGGCAGCGGGCTGCCGAACAGGTCGAGGTCAACGCCGTTGGGCGACACGACAATCTTTTCCGGGTCGACGCCGCGCGCGATCAGGTCGCCGCGCAGCCCCTCGCAGATCACCGCGACCGCGTCGGCCGATTTGACCGCATGGCTTTCGAGCCACCGCGTCAGCCGGTAGCGCGCGCTCCCCTCGCGCCCGGTGCCGTTGCCGACCGCCGCATCCTCCCAAAAGGCGCGGATTTCATAGAGGACCGGAATGCCGAGCCGCTTGCCCGCGCGCAGCGCCGCGAGCCCGTCGAGCACCGGCGAATGCGCGTGGAGCAGGTCGGGCTTCCACTCCCGCGCCAGCGCTTCGGTGCGCGCCGCGAGCGCCGCGATCTCGCGCCATTCGCGGATCGGCGAGCGCACCGGCGCGATCGGCGGCGTGCGGTGAAAGGTCAGCCCGTCGACGGTCTCGACGTCCGGCCCGGGGTTCGGATGCCGCACCCCGGTGACCCCCGCGACCTCCCAGCCCTTCGCGATCTGCGCCTTCATCAGCGCGCGCGTGCGAAAGGTGTAGCCGCTGTGCGCGGGCAGGCTATGGTCGAGGACGTGAAGGATGCGGGGCAAGCGGGTCATAGGGTCAGTGCTTTGACATATAAGCCTTAACGCGGCGTCAACCCCAATAGCTTAGGCGGCACAGCTGATATGGTCGACAATTTCTCCATTGGCTTGACGCACCTGCTGATCGCGATCGCGTTGTGGCGCCTGCTCTATCGCGACGACCTCGATCATGAGGTGAGTCCGCGCAAGCTTTGGCAGCAGCGCCGTAACGCCGAAGCCGGGGCCGAAAACACCGCAAGGGACGCGTCGGGCGATGCGTGACATTGCGCTCGTCGCCTTTCTGTTCGCGTTCATCGGCGTCGGGTTCAGGAAGCCGTTCCTGTTCGTCCTCTGCTTTTGCTATATCGATATCGTCGCGCCGCAGCGGCTGAGCTATTTCCTGATCAACTCCATCCCGATCTCGCTGATCGTCTTCGGGCTCGCGATCGGCGGCTGGCTCGTCTTCGACGACAAGCGCGACACGCGATGGTCGGGGCGGCAGGTCCTGCTCCTCCTGTTGCTCGTCTATTGCGGGATCACCACCATTCAGGCCGATTTCCCCGTCGAGGCACAGGACAAGTGGAGCTGGGTGTGGAAAGCGCTGGTCTGGGCGATTTTCCTCCCGCTGACCCTGCGCACCAAGCTCCGCATCGAAGCGCTGGCGCTCATCATGCTGTTATCCGCCGCCGCGATCGCGATCGCAGGCGGGATCAAGACCGCCGCGGGCGGGGGCGGCTATGGCGCGCTGCAACTGCTGGTCAACGAGGATTTCGGCCTCTACGAAGGGTCGATCATGTCGACCGTCGGCATTTCGATCATTCCGCTGATCCTCTGGTACCGGCGCCACGGAACGATCTTCCCGCCCGACTGGCGCGTATCGCTCTTCTGCTTCGCGCTCTGTTTCGCCTGCATCTTGCTGCCGGTGGGGACACAGGCGCGCACCGGGCTGGTATGCCTCGTCGTGCTGGCGATCCTGTCGCTCCGCGCGGTCAAGCATCGAATCCTCTACCTGGTCGGCGGTGCGCTGTTCGTGGCCGCGGCGATTCCCTTTCTGCCGCAAAGCTACACCCAGCGCATGGAAACGATCGAGGGCTACCAGTCCGACGAATCGGCCTCGACCCGCGTCGCGGTGTGGAAATGGACCTGGGATTATGCCAAGGATCACCCGTTCGGCGGCGGATTCAACGCCTATCTTCAAAACCATGTCCGGGTCCACATGGCCGCGGGCAGCTACGACCCCGATGCGCCGCAGTCCGCCGAACCGATCGTTTATGAAGATCAGGCGCGCGCCTATCATTCGAGCTATTTCGAGATGCTCGGCGAACAGGGCTATCCCGGCCTCGCGCTCTGGCTGCTGCTCCACGGCGTCGGCATCGTCCAACTCGAACGGCTGCGGCGGCGCTATAGACATACCCGGCGCGCCGAGGAGCAATGGATCGCACCGCTCGCGACCGCCCTCCAGCACGGCCATATCGTCTATATGGTCGGCTCGCTGTTCGTCGGCATCGCGTTCCAGCCCTTCATCTACATGATGCTCGCACTCGAAATCGGGCTGTCGACCTATGTCCGGCGGCGCGAAAAGGAGTCCGGATGGCGCCCGCTGATGGCGCGCCCGGCGCAGGTTCCCGCGCGGCAGGGATTTCCGGGTTCCCCGCCAGCCTGACGGGGCTCGTATCGGGCGGCGGCAGGAACCATGAGCGGAGCCGGTGCGCTATTGCCCCATGGCCTGCGCGAGACCCAATATCTTTCGCGTTACGAACGCGGCTTTCTATCCTATCTCGAACGCGCGCCCGACGCCGCGGCGTTGCTTCGTTCCGCCCGATCCGCCAAGAGGATGATGTGACCCTTTCGCTTCTCGCCGCCGCCCAGACCGCTGCCACGCAACCCGCCGCCGCCCCGTCCGCGACGCCCGGCCCGCTGGACGACCTGCGCCATTATTGGGACGCGAGCGTCGCCTGGGTGAACAGCCACTGGCTGCAGATCGGCATCGCGATCGGCGTCGGGCTGGTCATCTATGCCCTGCTGACGATGGCCCGGCGCTTCGCGCTCAAGCTCGCGCAATCGGCCGACGCCGACATGAGCTTTACCCACATCGCCGGGCGCGTCCTGCACAAGACCAAATCGACGGTGCTCGCGATCGTCGCGATCCGCCTCGTTGCGGGCTATGCCCAGCCGCCCGCGGTGATCCTGCAGCTCATCCAGTTCGTCTTCACGATCGCGGTGGTGATGCAGGTCGCGATCTGGGCGCGCGAGATCGTGCTGGGCCTCATCCAGCGCCGCGCCGCCGAAGGGCACAACGAAACGCTCAGCAACGCGATGGGGATCATCCGGCTGCTGATCAGCGTCGCGCTGTTCGCCATCGCCGCGATCGTCATCCTCGACAATATGGGGGTCAACGTCACCGGCCTCGTCGCCGGGCTCGGCATCGGCGGCATCGCGATCGGCCTCGCCGCGCAGGGCATTTTCTCCGACCTCTTCGCTTCGCTCTCGATCATCTTCGACCGGCCGTTCCGGGTCGGCGAGACGATCAAATATGATACGAGCACCGCGACGGTCGAGCGCATCGGCCTCAAGAGCACCCGGCTGCGCTCGGTGAACGGCGAGCTTCTGGTGATCTCCAACACCAATCTGCTCAGCAAGGAGATCACCAATTTCGCGCATCTCCACCGCCGGCGGGTGAGCTTCGTCCTCAACATCATCTATCAGACGAGCCCCGAAAAACTCCGCGCGCTCCCTGCCTTGCTCGAAGAGCAGGTGAAGGCGGCAGGACATGAATTCATCCGGTCGAGCTTCGTCGCCTTCAACCCGTCGAGCCTCGATTTCGAGCTGGTGTTCGACGTGTTCAGCGACAATTACGACGAGGTCATCGCGGCGCGGGGCGATGTCGCGATCCGCATCGTCGCGGCGCTTGGCGAGGCGGGCTATGATTTCGCCTATCCGACGCAAACCACCTTCACCGCCGCCCCTGACGGCACGATGATCATGCCCTACGCCGAGTCCCCGAAGCCCCGGGCAAGCGCCGCGAAGCCCGGCAAGCCGGACTGACGTTACGGCGCCGTAGCCAAAGCCCTTCGCTCTTGTGCAATGCGGCAAGAGAGGCCTAGAACGCGCCCCGAACCAATGATTGAGGGGAATGCGAATGGCTAGCATCACGCCGCAGGAACTGCAGACCAAGGTCGGCGAACATCTCGGCACGTCCGACTGGGTGCTCGTCGATCAGGAGATGATCAACAAGTTCGCCGATGCGACGGGCGATCACCAATTCATCCATGTCGATGCCGAAAAGGCGAAGTTGACGCCGTTCGGCGGCACGATCGCCCACGGCTTCCTGACGCTGTCGCTGATCCCGATGCTCGGCGCGAGCACCGACGGGCCGAAGGTCGGCGGGGTCAAGATGGGCGTCAACTACGGCGGCAACAAGGTCCGCTTCCTCGCTCCCGTCCGCTCGGGCAAGCGCGTGCGCAGCCACGTCAAGCTGCTCGAACTCGACGAAAAGCGCCCCGGCCAGTGGCAGCAGACCAACGAGATCAGCATCGAGATCGAGGGCGAGGAAAAGCCCGCGCTGATCGCCGAATGGATTACGCAATTCTTCGTCTGAGCGGAAATATCCGGCCGACCTCCCCCGAAAAGATAATCGGAACCAAGCAGAAGGACCCTTATCATGCGTGACGCCGTCATCGTTTCCACCGCCCGCACCCCGCTGACCAAAGCGGCGCGCGGCTCGTTCAACAACACCACCTCGCCGACGCTCGGCGCCTATTCGGTCGCCGCCGCGGTCGAGCGCGCGGGAGTCGAGGGCGCGGCCATCGACGACGTCCTGTTCGGCGCCGCGATGCAGCAGGGTTCGCAGACGATGAACGTCGCGCGGCTGATCGGCCTGCGCGCCGGGCTGCCCGTCACCGTTCCCGGCATGTCGATCGACCGTCAGTGCTCGTCGGGCCTGATGACGATCGCGACCGCCGCGAAGCAGATCATCGTCGACCGCCAGGACATCGTCGTCGCGGGCGGCGTCGAGAGCATCTCGAAGGTCAGCGGCAGCGGCAAGACCTTCTTCGAGGCCGACCAGGAACTGCTGGCGATGCACAAGGACATCTACATGCCGATGATCGGCACGGCAGAGGTCGTCGCCAAGCGCTACAACATCAGCCGCGAGGCGCAGGACGAATATTCGCTCCGGTCGCAGCAGCGCACCGCCGCCGCGCAGGCCGCAGGCAAGTTCGACGACGAGATCGTCCCCTGCAAGGCGACGATGGCGGTGGTCGACAAGGAGACCAAGGAGGTTTCCTACAAGGAGGTCGTCGCCGACAAGGACGAGTGCAACCGCCCCGACACGACGCTCGAAGGGCTCGCGGGCCTCAAGCCGGTGATGGGCGAAGGCCACACGATCACCGCGGGCAACGCCAGCCAGCTTTCGGACGGTTCGTCGGCGTGTGTCGTGATGGAAGCCAAGGTCGCCGAAAAGCGCGGCCTGACCCCGCTCGGCCGCTATGTCGGCATGGCGGTCGCGGGCACCGAGCCCGACGAGATGGGCATCGGCCCCGTGTTCGCGATTCCGAAGCTGCTCGAACGCTTCGAGCTCAAGATGGACGACATCGGCCTCTGGGAACTCAACGAAGCCTTTGCGGTGCAGGTGCTCTATTGCCGCGACAAGCTCGGCATTCCCGACGAGCTGCTCAACGTCAACGGCGGCTCGATTTCGATCGGCCACCCGTTCGGCATGACCGGCGCGCGCTGCGTCGGCCACGCGCTGATCGAGGGCAAGCGCCGCGGCGTCAAATACGCCGTCGTCACCATGTGCATCGGCGGCGGCCAGGGCGCGGCGGGCCTGTTCGAGGTCTTCTGATTTGCGCCTGAACGCTCCGCGTATCGAGCCGGTCGATCTCGACCGGCTCGATGCCGACCAGCGCGCCGCGCTTGCCCCCTTTCTCGAAAACGATGGCGGCAAAGTCGGCGGCGGGCGGGTGCTCAACATCTTCCGCACTCTCGCGCACGCGCCGAAAGCGCTGACCGCTTTCCTCGCTTGGGGCGGCTATATCCTCTCGCGCCGCAACGCGCTGACGGAACGCGACCGCGAACTCGTCATCCTGCGGACGGGATATAATTGCCGCTCGGGCTACGAATGGACGCAGCACAAGCGCATCGGTCTCGGCTGCGACCTGTCCGAAGCCGAGATCGAGCGGATCAAGGCCGGCCCCGACGCGGACGGCTGGAGCGACCTAGACCGCGCTATGCTGCGCGCGACCGACGAGCTGACCGGGCAGCATTTCGTGACCGATGCGACCTGGGCGGCGCTCGCGCCGCTCGGCGACAAGGGCCGCATGGACCTGGTCTTCACCGTCGGCCAATACACCCAGGTTTCGATGATTTTGAACAGCTTCGGCATCCAGGTCGAAGAGGGCTGGGAGGTCGATCCCGACCTTCGCGCCTGAAAAGGAGAGAGATATGAGTGCCATCGGCGTGATCGCGACGCTGCGCGTGCAGCCCGGCAAGGAAGCGGATTTCGAGGCGGCCTTTGCCGAACTCGCCGCCGCGGTGAACGCGGACGAACCCGGCAACAGCTTCTATCGCCTGTTCCGCACCGGCGAGACCGGCACCTACAAGGTGCTCGAATGCTATGACGACGCCGCGGCGGTCGAGGCGCACCGCGCATCGACCCATTTCCGCGAGATCGGTGCCCGCTTCGGCCCCTGGCTCGCCGGCGCGCCCGACATCGAACGGCTCGCCGCGGCCTGACGCCCGCCGCTACTTGACCCGGTTGAACAGGTTCGTGCGCATTCCGGGCGTGCCGTCCTTGGTGAAAAAGACGACCGTTTCGGTCATCGTCTTGCCATCGGGCGACACCGTATAGGTGCGCATCGATCCGGGCACGCCGCCGAGCGCGAGGGCGGTGACCATGACGTTCGGCTCGGGCATTCGCGTCGCGACGGTGTCGGCCTCCAGATTGCCCTCGACATGGACGGGTTTGCCGTCGGGAGCCCAGGTCGACTTCGCCCGAACCATCTTCCCGTCGGGCAGCGTCACGTCGACCAGCGTCCGCCATTGCCCCGCCCCCGCGTCGCTATAGGTGATCGTGACGCTCTTCGGCCGCGCCTCGGGCGGGATCGGCAGCTTCGCGACATCGACCGCCCAGGTGCCGATCAACGGCGAAACCGCCGCATCCTCGGCCAGCGCGGGAGCGGCCTGCATCGCACCGGCGATGAACAGGACGGGGAAGAGCGCTTTCATCGAACCTCTCCAAATCATTTCATATCATTGCCTTTTATCCGGCACCGTCCATCCGTCAATCGACGTCGGCAATCTCCCCTGCCCGGTCGCCGAGCAGATAGCGCGGCCCCGCCCCGCGCTGCGCCGCCTTGTCGCCGCGGTTGTAGAGCCCGCATTTCTTGAGGCTCAGGCAGCCGCAGCCGATGCACTGATCGAGCAGTTCGCGCGTGCGTTCGAGCGCCGCGATCCGCGCATCTATGCGCGTGCGCAGCTCGGTGCTGATCCGCGTCCAGTCGGCGGCATTGGGCGTGCGCCCGGCCGGCAGCCCAGCAAGTTCGGCCGCGATCTCCTCGAGGCTGAGCCCCATCTGCTGCGCGATCAGAATGAAGGAAACGCGGCGGATGTCGGCGCGCAGGAAGCGCCGCTGCCCGCCGCCCGAACGCAGCGCCGCGAGCAGCCCCTTCGCTTCGTAAAAGCGGATCGCCGACACCGCGACCCCGGTGCGCGCGGCCAGTTCGCCGATCGCGATCAGGTCGGTGCGATGCATGGCCTTCTCCTCCTCGCAACGGTAAATTGCTCTTGATCTAAACCTGACTTGAGCTTTCATACCCTGAGCGTCAATTCGAATCAGGAGCTTTTTCGTGACGCATCCCTTCATCGAGCATGTAAACCTCACCGTCAGCGATCCTGATCGCACCGCGGGCATCCTGTCGGCGATCTTCGGCTGGCACGAGCGCTGGCGCGGCCCGGCACGCGATGGCGGCCGCACGATCCACCTCGGCAGCGACGCCGCCTATGTCGCGCTCTATACCGGCCCCGAAGGCGAACACGCCGACGCGCGCTATCCGAAAGGCGAACCGCTCAACCATGTCGGCGTGCAGGTCGATGACCTCGACACGATCGAGATGCGCGTCAAGGCGGTCGGCCTCGTCCCTTTCAACCATGGCGATTACGAGCCCGGCCGGCGCTTTTATTTCCTCGACCCCGACGGCATCGAATATGAAGTCGTCAGCTATGCGGAGCCGCGCCGGCGCTGAGCAGAGCAACATCACGGCGCCCAGCGCGTTGATCGGGTATCCGGGGGACGACAAGGAGCCTCGACCGATGAGCGACGATATCAAGAAAGCCTTCTGGAAGGCGCTCGATGCCAGCCCCTATGTGATGGTCGGCATGACCGGCGAACGCGAGCATCATATCCCGATGAACGCGCAGCTCGACCAAGATGCCAACAGCGCCTGGTGGTTCTTCACCGCGACCGACAACCGGCTCGCCGCGGGCGGCCCGGCGATGGCTGAGTTCGCCTCGAAGGGTCACGACCTCTTCGCCTGCATTTCGGGCACGCTGCGCCGCGAAGACGACCGCGCGGTGCTCGACCGGCTATGGAACAACGGCATCGCCGCCTGGTATCCGGGCGGCAAGGACGACCCCAAGCTCGCCCTGCTGCGCTTCGACCTTGAAGATGCCGAAATCTGGACCGCCGATCCGGGGATCAAGGGGCTGTTCAAGCTCGCCACCGGCATGACGATGAAAGGCGGAGACCTCGGCAAGCACGCCGAGGTGACGCTTTAGGACGCGTTCGCCGTCCGCTCGCGCGCCTCGATCGCGATGTCGATCAGCGCCGATAGTACGCGCCGCGCCGCCGCGATGTCGTCGGCGCTGACGCGCGTCGCCAGCTTCGCGTCGACCGCATCGCGCGCCTTGCCTTGCACCGCCGCCGCATGCGCGCCGCGCTCGGTCAGCCGCAGCACGAACCGTCGCCGGTCCGCAGGGTCGACCTGCCGCTCCAGATAGCCGCGCATCACCAGCGTATCGACAAGCTGCCCCGCCGCCTGCTTCGAGATGCGCAGATCCTGGATCAGCGCGCTCAGCGGCACATCCTCGGCCCCGAGCGCGAGGCCGCCGATCACATAGAGTCCATTGGCGGGAATATCGTCGAACCCCGCGCGGTCGAGCGCCCGGCGCATCGCCCCGCCATAGGTGGTGCGGGCGTGGCGCAGCAGCGCGGGCATGACGATATCGGGATGGCGGGGGGTGTTGGTGTCGGTCATGGCATGTCTATATAGTCTATATTCAGGATAGTCCATATATTTTACTATCCTGAATATAGACTATATCTCTCTCTCGTCACCCCGGACTTGATCCGGGGTCCCGCTCGGCG
>NZ_JAOZVW010000055.1 GCF_025869345.1 Sphingopyxis sp.
GGGGTCCCGCTTGTCACCGTCGCTTAGCGGGACCCCGGATCAAGTCCGGGGTGACGACAAGTGTAAGGGCCAAGAAAAAGGGCCGGAGGATCGCTCCCCCGGCCCCGTTTCTTCGACTGAGCGCCGAACGGTGCGGACTTTAGAAGTCCATACCGCCCATGCCGCCCATGCCGCCGCCGCCCATCGGCATCGCCGGCTTGTCTTCGGGAAGCTCGCTGACCGCCGCTTCGGTGGTGATCAGCAGGCCCGACACCGACGCGGCGTCCTGAAGCGCGGTGCGCACGACCTTGGTCGGGTCGATGACGCCGGCGGCCTTGAGGTTCTCATAGACGTCGGTCGCGGCGTTGAAGCCCTGGTCCTGGTTGTTTTCGCGCAGCAGGTTGCCGGCGACAACCGCACCATCGTGACCGGCGTTGGCCGCGATCTGGCGCAGCGGCGCTTCGATCGCCTTGCGGACGATGTCGATGCCGCGGGTCTGGTCGTCGTTGGCGCCCTTGAGGCCGTCGAGAGCCTTGGTCGCATAGAGCAGCGCGGTGCCGCCACCGGGGACGATGCCTTCTTCCACGGCCGCGCGGGTCGCGTGCAGCGCGTCGTCGACGCGGTCCTTGCGTTCCTTCACCTCGACCTCGGTCGCGCCGCCGACCTTGATCACCGCAACGCCGCCAGCGAGCTTCGCCAGACGTTCCTGCAGCTTTTCGCGGTCATAGTCGCTGGTCGTGGTTTCGATCTGCGCGCGGATCTGTTCGACGCGACCCTTGATCGCCTCGGCTTCACCCGCACCGTCGACGATGGTGGTGTTGTCCTTGTCGATCGTGACGCGCTTCGCCTGGCCGAGCATGTTCAGCGTGACCGACTCGAGCTTGATGCCCAGGTCTTCGCTGATCATTTCGCCGGCGGTCAGGATCGCGATGTCCTGCAGCATCGCCTTGCGGCGATCGCCGAAGCCCGGTGCCTTGACGGCCGCGACCTTCAGGCCGCCGCGCAGGCGGTTGACCACCAGCGTCGCGAGCGCTTCGCCCTCGATGTCCTCGGCGATGATCAGCAGCGGACGGCCCGACTGCACCACGGCTTCGAGGATCGGCAGCATCGACTGGAGGTTCGACAGCTTCTTCTCGAAGATCAGGATGTAGGGATCGGTAAGCTCGACGATCATCTTTTCCGGATTGGTGATGAAGTAAGGCGACAGGTAGCCGCGGTCGAACTGCATGCCTTCGACGACGTCGAGCTCGAACTCAAGGCCCTTGGCTTCCTCGACGGTGATCACGCCTTCCTTGCCGACCTTGTCCATCGCTTCGGCGATCTTCTCGCCGACTTCGGTGTCGCCGTTGGCCGAGATGATGCCGACCTGCGCGATTTCCGAATTGCCGGCGACCGGGGTCGAACGCGCGGCGAGATCGGCGACGACCTTGCCGACCGCGAGGTCGATGCCGCGCTTGAGGTCCATCGGGTTCATGCCGGCGGCAACCGACTTCATGCCCTCGCGAACGATCGCCTGAGCGAGAACGGTCGCGGTGGTGGTGCCGTCACCGGCCTTGTCGTTCGCCTTGCTGGCGACTTCGCGCAGCATCTGCGCGCCCATATTCTCGAACTTGTCCTTGAGCTCGATTTCCTTGGCGACCGACACACCGTCCTTGGTGATGCGGGGGGCGCCGAAGCTCTTGTCGATCACGACGTTGCGGCCCTTCGGCCCCAGCGTGACCTTGACGGCGTCGGCGAGGATGTCGACGCCCTTCAGGATGCGCTCGCGCGCGTCGCGCGAAAATTTAACGTCCTTGGCAGCCATGTGGATGCTCCTTCAAAAGATTATGAAACGGGTGAGAACGGGACTCAGGCGATGACGCCGAGGATGTCCGATTCCTTCATGATCAGCAGCTCTTCGCCGTCGACCTTGACTTCGGTGCCCGACCATTTGCCGAACAGGATGCGGTCGCCGGCCTTGACGTCGAGCGGGGTGACCTTGCCGTCGTCGGCGCGGGTGCCCGAACCGACCGAGACGACTTCGCCTTCCTGCGGCTTTTCCTTGGCGGTGTCGGGGATGATGATGCCGCCGGCCGTCTTTTCCTCGGCTTCGATACGGCGGACGAGCACGCGGTCGTGCAGCGGACGAAATTGCATGGATATCCCTCCAGAGGTGCAAATGATGTCACTTAGCACTCACACGGGACGAGTGCTAACAGGCGGGCATATGGGTCGCACCCCCGGAGGCGTCAAGCGGGACCGGAGGAATTTTTTCCGCGCTCTCCCTCCATGTCCGATACGGACGATGCGCGTGGTTCTTTTTGTTTCGCACAAAGACACGAAGCCACAAAGAGGAAGGCTCGGGCCGACAGGCCCCCTATTCTTTCATCGGCGCGGCAATGCGCGGCGTTGAAAGAGAAAGCCGCTTCGCGGCAGGCACGACATCTTCGTGCCTTTGTGTCTTTGTGCGAAACAAATTTAGCAGGGCAACAGCCCCAGCCGTCCCCGCATCCGCCAGCGCGTGAGCAACAGCGCCGCGACCACCACCAGCCCGACCGCGAGGCCGATCCACACGCCGACCCCCGCCATCGGCGTCCAGAAGCCGAGGTAGATCGCGGTGCCATAGCCCGCGATCCAATAGCCGCAGACCGCGATCAGCATCGGGATGCGCGTGTCCTGCAGCCCGCGCAGCACCCCCGCCGCGACCGTCTGCGCGCCGTCGAAGAGCTGGAAGGCGGCGGCGACGACGAGGAACTGCATCGCGAAGCCGACGAGCAGCGCGTTCTTCGGATCACCGACATCGACATAGATCGACAGGAAAAGGCTCGGAAACAGCCACATCGACAGCGCGGTCAGCGCCATGAAGCCGATGCCGAGCCCCAGCGAGGCGCGGCCCGCGAGCGCGATGCCGCGGCGATCGCCCGCGCCGTAAGCGAGCCCGACGCGGATCGTCGCCGCCTGCGCGACCCCGAACGGAATCTGAAAAGCGAGCGCCGCGATCTGGAGCGCGATCGTATGCCCGGCAAGCTGCGCCTCGCCGATCCGCCCCATCAGGAAGGCGGCGCCGGTGAACAGCCCCGCCTCGGCGAGAATGGTCAGTCCGATCGGGGTGCCGATGCGCAGGATCTCGGTAAAGCGGCTCCACTCGCTGCGCCACCAGTTGCCGAACAGGCGATAACGCCGCAGCCGCCGGTCGCTCTGGATCACGACGACATAGGCGATCAGCATCGCGGTGCTGGTGAGAATGCTCGACAGCGCCGAACCGTGGAGGCCGAGCGCGGGCAAGCCGAGATGGCCGAACACCAGCACCCAATTGCCGAACACATTGACGAACAAAGCGAGGAAGGTGATCGCGGTCGCGATCGTCGGCCGCCCGAGCGCCGAGACGAAGATGCGCAGCACGCTCGCCGCGATCATCGGGAACATGCCCCACATCAGGATCAGCAGGAAACTGGCGGCATGACGCGTCAGCTCGGGCTCCTGCCCCGTCGCGCGCATGATCGGCCCGCCCGCCGCGCAGACGCCCATGAAGACGAGCGAGACGAGCAGGCTGATCCACAGCGCCATGCGGACGGTGCGCCGCACCTCGCGCACGCTATGCTTGCGGCGCCCGAGTTCGGCGGCGATCAGCGGCGCCGACGCGCCGACGAGCCCGGTGCCGGTCCACAGCAAGAGGCCGAAGATCGCGACGCCGAGCGACGAAGCCGCGAGCGCCGCATCGCCGAGCCTTGCCACGAAGATGACGTCGACCGCGTGGACGAGCATCTGGAGCAGGTTCGCCGCCGCCAGCGGCCAGGCGAGCGCCAGCGTCGCGCGAAATTCGGCGCGGAAAGTCTGCGGCGGCGCCGCGGTCAGGGGATGGGCCTGCTCCAGCATAGCCGGCCCGGATAGGCGAGCAGGCGGGTCAGCGGCAAGCCCCTAATGCAGGGTTATGTCTACGCGGCCGCCCGCTACCCCGGTCGAGCGGCGGTCCATCTTCGAGCGCGGAACGCCGCGACCTTCGAGATAATTCTGGACCACGGCAGCCATGCGGTCGTTCGGCGCGGCGATCTCCACCCGGCCGCCGCAGTCGCGGGCCACCTTGCCCAGCATATCGAGCAGCGCCGTCGATTCGGGCGTGATGCCGGCAAGATCGGCATCGAAATCGATCGGGAAAGGCCCGGTCCCGCACACGGCCGTGCCGAGGTCGCCCGGAACGAAGGCCTCGGTAATGTCGGACATCGCCGCAGGCGGGGGCGGCGATATGGTCGCTGTCGGGGCGGAAGGCGGCGCAGCGCCGTCCGCGGCCGCGCTGCCGCCGCGATATATCCATGCCGCCGACAGCAGCAGCACGCCGGCAACGCCGGCAAGCACCGCCCAGCGAAAGTGAGGAGCGCTCACCCGCCCGGCTTCGGGGGGCGCCGGCGCCTTCTCTTCCTCTGCCTGAGGCTTAGGATCGTGATCGGGCAGCGCGGCGAGATGCCGCTTTGCCGCGTCCGTCAACGGATCGCCGGGATGGGCGGCGATCCAGCCACGCCAAGCCCGGGCGTCGGCCCTCTGCTTGCAGCTCAGATAATCGCCGAGCCCGGGCCGGCCGACGAGGCGGCCGATGCGTTGAACGATCTGACGCCATCCCTCGCTCGTCCTGAAATCGGACGGGCCGAACAGATCGACCGCCTGCACCGATGCGAATTCGAGCGGCGGCAGACAATCGTCGAGCCGCGCCGCGACCAGCCGCTCGCCCTGCCGCCCGGTGCGCGCCTCGGCGCGAATCCAGTCGCTATCGGCCGCGAGCGCCGACCAGAGGACGAGCACGACCTTGGCGGCGCGGACCTCCCGCTCGATCTCGCGATCGAAATCGGTGCCCGGCTCGATATGCGCGTCGAACCAGACCGACAGTTTCAGCTCGACAAGCGCATCGTGGATGGAGAGGCAGCGGGCGCGTTCCTCGCGCTTGTAGCTGATGAAGACGTCCGTCATTGTCGCATTCAATGCTTTGCGGCGTCATTGGCTCCACATCATCGTCATTTCATAGGCGAAGGTGATGAAAGTCAGCGTCAGCCCCACGACGAACAGCCGATAGGCATAGGCCAGAAAACGATATTTGCGCCGCGCGAGGATCAGGCCGTTCTGATAGGTGTCGCGCAGGATCGTCTCGTACAGATCCTCCTCGGTCCGCATCCGCGCCTTGACCGCGTCGATGAACTCATCCTCGTCCATCTGCGCGAAGCGGCCGAAGAAGAGGATGTTGCTGTGATCCTTGCCGTCGCGATAGACGGCGGGCGGCGCCTTGCCGACGCGCGGCAGCACCGCCGAGATCGCGAGCAGCGCGGAGAGGAAGGAAAAGGTCGCGAGCACGGTCAGCGGCATCGCGAACGCGCCGCCCCCGCCCCGCGCCTGCCCGACCGCGAGCGTGAAGACGACGAAGGTCGCGCCCATCAGGATCGACGCCTTTTGATCCGCCATCTGCGACAGCTGCATCGTGATCTGCTGATTGGTGCGCACCAGATGCACCGCGTTCGGCGGAAAGCTGATGGCCGGCCGGTCCGGCTTGGCGTCGGTTGTTTCGCTGTCCATCGCGTCGCGTCCCTGTCGGCGGCCCAGCCGGGGGGATGGCACGAAGCGCCACGAACGGCAAGATGCTGCCCGATTCCCGCCGCATTCGCTTGCCATGCGGGACGCATCGCGGCATTTCCGCACGCAACATTCCTCTAAATGGGACGCACCCGATGAGCACCGCCCTCAAGGACCAGATTTACGGCCTGATCACCCCTTTCAACAAGAAGGGCGTCGACCTTACCGACGCGACCACCTTCGCGGGCGACCTCGAATGGGACAGCCTGACGGTGATGGATTTCGTCGCCGAGGTCGAGGACACGTTCGACATCATCATCAGCATGAACCAGCAGGCCGAGATCGAAACTGTCGGCCAGCTGATCGCCGCGGTCGAAAAGCTGCAGGGCTGACCTTTCTTTCCCGTTCGTGTCGAGCGAAGTCGAGACACCCATCGGGATAGCGCAAGGCCGAGGGGCATCTCGACTTCGCTCGATGCGAACGGATTTTGGACATTTGATATGACCGACCTCTTCTCGAAATTCGACCCGCTCATCAAGCAGCGCGAAGACCTGCTCGCGACCGGCGTCACCGACCCGTTCAGCCTGGTGATGGAGAAAGTCCTCTCCCCCACGGTCGCGATCTGCAACGGGCGCGAGACGATCCTGCTCGGCACCTATAATTATATGGGCATGACCTTCGACGCGGACGTCATCGCCGCGGGCGAGGAAGCCCTTGAGAAATTCGGCAGCGGCACCACCGGCAGCCGCGTCCTCAACGGCACCTATCAGGGCCACAAGGAGTGCGAGGAGGCGCTGAAAAAGTTTTACGCCATGGATCATGCCATGGTGTTCTCGACCGGCTATCAGGCGAACCTCGGCATCATCTCGACGATCGCGGGCAAGGGCGACTATGTCATCCTCGACATCGACAGCCACGCCTCGATCTACGACGGCTGCAAGATGGGCGACGCCGAGATCGTCGCCTTTCGCCACAACGACATCGAGGCGCTGGAAAAGCGCCTGAAGCGCCTGCCGCCCGAGGCGGGCAAGCTCGTCGTGCTCGAAGGCGTCTATTCGATGCTCGGCGACGTCGCGCCGCTGAAGGAGATGATCCGCATCGCCAAGGAAAATGGCGCGATGGTGCTGGTCGACGAGGCGCATTCGATGGGCTTCATCGGCGAGCACGGCCGCGGCGTCGCCGAGGCGCAGGGGGTGATCGGCGACGTCGATTTCATCATCGGCACGTTCAGCAAGAGCGTCGGCACCGTCGGCGGCTTCTGCGTCTCGAACCACCCGAAGTTCGAGATCATGCGGCTCGTCTGCCGTCCTTACGTCTTCACCGCCTCGCTGCCGCCCAGCGTCGTCGCGACCGCCGCGACGAGCATCCGCAAGCTGATGCACGGATCGAACAAGCGCGCGCACCTGTGGGAAAATTCGAAGACGCTGCACAAGGGGCTGCGCGATCTCGGCTTCACGCTCGGCACCGACGAGCCGCAGTCGGCGATCATCGCCGTCATCATGCCCGACCTCGAAAGGGGTGCGATGATGTGGGAGGCGCTGCTCGAGGAAGGCCTTTACGTCAACCTCGCGCGCCCGCCCGCGACCCCCGCGGGGATGACCCTGCTGCGCTGCTCGCTGTGCGCCGAACATACGAGCGAGCAGGTCGGCGAGATTCTCGCCCGCTTCGAGCGCGCGGGCCGACGCGCCGGAATTTTGGGCTGAGCCGCCGCGCCGCGGGCGGCCGCGCCGACCAGCGGATTCCTTTTCGCGGCGAATCGAGGCGGCGCGCGGCGCCTGCGTCCTTCGCGCCTTTGCCCCGGGCCGCTTGTCCGGTAGAACGAGCGCGTGTTCGAGCGGGATCTGGAGAATGAAACCGAGGGGCAGCGAGAGCGGTTTCGCTTCTGGCTGACGATCGGGCTGGGCGCGATCCTGACCTGCGTGGTCGGGGCGCTCGTCCTGCTGCTCAGCCGCGCCAACGACGACTACGACCGCTCGCTCGGCTGGCAGGCGCACAGTCTGGAAATCATCTCGCAGACGCGCAGCCTCGACGCGGCGCTGGCCCGCGCCGAAGCCGCGCTCGGCCGTTTCGCGGTCGGACTGCAAAAGGAGGACGGCCGGGTCTATCAGCAGCAATGGGGACTGTCGCAGCAATATCTGACGCTGCTCCAGCGCAACGTCCGCGACAATCCCGAGCAGGCCGAACTCGTCCGCAAGCTGACCACCGAACTCGACGCGCGCGGCGCCCAGCTCGGCGACGCGGCACTCAGCGCCAATTACCGCCAGACCGTCGCCGCCATCTCCAAATATAATGCCGCCGGCCACGATGCCGCGCTGATCCGCATCGACCGGCTCTTGTCCAACCTCATCCGCAACGAGCGCCGGATATTGTTCGAGCGCAATCGCGTCGCGGCGGCGGATCGCGCCAGCCTGAACCAGGCGGTCCTGCTCTTTTCGCTGCTCGGCGCCGCGGCGGCGGTGATCGCGATCGCCGCGACGGTCTCGCTCGTCCGCGCCGAAAGCGAACGCCGCGCCGCGCGGCGCGAAACGCTGTTCGAAAGCGACCGCGCGATGCAGCTCGAGGCCGCGGTCGAGGCGCGCACGGCCGAGCTCGCGCAGGCGAACGACGCGCTACGCAGCGAGATGACCGAGCGCGCGGCCGCCGAGGCACAGCTCCGCCAGGCACAGAAGATGGAAGCGGTCGGCCAGCTCACCGGCGGCATCGCGCATGATTTCAACAATATGCTCGCGGTCGTGGTCGGCGGGCTCGAACTCGCGCAGCGGCTCGTCGCGACCGCGCCCGACAAGGCGCAGCGCCACCTCAGCAACGCGATGGACGGCGCCAACCGCGCCGCCGACCTGACCCGCCGCCTGCTCACCTTCGCGCGCTCCGAACCCGCGCGGCCCGAAATGATCCCGGTCGACGCGTGCATCACCAGCTTCGCCGAACTGATCGAGCGGACGATCGGCGACCGCATCGCGCTGACGCTCGACCTGCACGTCCCCGGCCTCGCCTGCTGGGCCGATCGCCAGCAGTTCGAGAATGCGCTGCTCAACCTCGCGGTCAACGCGCGCGATGCGATGGAGGGCCATGGATCGCTGACGATCCGCACCCTGCGCGACGAGGAGGAAGAGGCGGCGGCGCTGGCGGTGCAGGTGATCGATACCGGCTGCGGCATGTCGCCCGAAGTGCTCGAACGCGTCTTCGACCCCTTCTACACCACCAAGCCCGCCGGTCAGGGCACCGGCCTCGGCATGAGCCAGGTCTTCGCCTTCTGCCGCCAGTCGGGCGGCGAGGTGCAGCTATCGTCGACCGAAGGCGAAGGGACGAGCGTCGCGATGCTGCTCCCCGTCGCGCGCGCCGAAACCGGCCTCGCCGCCGGCGACGACGCGGGCGAAACGCCCGACGCCGCACCCCCCGCCGACGCCCTGACGATCCTCGTCGTCGAGGACGACCAGCGCGTCCTCGCGGCGACGGTCGGGGCGGTCGAGGAACTGGGGCACACGGCGATCGCGTGCAGCAATCCGCTCGACGCCGAGGCGCTCGTCGACACGCACGGCGGTTTCGACCTCATCCTGTCCGACGTGCTGATGCCCGAACTCACCGGCCCCGAAATGGTCGCCGGGCTGAAGCAGCGCTGGCCCGACCTGCCGGTGCTGTTCGTCACCGGCTATGCCGGCGATGCGAGCGAGGATGCGGCCTTCGGCGACCATGACGTGCTGCGCAAACCCTTCACCCTCACCGCGCTCGACCAGGCGATCCGCCGCACCAACGCGCCCGCGGAGGGGCAGCGGCTGGCGGGCTGACCCCGCCGCCGGAGGCGTCTCCCTCGCCGCGATGCGCCCCGGCCTATGGCCGTGCCGCCATCCTGCACCGTTTCTTTCGACCTTCTTCGCGCCTTTGCGCCTTTGCGTGAGATTTTTTGGACTCACGCAAAGGCGCAAAGGCGCGAAGAAGGTCCGTCCCCATCCTCACCCCAACTGTTCCCCCGCGAAGGCGGGGGTCCATCTCCCGCCCTATCGATATTCAGCGGCGCAGGAACACGACAGCGCAGGAGATGGACCCCCGCCTTCGCGGGGGAGCGGGGACGGATTGAGGCTCGCCATTCCAACTAGCGAATCGCGCCGCTCTTCATCAGGCGCGGCACCAGCGTGACCGCCGCGAGCAGCGGCCAGCGGCGCTGCCAGGGCTTGATCTCGATCTTCGTCCCTGCGTGACGGTTGATCTTCCACGCCAGATAATCGATCCCGCCGGCATAGGTGAGGCTCGCCTTCGCCAGCCGCGCGACGCTGAGCAGCTTGCCCTCGATGCGGCGGCGCGCCCAGCCGCCGCTCGGTGCGCCGGCGGGGATCGCGGCGATGGCGGGTTCGCTGAAGCGCCAATAGCGGTCGGGATCGGCATCGACGACCGACTGCGCGCGGTTCGCGCGTTCGGCGCGCAGTTCGACCGAATAGGTCAGCGCAAAGGCGCGGCGCCACCAGTCGAGCGGCTCCTCGCCCGCGCGGGCGCCCGCGGCGGCGAGCAGGGTCGGCGCGGCGCGGGCCACCGACGCGGCCGCGCGGCCCGCTGCGGTGTCGTCGACCGCCCAGACGAGCCGCGACGGCTGCGCGAAGCGCGCCCAGACCGACACGTTGCGCGTCTCCGGCCCGTTCAGCCGATCGAAGTCGGCTTCGCTCAGCACCGCATATTTGGCGATCAGCCCGCCGTGCTGGAACGGAAAGACATTGGGCGGGATCAGCCGGTTCGCAAGCGCCAGCCAGCGCCGCGGATAGGCGTCGCCATAGTCGGAGACGATCAGATAGAAATCGAGCATCAGCCCGTCGAGCTCGCGCTCGCGCAGGCAGCTCCCGTAAAAAAGCACCGCGCGCGCGCTGCCCGGATAGTCGGCGGCGATCGCCGCCGCCATCGCGGCGACGCGCGGATCGACGGGGAGCGACAATTCTTCGCGGACCAATTGCGCCAGCCTTCCCGATTCCCCGAGCGAAGCCGAG
>NZ_JAOZVW010000056.1 GCF_025869345.1 Sphingopyxis sp.
AATCCAGAGTGGCGTAAACCGCTCTGGATTGCTTCGCTTCGCTCGCAATGACGATGAGCGGAGCATCCACGGATGCGAAAGGGATAATCATCGATCAAGTCCGGGGTAACGGCGGGGTCGCGCTTGCTCCGCGAAGGATATTGCCGCACAAACATCGGCCAATCGCTGCGGGAGAAGAGACATGCTGAACGGCCCCCTGCTCGTGACCGAACGGCTGATCCTGCGCCCGCCCGCGGCCGAGGATTTCGGCGCCTTTGCCGATATGTGCGCCGAAGAGGAAACGATGCGCTTCATCGGCGGCACCTGTCCGCGCTCGGCGGCATGGCGCCAATGGTGCACGCTGGCCGGCGCGTGGCATATCCGCGGCTTTTCGATGTTCTCGGTGATCGAGCGCGAGAGCGGCGAATGGGTGGGCCGCCTCGGCCCGTGGGAACCCGACGGCTGGCCCGCGCCCGAAATCGGCTATGGCGTGCGCGCACAATTCGCCGGCAAGGGCTACGCCTTCGAGGGCGCGGTCGCGGCGTGCGACTTCGCGGTCGAATTCCTGAAATGGCCCGAGCTGATGCACAGCATCGACCCCGCCAACACGCGCTCGCAGGCGCTGGCGAAACGGCTCGGCGCGACGAACAGCGGCCCGACCCGCCTCCCCGCCCCGTTCGAAAGCGCCCCGGTCGACGCCTGGACGCAAAGCGCCGACGCCTGGCGCGCGAAACGCAAGGAGTTCCAGCCATGACCGACCGCCATGTCGACCCCGAACGCGCGCAGTTCGACGCCTTCAAGGCGCTGCCGCGCGACACGGTGATCCACATGCTCAACCTCGTCCGTTTCAAGGACAAGGCGACCTATCCCGCCGACCATCCGCTCGCGGAGGCGAACCTCAGCGGCGCCGAGGCCTATGCGAACTACGGTCGCGACAGCGGAGCGGTGTTCGAACGGCTCGGCGGCCGCATCGTCTGGCGCGGCGCGATGGAGGCGATGGTGATCGGCCCCGATGGCGAAAGCTGGGACGCGATCTTCGTCGCCGAATATCCCAGCAGCGGCGCCTTCATGGCGATGGTGACCGACCCGGTCTATCGCCAAGCGGTCGTCCACCGCCAGGCCGCGGTCGAGACGTCGCGGCTGATCCGCACCGCGCCGCGCGAGACGGGTTCGGGGCGGTTCGCCGATTGAGTTGATGGCCCCAATATCGACGCACCCGTCATTGCGAGGAGCGCGGGCAAAGCCGCTTCCGTCTCGCTCCGGCACAGTTTTGGGCTAACAAAGTCTTACCCGTTAACGCATTTTATTTGGGTCTTTTTAACCAGGATCGGGCATTCCCGAGGAGATATTAAGGGAGTGTTAGCTATGATCGTGCGGGGCAAATGGCTGATCGCGGGCCTGATGGTGGCGGCGACGGTGCCGCTGGCGGGCTGCCGCGACAATCCGGCCGCCAAGGCCGACCTCCAGCCGCTCGACGACGGCCTGACCGACGGCGACCCGGCGGTCAAGGGCGCGCTCGAAGACAAGATCATGGTCGATCCCAAGCTGACCGGCCAGGCGAACCGCAACGCCGCGGCGCCGGGCGCCAGGCCCGTCGACGGCGGCGTCCCCGGCATCGCGGCCGGCAAGGCGGCAGCCGCCGCCGAAGCCGCGGCGGCGCAGGCCGCGGGCAAATTGCTCGCCGCGCCGAAAGCCCTACCCTTCGAGGAAGGTTGCAACGGCGATTGCGCCGCGAAGCGCCCGGTGACGATCGGCGCGCTCGCGCGCGACCAGCAGAAAGGAAGCTGCGACGCCAAGCTGACCTATGGCAACAGCTGGGCCGACCGCCTGCCCGCCGCGTTCAAAGTCTATCCGCGCGCGACGCTGCGTGAGGCCGCGGGGGTCGCCGGCGGCAAGTGCAACATCCGCGTCGTCAATTTCCAGACCGCCGCCTCGATCCAGGGCGTGCTCGACTATTATCACACGATGGCGGTGCGCGGCGGATACACCAGCGACCACCGCATGCGCGGCAACGAGCATATGCTCGGCGGCACCAAGGGCGACCTCGCCTATGTCGTCTTCGCGCGCCGCGACGGCGGCATGACCGACGTCGACCTGGTGGCATCGGGCGGGAAGTAAGACGCGGGCGCATCGAGCGTCAAAACTGCGTTCTGAGACATCTTCGTCACCCCGGACTTGATCCGGGGTCCCGCTCAGCGACCGTGACAAGCGGAACCCCGGATCAAGTCCGGGGTGACGGGGAAAATGCCGCTCCGCCCAAGAATAAAAGGCCCCGGGGGAGGGGAACTCCGGGGCCTTTCGCTGCGTGACGATGCGCGATCGTCAGATTTTGTCGCCGAGCGCGCCGGCGACCTTGCCCTTCAGATTCTGGGCCTCGCCCTTGCGCTCCTGCGCCGCGCCTTCGGCGCGCAGCCGTTCGTTGCCGGTCGCCTTGCCGACCGCCTGCTTCACATTGCCGGCGGCTTCGTTGGCGAGACCCTTGGCCTTGTCCTTCATTTCACCCACGGGATTTCTCCTTGATTTCCAGAGGCGAAAGGGGCGCGCCTCTTGCCGGATCAACGAGGCTGCGCGCGCCTTGTTCCCCCTTACGAGACCAACGGCCCCGGAGAAGGGATCATCCGCTCGCGGCGATCTCGTCGAGCGCCGCCGGACTCAGGATGGTGACGCGATTATAGTCGACCGCGATCAGCCCCGCCGTCTCGAACCCGCGCAGCAGCTTGTTGATGCTCTGCCGCGTCACGCCGAGCATCGCGCCGAGTTGTTCCTGCGGCAGGCGCAGCGCCAGCTCGATGCCCGCCGCGCCCGCGACGCCGTGAATCCGCGCGAGATCGGCGAGCGTCGCCGCCATCCGCTGCTCGAGCGAGCCGAGCTTCTGGTTGTTGAGCTGGCGCAGGCTGTCGCCGTGCCGCGCGCACATCAGGAGCGCGATGTCGCGCCAGAGAATGGGATCGGCGTCGAGAATCGCCGCCAGCCCATCGCACGGCAGGTGCAGCAGCACGCTATCCTCGTAAGCGGTATAGACATAGTGGATCGGCGGCTCGGCAAGCAGGCGGACGATCGCGAGAATTTCGTGCGGCCCCTGCAGGCTCAGCACGAATTTCTTGCCCGCCGCCGACGCGCGGCTGACCTCGACCTCGCCCGCGGCGATGACGAACGCCTCGCGCCGTTCGGGATCGCGCGCGAAGATTTCGGCGCCGCGTCGATATGGCTCGGCGCGCGCGATCGCCGCGACCTCGGCGAGCCGCGCCTCGGGCCAGCCGGCGAACAGCGGGCAGAGGCGAAGCGCGGCGAGGCGAGCCTCGCGCGACCATGCTCCTTGCCTCGCTACCATGCGCACCCTCCCTGATTTCGTCATTGCTTCGCTCGCAATGACGAGCTTGGTTATTGCCGCCCCGGTCTAAACACGAACGACAAGTTCCCCAAGAGATTGTCGGCGCGATGACAGACTGGCCGTGCGTTCGCCCCTAAGGCGCGCCCATCAACATCTCACAGGAGTGTGTTTCGATGAAAAGCCTGCTTGCCCTTCTGGCGATGGCGGCCGCCTTCATGACCGGCGCGGCACACGCGGCCCCGGTCAGCGAGGACGACGCCTATGCCATCGGCCTCGAAGCCTATACCTACGCCTATCCGATGGTGCTGATGGAAACCACGCGCCGCGTGTCGACCAACGCGAGCGAAGGCCGGATGCGCGCGCCGATGAACCGGTTCGGACATATGCGGACCTATCCCGACGCGACTTTCAAGGACGTCGTGCGCCCCAACGCCGACACGCTCTATTCGCCGCTGTGGTTCGACGTCGGCAAGGAGCCGCTGATCATCACCCTGCCGAAAACGGCGGGCCGCTATCATGTCGTGCCGATCATGGACATGTGGACCGACGTCTTCGCCGCGCTCGGCACGCGCACCACCGGCAACGACGGCGGTATCGTCGCGCTGGTCGGGCCGCATTGGCAGGGGACGCTGCCGAAGGGGATGCGGATGGTGCGCAGCCCGACCGAAATGGGCTGGATCATCGGCCGCATCCAGACCAACGGCGCCGCCGATTACGACCATGTCCACGCCCTCCAGGCGAGCTATGCCGCGACGCCGCTGTCGGCCTGGGGCAAGCCGCAGGCGCCCGCCGCGCTCAAGACCGACTCGGCGATCGACATGAAGACGCCGCCGGTCGAGCAGGTCGCGAAAATGACCCCCGCCGCCTTCTTCGCGCTGTTCGCCGAAACGCTGAAGCACAACCCGCCGCACGCCAGCGACTATGCGGTGCTGGCGCGGATGGAGCGCGTCGGGCTGGTTCCGGGGCAAAGCTTCGATCTCGCGGCCGCCGATCCGGCGGTGCAGCGCGGGCTGACGCGCGCCGCCGCCGATGCGTGGCAGCGGATCGTGAACCGGCGGAAGGGCGTCGCCCTCACCCGCAACAATTGGGTCGCGATGGGCAATGCGCTCGGCGTCTATGGCAATGATTATCTCCAGCGCGCCTTCGTCGCCTTTGCCGGTCTCGGCGCGCTGCCGCCCGAGGAAGCCATTTATCCGATGGCGCCGCTCGACAGCGAGGGCAAGCCGCTGACCGGCGCGTCGCGCTATGTCCTCCATTTCGACAAGGATCAGATTCCGCCCGCCGACGCCTTCTGGTCGCTCACCATGTACGGCGCCGATCAGTTCTTCGTCGCGAACCCGATCGACCGTTTCGCGATCGGCGACCGCGACAAGCTGACCTTCAACGCCGACGGCTCGCTCGACCTCTATATCCAGAAGGACAATCCGGGCGCGGACAAGGAAGCCAACTGGCTGCCCGCCCCCGATGGGCCGTTCAGCATGAACCTGCGCCTCTACCTCCCCCGCCGCCCGGCCCTCGAAGGAAGCTGGATCGCGCCGCCGGTCAAGCGGGTGCCCTAGCTTCGCTCCAGGGCAGGATTTCGAGGTCGGGCCAGAAGCGGCGCCACCGCGCCGCCTTCTTCCCGAAATAGGCCTCGGTGATCTGCACGGCATTGGCGCGAACGCGCGGATGCAGCAGGTCGGCAAGTCCGAAGGGTGCAATGATGTCGTGGCCATCGCCGCCGCGCAGCCCGACCGCCGAAGAGGTGGTCGGAAAGGTGGCGATGGCGCCCGCGATCGAGCGATAGGGTTCGATCGCATAGCCGAACTTGGCGCGATACCAGAGGTGGACCCGCGCCTGGTTCTTCACGTCGACACGCACCGGCAGGTCGGCGAACAGCGCGGCGATCCGGCGCTCGGCGGCAAGCTCCGCCTCCTGCGACAGGTCGCTGCCGTCGAAATAGACGATATCGGCATCGTCGATCCCATGATGCGCGTCGAACCCGAACACCTCATTCCAGTACGCCTGCGCGACGAGGCTTCCCGACAATCGGGCATCGGGCAGGTCGATCGCGTGCCAGCGGTCCAGCAGGCAGCGGATCGTCGGATGCCGTTCGGCGAGATCCCACAGATGCCGGGTCAGTTGGACGGGGTCGGCCATGCCGACACCATAGCAGCGCGCCCGGCGGATGATATGGGTGTCAGATCAATCCCGCGAGCGGGCTCGACGGATCGGCATAGCGCCGCTGCCCCATCCGCCCCGACAGATAGGCATCGCGCCCCGCCTCGACCGCCAGCTTCATCGCGCGCGCCATGCGGATGGGGTCTTTGGCTTCGGCGATCGCGGTGTTCATCAGCACCCCGTCGCAGCCGAGCTCCATCGCCACCGCCGCGTCGCTCGCGGTGCCGACCCCGGCATCGACGAGCACCGGCACCGACGCACCCTCGACGATCAGGCGGATCGTCACGCGGTTCTGGATGCCGAGGCCGGACCCGATCGGCGCGCCGAGCGGCATGACCGCGACCGCGCCCGCATCCTCGAGCTGCTTCGCGGCGATCGGATCGTCGACGCAATAGACCATCGGCAGGAAGCCCTCTTTCGCGAGCACTTCGGTCGCCTCCAGCGTCTCGCGCATGTTGGGATAGAGCGTCTTCGCCTCGCCGAGCACTTCGAGCTTCACCAGATCCCAGCCCCCCGCCTCGCGCGCCAGCCGCAGCGTGCGGATCGCGTCGTCGGCGTTGAAGCAGCCCGCGGTATTGGGCAGATAGGTGATCTTCTTCGGATCGATATAGTCGGTGAGCATCGGCGCATTCGGGTCCGACACATTGACGCGGCGCACCGCGACGGTGACGATTTCGGCCCCCGAGGCTTCGACCGCAGCGGCGTTCTGCTCGAAATCCTTATATTTGCCGGTGCCGACGATCAGCCGCGACGTGAAGGTCCGGCCGGCAACGCTCCAACTGTCGGTCAACACCCGCCTCCTACGAAATGAACGATTTCCAGCGCGTCGCCCTCGGCGAGCGTCACGTCGGCCAGCATCGAGCGCGGCACGATCTCCCGGTTACGCTCGACCGCGACCTTCTTCACGTCGAGCCCCAGCGACGCGACGAGGTCGGCGATACTGCCTTCGCGCACCTGCCGCGGTTCGCCGTTGAGGATGACTGAAATCACGAGTCCGCCTTGCTTTGCCTTTGCCGAGCAGCCCATATAGGGGGAGCGCGCATCCTCGCAACCGAAAGCCAGCTCCTTGTCCGAAACGCCGCTCGTCTATGTCCTCTCGGGCCCCAACCTCAACCTGCTCGGCACTCGCGAGCCCGAAATCTACGGCCACGACACGCTGAACGACATCCACGCACGGCTGGAGGCGCAGGCCGACAAGCTGGGCCTTCGCGTCGAATGCCGGCAGACGAACCATGAGGGCGTGCTGATCGACTGGCTGCACGAGGCCAATGTCGAGGGCGCCAGGGCGGTGCTGCTCAACGCGGGCGGCTACACCCACACCTCGATCGCGATCCACGACGCGATCAAGGCAATCAAGGTGCCGGTGATCGAGGTCCATCTGTCGGACCCGATGCAGCGCGAGCCGTTCCGCCACGTCAGCTACGTCGGCTTGGCCGCCGCCGCGCATTTTGCGGGGCATGGCGCGCAAAGCTATACGCTGGCGCTGGACGCCGCCGCCCGTCTCTGACAAGAGGGCGTCATCAGAACAGGGGTCAGGCGCCGCCAGACCGGGGCCGCAACAACAGGAAAATTCTCATGGGTGACCATAAAGACAATGGCATCAACATCGATCCGGCGTTCGTGCGCGCGCTCGCCGAACTGCTCGACGACACGCAGCTTTCGGAAATCGAGGTCGAGGACGGCGACCGCAAGGTGCGCGTCGCGCGCACGCTGACCGCCGCTTCGGCGCCCTTAGCCTATGCGCCCGCGCCGGTCGCGGCACCTGCCGCCGCCACGCCCGCGGCTCCGGCCGCAGCCGCCGCTCCGGCGCCCGCTGCCGACAGCTTCGCCGACGCGGTGAAATCGCCGATGGTCGGCACCGTCTATCTGGCGCCCGAACCCGGCGCCGCCAATTTCGCCGCGCCCGGATCGGCCGTGAAGGCAGGCGACACGATCCTGATCATCGAGGCGATGAAGGTGATGAACCCGATCGTCGCCCCCGCCGCGGGCACGCTGAAGGCCGTGCATGTCGAGAACAGCCAGCCGGTCGAGTTCGACCAGCCGCTGTTCACCATCGGCTGATCCACCCTATGGCTATCGAAAAGCTCCTGATCGCCAACCGCGGCGAGATCGCGCTGCGCATTCACCGCGCCTGCCATGAAATGGGCATCAAGACCGTCGCGGTCCACTCGACCGCCGACACCGACGCGATGCACGTCCGCCTCGCCGACGAGGCCGTCTGCATCGGGCCTCCGGCTGCGAAGGACAGCTATCTCAACATCCCCGCGATCATCTCGGCGGCCGAGATCACCGGCGCCGACGCGATCCACCCCGGTTACGGCTTCCTCTCCGAGAACGAGCGATTTGCCGAGATCATCGAAGCGCACAACATGATCTTCGTCGGGCCGAAGCCCGAACATATCCGCACCATGGGCGACAAGGTCGAGGCGAAGCGCACCGCGGTCAAGCTCGGCCTGCCGGTGGTTCCGGGTTCGCCGGGCGCGGTGACGTTCAGCGAGGAGACCAAGAAGCTCGCGCAGGACATCGGCTATCCGGTGCTGATCAAGGCCGCGTCGGGCGGCGGCGGGCGCGGCATGAAGGTCGTTCCCGACGAGGACAGCCTCGAAAGCCTGATGGGTCAGGCGTCGAGCGAGGCGGCGGCTGCCTTTGGCGACCCGACCGTCTATATGGAAAAATATCTCGGCAATCCGCGCCACATCGAATTTCAGGTCTTCGGCGACGGCAACGGCAACGCGATCCATCTCGGTGAACGCGACTGCTCGCTCCAGCGCCGCCATCAGAAGGTGCTTGAGGAAGCCCCCTCGCCGATCATCTCGGCCGAGGAGCGCGCGCGCATGGGCGGTATCTGCGCCGACGCGATGGCCGCCATGGGCTATCGCGGCGCCGGGACGATCGAGTTCCTGTGGGAAAATGGCGAATTCTTCTTCATCGAGATGAACACGCGCATCCAGGTCGAGCATCCGGTGACCGAGATGATCACCGGCTTCGACCTCGTCCGCGAACAGATCCGCATCGCGGGCGGCGCGGGGCTGTCGGTCCGGCAGGAAGACCTCGAATTTCGCGGTCATGCGATGGAATGCCGCATCAATGCCGAGGATCCGCGCAGCTTCCTGCCCTCGCCGGGCAAGGTGACGAGCTATCACGCCGCGGGCGGCATGCACGTCCGCGTCGATAGCGGGCTCTACGCCGGCTATTCGATCCCGCCCTATTACGACAGCATGATCGGCAAGCTGATCGTTTACGGCCGCACCCGGGAAAGCTGCATGATGCGGATGCGCCGCGCGCTCGGGGAAATGGTGATCGGCGGGGTCAAGACCAACATCCCGCTACATCAGGCTTTGCTCGCCGACCCCGATGTGATCCACGGCGATTACACGATCAAATGGCTCGAGGAATGGCTCGCGCGGCAGGACGAGGAAGGCGCGGCCTGAGCCTTCTTTCCGGCCGTGTTCCCCCGCGAAGGCGGGGGTCCAGAGCGGCTCTGCGCCAACCGCTGGGTCCCCGCCTTCGCGGGGACACACGGATTATTGCACGTCGAACTGTGCCCCAGCTCACTTTAACTACGCGATCTTTTTGGCTATGGCCTTCGCCATGGTCAAAAACTTCCCCCTCGCCCTGCGCCATCCCGCGGCGCTGCTCCTCCCCCTGACGCTGCTCGCCGCCCCCGCGATCGCGCAGACCACCAACGTCAAGGAGGATTCGGTCGTCCTGCAGCCCGACAAGGTCAAGGACGACGCCCCCGTCGTCGAAACGATGACGCAGGCCAATCTGCCCGACTGGTCGAAAGCGAACGCCAGGGCGCTGCTCGGTTTCATCCAGAGTGTCGGCGACGAAGGCCTGTTCGCCAAGGATTATAATCCCGACGCGCTGCAGGCCGCGATCGACGGCGGCGATCAGGACAAGCTCGATCAGGTCGCGACCGACAGCTTTCTGCTGCTCGCGACCCACCTGCGCGACGGCCGCACGCCGAACGTGGCGCGCAAACAATGGTTCATGACCGACAGCGATGCGGAGACCGAGCCGCTGGTCGCGCTGCTGACTTCGGCGCTGACGTCCAATTCGGTCCCCGCGGCGCTCACCGGGCTCGATCCGGTGCATCCCAATTTCGCGGTGCTGAAGACTGCGCTGGGGAGCGCGAAGACCCCCGCCGAGGCCAATGCGATCCGCGTCAACATGGAACGCTGGCGCTGGATGCCGCGCGATCTCGGCGAGCGCTATGTCGTCAGCAACGTCCCCGAATATCTGACCCGCGTCATCCATGGCGGCACGGTAATCGCGACGCACAAGGCGGTCGTCGGCAAGCCGTCGACCCCGACGCCGCAGCTCAACCCGATGGCGACCGGCATCATCGTCAACCCGACCTGGACGCTGCCGCGCAGCATCATCGCCGAGGGCATCGGCGCGACGATCGCGAACAACCCCGCCCGCGCCCGCGCGCAGGGCTATACCTGGACGGGCAGCGGCAAGACGCTGTCGGTGGTGCAGCAGCCGGGCGCGAACAACGCGCTGGGCGTGATGAAGATGGAAATGCTCAACCCGCACGCCATCTACCTTCACGACACGCCGTCGAAGGGCGCCTTCGCCGCCGCCGCGCGCGCCTTCAGCCATGGCTGCATCCGCACCGAGCGCGCGCTGCATTTCTCCGGCCTGATGGCGGTCTATTTCGCCGGCAAGAGCCCCGAGGAATTCGGCGAGGCGATCGCCAGCGGCAAAACGACGAAGTTCAGCTTCGACGACCCCTTCCCCGTCTATGTCGCCTATTGGACGGTGGTTCCGGGCGCCAAGGGCGGCATCACCAAGCTCGCCGACATCTACGGCCGCGACGCGCCCGTCGTCGCGAGCTTCGCCAAACCCGGCCGCGCCGCGGCGGTGGTGATCTCGCCCAATCCGCCGGTCGTGGTGCCGACGGCGCCGGTGACGCCAGCGGCGACGCAGGCCGGCAAGCTGGGCGACAGCGGGATTTATTGACAAGCCTCGTCATTGCGAACGCAGCGAAGCAATCCAGAGCCCGCGTAAACCGCTCTGGATTGCTTCGCTGCGCTCGCAAT
>NZ_JAOZVW010000057.1 GCF_025869345.1 Sphingopyxis sp.
CGAAAGCGGGAACCCAGAGCGTGCGTCGGCTGACCCCACACTGGGTTCCCGCTTTTGCGGGAATGACGAAGACAGGGGAGTTCGGCCCTCACTCTCCAAATTGCTTCGGGCGCCGCCTAAAGCATATATTTCATCTTGATCGACTGCCGCATGTCGCCCGTCACCGCGAAACTCGCCGATTTGAAGCTCGGCGGACCGACCGTGATCGCCGGGTTGCGCGAAAAGCCGAAGCCTTCCTTGGGCAGGAAGATCGCGACGTCCATCTTGTTGTTGCCGTTCTCGTCGTGGACGACCGCGATCGCGTAGGTGCCAACCGCTGGCGCGTGGATCAGGAAATCGCCCGCGTCGGCGGTCTTCACCGCCATGCGCACCGACGCCTTGTCCTTGCTGCAATCGGGAAAGGCTTTGGGATTGGTCGTCAGGCAGACGAGTATCTGCCCCTTGGCATTGCGCAGCCCGGTGATGCTGACCTCAACCGTCGGCGGGGCGCTCGCGGCCGTCAGCAGCAGCGGCAAAAGCGCCAAGCCCGATATCCGTGCCGCACGCCTTGTCCCAGAAACGGAAATAGAGGCCATAATTTCCCCGATAGGCCGCGTGATGCGCCTCGTGATGCGTCGCGGTTATCAGCCATCGCCCCGCCGGTCCATGGACCAGCGCGCGCGGAAACATCTCCCACCCCATATGGTTGCCGACGCCCATCACCGTCATGATCGTCAGCACCAGCCCCAGCACCGCGACATGGATCGGGATGAAAAATACCAGCGCCGGAATGACGATCGCGCCGCTGATCGCCTCGACGGGGTGAAAGCTCATCGCCGCCCACGCAGTCGGCGGACGGCTTTGGTGATGGACCGCGTGCGCGATGCGGAACAGCCACGGCCGGTGCATCAGCCGATGCGTCCAATAGAACCAGGCGTCGTGGATCAGCAGATAGGCGAAGAGGCTGGCGGGCAGATACCAGAGCGGAAAGGCGTGGATATCGCTGTAGATGCGCGTCCAGCCGTGCGCCTGCCATCCCCAGGCGACGATGCCCGCGGGCGCGCCGTAGATCGCGGCGCTGGCCAGGCTCCAGCCGATCTCGCGCCGCATCTGGGCCTCGAGCCCGCGATAGAGGCCGGGATGCTTCAGCCGCGTGGCGAAGGCGAAAGCGCCGCTGCTGATAAGATAGCGCCCCCCGACGATCGCCGTCATTGCAAGCGCCGACAGCGCGATGGCGGCGGCGGCGCTCATTCGGGCGGCGGGCTGGCGGCGCCTGCGCCGAGCGCGCGCTGCATTAAGACCGTATCGAGCCAGCGCCCATGCTTCCATCCGCTCGCGTCGAGCCGGCCGGCAAGGGCGAAGCCGCAGCGCGCGTGAAGCGCGACCGACGCGGGTTCGGCGCCGCCGATCACCGCGATCATCGTGCGAAAGCCGGTCGCCTCCGCCGCCATCAGCAGGGCTTCGAGCAGCGCGCGGCCGATCCCGCGCCCCTGATGCGCGGGATCGATATAGATGCTGTCCTCGCACGTCCAGGCATAGGCCGGGCGGTCGCGGAACTGGCTGGCATAGGCATAACCCGCGATCGCGCCGTCGGCGCCGCGCGCGACCAGAAAGGGCCAGCCCTTCGCCCGATGCTCGGAAATCAGCCCCGCGGTGGCGAGCGCGCTGCGCGGTTCGATGTCATAGGTCGCGGTGCCGTGCGCGACATGATAGGCATAGATGGCGGCCACCGGCTTCGCATCGTCAGGCGTCGCGGGGGTGATGGTAAAGGCGGGCGCGTCGGGCATGGGGCGCGTTTTGCCGGAAGCGAATCCGCTTGTCACCTTCGCTCGGGGCAGGGCGGCGGCGTAGTTTGATTTTGAAGAACCCGATTTCCTTGCTCGTCACCCCGGACTTGATCCGGGGTCCCGCTCTGCAACGTGGAAAAGCGGGACCCCGGATCAAGTCCGGGGTGACGAAAAGGCAAAATCACGGCTTGCCATTCAAACCATGTCACCGCCCTGGGGGGATTGGCCTTTTCGGAGGAACCCGTGCGCAAGGCCCGCTTCCCCCGCTTCCCCCGGTCCGCTAGGCATGGCGCATGATCCCGCCCGAACCCGTTTCCTGCGACATCGCCATCGTCGGCGGCGGGCTTGCGGGCGGGCTTGCGGCGCTGGCGCTGGCGCGGCGGCGGCCCGGCCTCGACGTCCGGCTGATCGAGCCCGGCGCGGTCGGCGGCAATCATGTCTGGTCCTTCTTCGACGCCGACGTTGCGGCCCGCGACCGCTGGCTGGTCGAACCGCTGATCGGCCACCACTGGGACGGCTATGCCGTCGCTTTCCCCGCCTATCGGCGCGATCTTTCGATGGCCTATAACAGCATCACCGGCGAAGCGCTCGCCGAAGCGGTCGCCGCGGCGCTGCCCGCCGGACGGCTGATCGCCAAGTCGGCGATCCTGCTCGCGCCGCAGGCGGTCGGCTTCGACGACGGCACCCGGCTCGGCGCGCGCCATGTCATCGACGCGCGCGGGGTCGGCGACCTCATCGGTATCGATTGCGGCTGGCAGAAATTTGTCGGGCAGGCGCTGCGGATCGAGGGCGGGCACGGGCTCCCGCGGCCGGTCGTGATGGACGCGACGGTCGAACAGATCGGCGGCTATCGCTTCGTCTATTGCCTGCCGTTCGATGCGGAGACCGTCTTCGTCGAGGACACATATTACAGCGACGACGCGGCGCTCGACGTCGCGGCGGTGCGCGACCGGATCGCGACCTATGCGGACGCGCGCGGCTGGCCTGTCACCGGCGTCGAGCGCGAGGAGACGGGATGGCTGCCCGTGGTGATGGCGGGCGATTTCGACACGCTCTGGCCCGAAGACGACGGCGTCGCGCGGATCGGGGTGCGGGCAGGGCGTTTCCACGCGACCACCGGCTATTCGCTCGCTGAGGCGGTGCGGAGCGCGGCGGCGCTTCCGGTGCTGGTCGACCGGCCCGATCTCGCGGCGGTGCTGCGCCGCGAGGCGGCCGCGGTGTGGCGGCGCCAGCGCTTCTACCGGATGCTCGGCGCGATGCTGTTCCGCGCCGCGGCGCCCGCGGAGCGCTATCGCATCTTCGAGCGCTTCTACCGTCTCTCTCCCGGTCTGATCGCGCGCTTTTACGCCGGGGCGTCGACCGCAGGGGACAAGCTGCGCATCCTGTCGGGCAAGCCGCCGGTGCCGGTCGGAAAAGCGCTTGCCGCGCTGGCGAAGCTGGATTGGCGATGACGCGTGCGATCGTCATCGGCGCGGGCTTCGGCGGGCTCGCGCTCGCGATCCGGCTCCAGTCGGCGGGCGTCGCAACGACGATCGTCGAGGCGCGCGACAAGCCCGGCGGGCGCGCCTGGCATTGGACCCGCGACGGCTTCACCTTCGACGCCGGGCCGACGGTGATCACCGATCCGCCGTGCCTGCGCGAGCTTTGGGCGCTGAGCGGGCAGGACATGGCGCGCGACGTCGACCTGATGCCGGTGATGCCCTTCTACCGGCTCGACTGGCCCGACGGCTCGCGCTTCGACTATGCGAACGACGAGGCCGCGCTCCGCGCCGAAATCGCGAAGCTGAACCCTGCCGACGTCGCGGGCTACGAACGCTTCCTGAGCTATTCGCGCGGGGTCTACGAGCAGGGCTATGTGAAGCTCGGCGCGGTCGCTTTCCTCGACTTCGCGTCGATGGTCCGTGCGGCGCCCGCGCTGATGAAATATCGGGCATGGCGCAGCGTCTATGCGGTCGTTTCCTCCTATGTGAAGGACGAAAGGCTGCGGCAGGCGCTGTCGTTCCACACCTTGCTCGTCGGCGGCAATCCGATGACGACGAGCGCCATCTATGCGCTGATCCACACGATCGAGAAGCAAGGCGGCGTCTGGTGGGCGCGCGGCGGGACCAATGCGCTGGTGGCGGGGATGGTGCGACTGTTCGAGCGGCTGGGCGGCACTTTGCGCCTCGGCGATCCCGTGACGGCGATCGAGACGGCGGGCGACCGCGCGACGGGGGTCGCAACGGCTGGCGGCTGGCAAGGCGAGGCCGATATGGTGGCGTGCAACGGCGACCTGATGCACAGTTATCGCGACCTGCTCGCCGGGCACCCGCGCGGGGCCAGAGTCGCGCGCGGCCTTGCGCGGAGGCGCTGGTCGCCCTCGCTGTTCGTCGTCCATTTCGGGGTGAAGGGCGATTATCCCGGCATCGCGCATCACAGCATATTGTTCGGTCCGCGCTACAAGGGACTGCTGCGCGACATATACGGCGGCGTCGTGCCCGAGGACTTCTCGCTCTACCTGCATCATCCGAGCGCGACCGATCGCAGCATGGCGCTCGAAGGCCATGCGACCTTTTACGCACTCGCCCCCGTCGCGCATCTCGGCAAGGCGCAGGCCGATTGGGACGGCGCGTTCGGCGCGCGCTTCGCCGATGCGATATTGGAGGAGGTCGAGCGCCGCGTCCTGCCGGGCCTCCGCGCCCATCTCGTCACCCGCTTCCATTATACGCCCGCCGATTTCGGCCGCGACCTGTCGGCGCATCTCGGCAGCGCCTTCAGCCTCGAACCCCTGCTGCGGCAGAGCGCGTATTTTCGCGCGCATAATCGCGACGACCGGATTTCGAATCTTTACTTCGTCGGCGCGGGGACGCATCCCGGTGCGGGGATTCCGGGGGTGGTCGGAAGCGCGAAGGCGACGGCGACGCTGATGCTGGAAAGCCGCTAGCCCTTTACTTTCCCATCATTCCCGCGAAGGCGGGAATCCAGCTGGACCCCCGCCTTCGCGGGGGCGACGAACAGGAACAGAGTGACGAGATGAAACGCCTTGCCGTCTATTGCGGGTCCGCGACCCCCGACGATCCGATCTATATCGAAACCGCGCGCCACGTCGGTCGCACGCTCGCGACGCGCGGCATCGGCGTCGTCTATGGCGGCGGCCGGCTCGGACTGATGGGCGCGGTCGCCGACAGTGCGCTGGAGGCGGGCGGCGAGGTGATCGGGGTGATCCCCGATGCGCTCGTCGGGACCGAGGTCGCGCACCGCGGCGTCACCGAACTCCATGTCGTTTCGGGGATGCACGAGCGCAAGAAGATGTTCACCGACCTCAGCGACGGTTTCCTCACCATCCCCGGCGGCGTCGGCACGATGGACGAATTATGGGAAGCGATCAGCTGGGCGCAGCTCGGCTATCATGCGAAGCCCGTGGGCTTGCTCAACGCGGCGGGCTTCTACAACGACCTGATCGCCTTCAATCGCCGCATGATCGAGGTCGGCTTCATCCGCCCCGCGCACGCCGGGATCATGATCGTCGACGCCGGGCTCGACGAACTGCTCGACAAGATGGCGGCCTATCAGCCGCACGAACCGATCTTCGCGATGAAGGCCGACGATCTGTAATGACCGATGCGGGGGGCTATGACGCACAGGCCCTGCACGGCTTTGCGCACGACAGCATCGCGAAGGGCTCGAAGAGTTTCGCGCTCGCCAGCCGGCTGTTCGACCGCGTCACCCGCGAGCGCGTGTGGCTGCTCTATGCCTGGTGCCGCGCCGCCGACGACCTGACCGACGGGCAGGACCATGGCGGCGCGATGGTGCCGGGGCACGATGCCACGGCCACGATCTCGACGATCCGCGCGCTGACCGACCGCGCCTATGCCGGCGAACCCACGGGCGATCCCGCCTTCGACGCGCTCGGTCTGCTGCTGACGGAGGTCGATATACCGCGTGCAGTCATCGACGACATCATCGCTGGCTTCGAACTCGACGCTGACGATTGGCGGCCGCGCAGCGAGACCGATCTGCTCCGCTATTGCTATCATGTCGCGGGCGCGGTGGGGGTCGCGATGGCGCTGGTGATGGGAATCGACCCCAGGGACGAGACGACGCTCGATCGCGCGTCGGACCTCGGCATGTCCTTCCAGCTCGCCAATATCGCGCGCGACATTGCCGAGGACGCGGCGGCCGACCGCTGCTACCTGCCGGTCGAATGGATGGTCGAGCTCGACATTCCGCCCGGACAGCACATGCACCCCGCCTTTCGCCCGCGCCTTGCGGTGATGGCGAAATGGCTGTCGGAGATGGCGGCGGATTACGAGGCGTCGGCGCGCTGGGGCGCGCGCAAGCTCGGCCCGCGCAGCCGCTGGGCGGTGCTCGCGGCGGCGGGCATCTATGGCGACATCGTGCGCGAGGTCAGGGCGCGCGGCGACCATGCCTGGGATCACCGCGCTGCGACCTCGCTTCCCGCCAAGCTCGGCTGGACCCTGCGCGCCGGCTGGTCGGTGCTCCGCCGCCCGCCGCAGCGGCGGATCAGCCGCGACGGGCTGTGGACGCGGCCGCGCCATGAGGAGGCGCCGGCATGAGCCAGATCGAGTGGCTGGCGGCGGCGCTCGTGCTGATCAACGTCGCGCTCGTCGCGCTGCGCAGCGTCTGGAACTATCCCTTCGCCCTCGTCGCGGTGACGCTCTACGCCTTCGTCTTCTATGAAGCGAAGCTCTACAGCGACATGTTGCTTCAGGGCTTTTTCCTCGTGCTCAACCTCTACGGCCTGTTCGCCTGGGTCCGCGCGCGGCAGGACAGCGGCATTCCCGTCGGCTGGCTGAACACGCGCGCGCGCTGGGTCTGGGGCGGCGCGACGGTCGCCGCGTGGGTCGGCTGGAGCGCCGCGATGCATCGCTATACCGACGCGGCGGCGCCGTGGATCGACGGCGCGATCGCGATGGCCAGCATCACCGCGCAATGGCTGCTCGCGCGCCGCCGCGTCGAAAGCTGGTTCCTCTGGATCTTCGTCGACCTGATCGCGGTGCCCCTGTTCGCGTGGCGCGGCCTCTATGCGACCAGCGCGGTCTATGTCGTGCTGCTCGGCCTGTCGATCGACGGGCTGATCCAGTGGCGCCGCGCCGCCGCGGCGGGGGCGGCGCCCGCATGACCCGCCACCTCTGCCTCCACGGCGCCGAAAGCACCGGCAAGTCGACGCTCGCGCCGCGCCTTGCCGCGCGCCTCGGCGCGCCGGTCGTCCCCGAATATGGCCGCACCTGGGCCGAGGCGAACGGCACCGAGTTCGACGAGGCCGCGTTGCTCGCGATTTTCCACGGCCATGTCGCGGCGACCGAGGCGGCGCTGGCGCAAAAGCCCGAATGGCTGGTCTCGGACACCGACCCGCTGATGACGCAGGCGTGGGCGATCATGCTGCTCGGCCGCCGCCTGCCCGAAATCGACGCGTGGACCGACACCGCCGACCTCTATCTCGTCCCCGCGATGGACCTGCCGTGGCAGGAGGACGGCACCCGCCTCTTCGGCAGCGACCTCGCGCGCCGCCAGTTCATGGACGTCGCGCTCGGCGAACTCGACCGGCGAAAGCTGCCGTGGGCGTGGGTCGAGGGGGACGGCGACGCGCGGCTGGCAAGCGCGCTGGCGGCGGTGAAGGCGGCGGGGCTGACGTAATAGGAGGACGGCTGAGGGCCGGCTTTGGGGCGGTAAACCGCCATGGAAACGCTGATCTACAGAAAGCGGAGGAGGGAATACGAATGAGGATTGCGGCGTCCATATCTGTGCTCGCCCTTGCGGGCTGTTCCGCGACCGGCGATCCGAGCGAAGCAGGTGAACTAAGCTGCCGCCAATATCTGACGGACGTGGGCTACGGCGTCATAGACGGTGACGCTGAAAAGAGGCGAGTGATGAATAGGCTGGGGGTTCCCGCCGAAGAGCAAGTACAATTCTGCGTCGGGCGATTGTCAAAGCCGGGCGGAGGCGTCTGCTACTTGGCTGTGCCCACGGATGACAGGACGGATGGAGATTACACCGATTGCCCCGTTGTGGAGCGGTTGTAGTGAATGGCCTCGTCTCCATAATGCCCGCTTCCGCCCGCTACCCGCCATTCACCCCGCATAGGCATCGCGCAATTCGCGCTTCAGCACCTTGCCGATTGCGCTGCGTGGCAGTTCCTGCACCACCTTGATCGCGCTCAGCCGCTGGGTCTTGCCGACCTTGGCGTTGCAGTCGGCGCGCACCGCTTCGGCGTCGGCGCTATCCCTCAGCACGACGAACGCCACCGGCGTCTCGCCCCATTCCTCGCTCGGCATCCCGACGACGGTCGCTTCGACGACGCGCTCGTCGGCGTTCAATATCGCTTCGAGGTCGCTCGGAAAGATGTTGAAGCCGCCCGAGATGATCATGTCCTTGGCGCGGTCCATCAGGGTCAGGAAGCCGTCCTCGTCGATGCGGCCGATGTCGCCGTGGCGGTAGAAGAGGTTTCCCTCGGCGTCGTGCCAGTGCATCGCCTTCGTCGCGTCGGGGCGGTTGTTGTAGCCGGTCATCATCGCCGGCGAGCGGCCGACGACTTCGCCGACCGATCCTTGCGGCAGCTCGTTGCCTTCTTCGTCGATCACCTTGGCGACATGGCCGGGCGCGGGCTTGCCGACGGTGTGGAGCTTGTCGGGGAATTGATGCGCCTCCAGGATGAACGCCGCGCCGCCCTCGGTCATGCCGTAGATTTCGACGAGCCCGCCGGGCCAGCGCTTCAGCACGTCGGCCTTGAGCGCGGCGGGGAAGGGCGCCGAGGTGCAATATTTCATGATGAAGCTCGACAGGTCGAAGCGCTCGAAATCTTCGAGCGCCATGATCCGCCGATATTGCACCGGCACCAGCATCGTGTTGGTCGCGCGCTCGCGCTCCGCGAGTTCGAGGAAGCCGCGCGCGTCGAACTTCTTCATCAGCACGACCTGCCCGCCCGATCCGACCGTGGGGAGGAAGCTCGCCATCGTCGTGTTCGAATAGAGCGGGGTCGACAGGATCGTCACCGCCTTCGGCCCATAGGCCGGAACCCCGCGCTGGATATGCTGCCAGCGCATCGCGTGGCTGTGGACGATGCCTTTCGGCGTGCCGGTGGTGCCCGACGAATAGATGATGTTGAACCCGTCGAGCGGATCGATGGCGACCGGCTCGGGCGCCGTGCCCGCGGGCGCCATCCACTCGTCCAGCGCCACGCCGACGCCGCTGCCGTCCATCGCGATACGGTCGCGCGCGGTGACGGTCTGCCCTTCGAGGCTCGCGGCCGCGGCGCTGTCGAGGAACAGGTGCCGCGCGCCGGTGTCGGCGATCATCGCCGCCATCTGTTCGCCGGTCGCGCTGTTGGTGATCAGGCCCGCGACCCCGCCGGCGCGCAGCGTGCCGAGGATCACCGCCATCTGTTCGACGCTGTTCAGCCCGGCGATCGCGGTGCGGTCGCCCTTGGCGAAGCCATCGGCCTGCAGCCGCGCCGCGATCCGGTCGATCGTTGCGTCCAGTTCGGACCAGCTCAGCCGCCGCGCCGGGTCGGCGGCGGCTATGGCATCGGGACGTTCGGCCGCATAAGCGCGGACGAGATCGGGCAGGGTGGCGAAGTCGGCTTCGAGCAAGGTGGCACTGGTCATGACCCGGGGTTAGCACAGCGGAGGCGCGGCGCAATGCCGCGCATGGCGGATCGGGGGAGACGCGAATGGAAGCGATCGGCACGGCGGCGGATGATGGCAGGGCGCCGCTGGTTGCCGTCTATCATCCGCTGCGCGACCGGGCTTTGTTCGATTCCGTAACGGCGGCGGGGCATCGCGCGCATATTCTGCCCGCGCCCACCGGCGGGCTCCGGCCCTGGCTCGATTGCTGCTTCGACCTTCTGGCGATCAATCCCTTTCTGGGCTGGCAGGAGCCGTCCGCGTTCGTCCGGCTCGCGCGCAGCATCGCCGGGCGCCGTCCGCTGCTTGTCCTGTCGGACCGCGATTCGCTCGATGACCGGATGACCGCGCTCACCGGCGGCGCCGACGATGCGGCCGGCTGGACCGACAATCTCCCTGAACTGCTCGCGCGTATCGCCAGCCTCATCCGCCGCAGCCGCCTCGCGGCGGGGCAACTCGGCGAAGGCGAGCTTCGCATCGACCTGATCGACCGGCGCGTCGAGCGCGCGGGGCGGCTGATCCGCCTGCCGCTGCGCGAGTTCGACCTGCTCGCCAACCTCGCGCGCGTTCCCGACCGGCCGCTGTCGCGCTCGGCGCTGCTCAAGGCGGTGTGGCGGATCGACTTCGACCCCGGAACCAACCGGGTCGAGGTGCATATGTCGCGGCTGCGCGCCAAGGTGGACCGCGATTTCGCCTGGCCGATGCTGCGCACGGTAAAGGGCCACGGCTATACGCTGCGCTCGCGGCCGGATTAGCGGGGCGAACGGCGGGAATCTTTCTCGCTATGGATGATTTCCCCACTTCGTCATTCCCGCGCAAGCGGGAACCCAGCGAAACGAACAACCAGCGCGGTAGCGCTGTATCCCAAGACCGCAGGTAACGCCCTTTCTTCTTCGCGCCTTTGCGCCTTTGCGTGAAACCAGAAAAAT
>NZ_JAOZVW010000058.1:0-48816 GCF_025869345.1 Sphingopyxis sp.
GCTAAGCAGCGGGACAAGCGGGACCCCGGATCAAGTCCGGGGTGACGAAAAAGGAAACGGACAATGGAGAGGGAGAGGATATGGCCGAGTTTGAACTGATCGCCGACGGATTACGCTTCCCCGAGGCGCCGGTGGTGATGGACGACGGCAGCGTCATCGTCGTCGAGATCGAGCAGGGTCGGATCACGCGCTGCTGGCCCGATGGCCGCAAGGAAGTCGTCGCGACCCCCGGCGGCGGCCCCAACGGGCTCGCGCTCGGCCCCGACGGCAAGCTCTATTGCTGCAACAACGGCGGCTTCCATTATGTCGAGGCGAACGGCTATCTCGCCCCGCACGGCATCGCGAGCGATTATTCGGGCGGCCGGATCGAGCGCATCGACCTCGACACCGGTGCGGTCGAGGTGCTTTACAAATCGGGCGACCATGGCGTGATCCTGCGCGGCCCGAACGACATCATGTTCGACACCCATGGCGGCTTCTGGTTCACCGATCACGGCAAGATCGATTATGCCAAGCGCGCCCACGACATCGTCGGCATCTTCTATGCCAAGGCCGACGGCAGCTTCATCGAGGAAGTGATCTTTCCGTCGAACAACCCGAACGGCGTCGGCATCTCGCCCGACGGCAACACGCTTTATGCCGCCGAAACCTATACCTGCCGCCTGATGAAGTTCAACATCATCGCCCCCGGCAAGGTCGATGACGCGGCGGGCCCCGGCGGCCCCGGCATCCCGCTCTATCGCCCTGCGGGCTATAAATTCTTCGACAGCCTCGCGATGGAAGCGAACGGCAATATCTGCGTCGCGACGATCGGCGAATGCGGGATCAGCGTCGTCTCGCCCGAAGGCGAACTGGTCGAGTTCGTCGCCACCGACGATATCTTCACCACCAACATCGCGTTCGGCGGCGACGACATGCGCGACGCTTATCTGACGCTGTCGGGCAGCGGACGGCTGGTGAAGACGCGCTGGGCGCGGCCGGGCCTCAAGCTGCAATATTGACGAAAGGCAACAGGGGATCATGCACCGCGAAACCCACGCCGTGGCGCGCATCGGCTGGCTGCGCGCCGCCATCCTTGGCGCGAACGACGGGATCGTCTCGACCGCCAGCCTGATCGCGGGGGTCGCGGCGGCGGGCGCGGAACAGGCGTCGATCCTCGTCACCGGCACCGCGGGGCTCGTCGCCGGGGCGATGTCGATGGCGGCGGGCGAATATGTCTCGGTGAGTTCGCAGCGCGACGCCGAGAAGGCCGACATCGCGACCGAAAAGCACGAACTGGCGAACGATCCCGCATTCGAACTCGAGGAGCTGACGCAGATATATCAGCAGCGCGGGCTCGACCGGGCGCTGGCCGAACAGGTCGCGCGGCAGCTCACCGACCATAATGCACTAGACAGCCATTTGCGCGACGAACTCGGCCTGACGCACGACGCGCGGGCGCGGCCGGTGCAGGCGGCGGCGGCTTCGGCGGCGAGCTTTTCGATCGGCGCTGCGCTGCCGCTCGCGACCCTGTTCGCCGATCGCGGCGCGTCGCTGCCATGGACGGTATCGGCCGCGTCGCTGATCTTCCTCGCGCTGCTCGGCGCGCTCGGCGCCTGGGCGGGCAATGCGCCGATGCTGCGCCCCCTCGTCCGCGTCACTTTCTGGGGCGCGATGGCGATGGCCGCGACGATCGCCATCGGGTCGCTGTTCGGGGCGGTCGGCTGATATCCCCTAATCGGTGGCGGCGCGGACCACCGGCAGCGCGATATAGCTGCCGTCCGGCCCCGACACGGTAATGCGCTGCGTCGCCTTCACATAGTCTTCGGGCTTCGCGAACATGATGTTCGGCACAAAGCGCTGGGGATTGCGGTCATAGAGCGGGAACCAGCTCGACTGCACCTGCACCATGATGCGGTGCCCGGGCAGGAAGACGTGGTTCGCGTCGGGCAAGGCAAAGCGATAGAGCAGCGGGGTGTCGGCGGCGATCGGTTTCGCGACGCTGGGCGATTCGCGATAGCGGCCGCGAAAGATGTCCATGGCGATTCCCAGCTGATAGCCGCCCATCGCCCTGTCACCGGCCACCTCGCCGGGATAGACGTCGATCAGCTTCACCACCCAGTCGGCGTCGGTGCCGCTGGTCGCGGCGGTCAGGTGGACGACGGGCTTGCCCCGGATCTGGACCGGCGCGGTCAGCACCGGGGTCGTGAAGGTGACGACATCGGTGCGGCCCGACGCCTCGCGCTGGTCGTCGACCAGCCAGTCGGGCCAGGTGCGTTCGCCCTCATAGCCCACCGGCAGGATCGGGCGGGCGCGGAACGGGACGGGCTTCGCCGGGTCGGAGATATAATCGACCGTCCGCGCCGGACCGGCCGCGGCATCGAACCCCAACGCACCCCCGGGCTTCAAATAGAGGCGCTTGCTCGCACCCGCACAATCATCGAGGCACGCCGCGGGCCAGTCCGCCAGTTGCCGCCATGCATTCACGCCGGTCTCGAACGCGGTCACGCGGGCAATGTCGGCCTTTGGCGCACCGTCGACCAGATATTGCGCGAGGAACGGCGCCAATATGGTGCGGCGGAACCACAAGCCGGTGTCCTGCCCCCATTTGATCGGCCCGAGCGCGCTCGCCTCGTGAATCTGCTGACCGTGGTTCCACGGGCCGATGACGAGCTTCAGGCGGGCCGCGCCATCCTTGTCCTTCAGCGCCTGCCACACCGCGATCGCGCCGTGGATATCCTCCTGGTCGAACAGGCCGTGGACCAGCAATGTCGGAACGGTCAGCGGCCGCGCGGCCAATATCCGGTCCATCGCCTGCTGCTGCCAATAATCGTCATAGGCGGGATGCCGCGCGACTTTGCTCCAGAAGCCGGTCTGGTCGAGGCCGCGGCTTTTCGCCAGTGCGCCAGCCGATCCCGCCGCCAGATAGAGGTCGTAATCGTCGCGGTAGTTCGACCACCATTTGACGCTGTTGTCGCGCGACGCCTCCTGTTCCAGCATATAGGGCAGGTTCTGCTGGCGGAACGCGCCGTTGTGGAACCAGTCGTCGCCGTCCCATCCATCGACCATCGGGTTCATCGGCACCGCCACCTTCAACGCCGGATGGGGGTTGATCAGCGCCATCAGCGGCAGGAAGCCGTCATAGCTGATCCCGATGATGCCGACGCGGCCGTTACTTTCGGGGACATGCTTCACCAGCCAGTCGATGGTGTCGTAGGTGTCGGTCGAATGATCGACCTTGCCGGGGTTGAGCGGGGTCCCGGCGAGCGGCCGGTTCATCACATAATCGCCCTCCGACCCATATTTCCCACGCACGTCCTGGACGACGCGGATATATCCGCCGCCGACTACCACGTCGGGCGCATTGTCATAACCGTCGAGAATGGCCGCCAGCCGCCCACTGGGCGCGAGGCTGGTCATGGCGCTCGCGTCATAGGGGGTGCGGGTGAGCAGGATTCCGGCGTGGCGGGCGCCCTTGGGCACCAGGATGACGGTGTGCAGCTTCACCCCGTCGCGCATCGGAATCATCACCTCGCGGCGTTCGTGATCCATGCCTTCGGTGGGCTGGACGAAGGTGGGCGGCGTGTCGCCTGCAGAGGGTGCGCGCTGCTGCGCGCCCGCCGCGACCGCCGTCAGCGCGAGGCCCGCGATCGCCGCGGTCAGGATGCGATGCTTCATAAGGATGCCCCCTGTTGTCTGTCTTCAGCGCAACACATCCCCCGCCGCGCGGCAAGAGGCTGTGGGCGCCGGGCCTTTTATTAGCCCACCCGGGCCTATCGCGCGAGCGGCGCAGCTAGGCGGGGGCACCGCCCGCCGGACTCGACAGATGGCCCTCCAGCGTTTGCCGCAACCATCGCGCCGCCTGATCGACCGCGCGCTCGGCGAGCGCCGACGTCGATATCGCTTCGAGAAAGCTGTGCGAGGCGCCCGGATGGACCGCGCACTGCACTCGCGTGCCGGCCTCTTCAAGCCGCCGCGCCATGTCCAGATTCTCGTCGCGCAGCACATCGCATTCGGCGACGCACAGAAAGGAGGGCGGCAGCGCACCGAGCGCCGCGCGGATCGGGGCCGCCCGCGCCGGCGCAGGATCGCCGCCGCCCAGATAATTGCGCCAGAAGCCGCGCATCTCGTCGCTTCCCAGCATATAGGGCGCGCCGTCGTAGCGATGGTGGGAGGGCCGGTCGCAGCGGTCGTCATAGGCGCCATAATTGAGGAGCAGCGCCTTGATCAGCCCCGCCTCCCCCGCGTCGCGCCGATCGATCGCCGCCGACAGCGCCAGATTCGCCCCCGCCGAATCGCCGCCGACCGCAATCCGGCCGGGCGCAATGCCGAGCCATTCCCCCTGATCGCGCAGCCAGTCGATCACCGCCGCCGTTTCGTCGAGTGCGCAGGGAAAGCGCGCTTCGGGCGACAGGCTGTAGTCGATACCAGCGACGCGAAATCCGGTACGGTCGGCATATTCGCGCATCAGCCGGTCGTGCGTGACGATGCTGAACAGCGTCCAGCCGCCGCCGTGCAGATAGGCAAGCACCGGCCCCGTCGCGGCGGCGGACGCCGGGGTATGGAGGCGCACGCGAACCGTGCCCCCGCCATGCGGCACCGCGATATCGTCGACCTGCGCCATGACCGGACCGCCAGCGGCCCACGGCGCGCGCACCCGTTCGGCGATTGCGCGCGCCTGCGCCATGCCGACCGAAGCGAGCGGCGGATGCCGCGCCCAGCCCGCCTGCACCGACTCGATGAACCGGCGGATGTCGGGATCGAGATTATCGGGGCTTTGCATGTCATTCTCCACTTGCGATCCGGTCAATCTAGGGTCGGCGGTCGGGGCGGACGTTCTCCGGCAGGTCTTTTATCTGCGCCGCCGGGCCACCCGCCCAACGTAGCGGGTTGTGCCGCGCGCGCGTTCGCCCTCTATTCCGTGCTGGAAGGGAGGGGGCATGACAGGCGCGCGCATTCGGTCGATCCATCGCTGGGCGAGCATCGCGATGCTGGGCTTCTGGCTGGTCCAGGCGCTCACCGGGTTATTGCTGGTGTTTCAGTGGGAGATCGACGACGCGACGGTCGCGGCGCCGCGCGTGCCGACCGACATTGCGGCGATCGATTCCCGGCTGACCGGGCTGGTCGCGGCCGATCCGGACCTCGCCGTCCGGTCGCTCAACACCAGCGGCAGCGGCCTCGATCGCTATGATATCAATCTGGACGACGGCGGCGAACGGGTCACCCTGCGCATCGACGGCAGCGGGCGGGTGCTGCGCCACCACGGGCCCGGCGACGGCATCCGCAACGGCGGCCTGTTCACCGCCGCCTATGACCTTCACGAAAGCCTGCTCGCGGGCGACGCCGGCATGTGGATCGTCGGGATCAGCGGCCTCCTGCTGCTGTCCAACATCCTGCTCGGCCTTTGCCTGGCCTGGCCGGGGCGGACATGGGCGCGCTGGCGCATGGCGCTGCGCCCTCCCGCAAGGCTGCGCGGCCCGGCGCGGCCCTATGGCTGGCACCGCGCGGCCGGGCTGGCGATGGCGATCCCCGCCCTCCTCACCATCGGCTGCGGCACCGCGCTGATCTTTCTCGCCGGCATCGAGGCGATGGCGGGGATCGAGCGCTATGAACCATCCGCCCCGGCGTTGGGGAAAGGGCAAGCCCCGATCGCGATGCCGGCGGCGGTGGCGCGCGCGCGCCGCCTCTACCCCCAGGCGGTCCTGACCCGCATCGATTATCCGGCCGCCGGCATGCCCTATTATGGGGTGCAGTTCCGCCAGCGGGGCGAGGCGGCGCTGATCTTCGGGTCGACGATCGTCTATGTGGCGGCGGCGGATGGCCGCGTGATCGGCCGGGTCGACCCGTTCGCCATGCCGCTGCGCGAACGGGCGCTGGACCTGCTCTATCCCATCCACACCGGGGAAATCGGCGGCCTGCCGGGGCGAATCGCGATCTTTCTGATCGGACTGTGGCTGGCTGCGATGATCCTGCTCGGCGTCTGGCTCTGGCAGTCGCGACGCCATCGCCGGACGGCCCCGGCGCGGCGAAAACGGGGCGCCATGCCCCCTATGGACGGATCGGAAATCGGATGACCCACGACGCCGCGACCGCGGACCGGCGCCCGCTCAAGGCCCGTCACGTCAGCATGATCTCCATCGGCGGGATCATCGGGTCGGGGCTGTTCGTCGGCAGCAGCGCGGCGATCGCCGCGACCGGCCCGGCGATCGTCGTCAGCTATGCCGTCGCGGGCGTGCTCATCCTGCTGGTGATGCGGATGCTGGCCGACATGGCGCTGGCGTCGCCCGGCGCGGGATCGTTCACCGAGCATATCCGCATCGGCCTGGGGGACGGCGCGGGCTTCGTCGCCGGCTGGCTCTACTGGATATTCTGGGCGCTGGCGATCGCGCTGGAGGGGCTGGCCGGCGCCAGCATCATCGCCACCTGGCTGCCGGGGACGGCGGCGTGGCAGATCGGGCTGTTGCTGGTCGCCGGCATGACCGCGCTCAACCTGTTGTCAGTCCGCGCCTTCGGCGAATCCGAATTCTGGCTGTCGGGGATCAAGGTGGCGGCGATCATCCTGTTCATCGGCGTCGCCGCCTTCGCGGTCGGCAAGGGCATGATCGGCGGCGGCGGCATTCCCGCACCGCTTTATGCCTATGGCGGCTTCGCGCCCTTTGGCGCGGCGTCGATCTTTTCGGGGGTGACCGCGGTGATCCTGGCCCTGGTCGGCGCGGAGATCATCACCATTGCCGCCGCCGACGCGCACGAACCGGGGCCGGTGATCGCGCGGCTGACCACGACGCTGATCATCCGGGTCGCGCTCTTCTATCTGCTCTCGATGCTGCTGATCGTCGCGATCGTCCCGTGGACCGGGATTCGTCCCGGCGCGTCGCCCTTTGCCATGGCACTCGCCGCCGTCGGCGCGCCCGGCGTATCGTTGATGATGAATGCGGTGATCATCGTCGCGGTGCTGTCGTGCATGAATTCGGGCGTCTATGTCTGCTCGCGGGTGCTGGTGGCGCTGGCCGGAAAGGGCGAGGCGCCGGCCTTTTTCGCCAAGGCGGGTGGGCGCGGCGTTCCGGTGCGCGCGATCCTGGCCGGATCGGGCGCCGCGGTGCTGGCGGTGCTGGCGTCGGTGCTGTCGGCCGAGCGGCTGTTCGCGATGCTGGTCAATGCGACCGGCATGGTGATGCTGATCGTCTATCTGATGCTGGTTCTCGCCCATATGCGCTTCGTCCGCCAGGGCGGCGAGAGCCGCCTGCCGCGCGCGACCGGACCGGTCGTCATCGCGGCGATGGTCGCGGTGATCGCGTCGATGCTGGCGACGCCCGGCCTGGCATCCCAGGCCTGGGCCGGGCTGACCACCACCGCGTTGCTGATGCTCGCCTATCGCGTCCTGTCGCGTCGCCGCGCGGCGGCCTGAGACAGGTCATTTTTATGTTGGTCTTTTTACATATATTGCCATTGACTGATTTTATGTCATATGTGTAATATAGTTGCAATGGATCAGCATGACCGATCGGCCGGAGACTTTATGGATAATCTGACCGCGCCGAACCTGTCGGACTGGCCCGATCCGGTGGAATGGATCAATCCGTCCGGGCGGTCGCCCATCATCCTCTTGTGCGAACATGCATCGAACCATATTCCCGCCTGCTACGACGGGCTGGGGCTCGGCCAGGCCGACCTCGACCGCCACATCGCCTGGGACATCGGCGCAGCGGCGGTGACCCGGCGGCTGGCGGCGCTGCTCGACGCGACCGCCATTCTCGGCACCTATTCGCGCCTGCTGATCGACCTCAACCGGCCGCCCGACGGCGACGGATCGATCGTCGCCCTCTCGGAAGATACGCCCATCCCGGCGAACGGCGATCTGGACGGAGCCGAGCGCGCGCTGCGGCAAGCGCGGATTTTCATGCCCTATCAGGATGCGATCGGCGGCCTGGTGGACGCCCGGATCGCCGCCGGATCACCCGTCGTCCTGATCGCGATCCACAGTTTCAACCCTACCTTCCTGAATCAGGTGCGGCCCTGGCACGCCGGCATCCTGTTCGGCCGCGCGGCCGCGCTGGGCGAACGGCTGGTCGCGCGGCTGGCGGCGGACCCGGCGCTCCATATCGGCGTCAACCAGCCCTATTCGGTCAGCCGCCAGGAAGATTATGCAATATTGGTTCATGGCGACGACCGCGACATCCCCGCCGTGCTGATCGAAATCCGCAACGACGGGCTGGCCGACAGCGCGCAGATCGATGCGTGGGCCCGGCGCGTGGCGGCGATCCTGGCCCCCGAAGCGGCCGCGCCGTGAATCGCGCGGTTCGCCTGCCCCCGACGCCTATCGCGTCATCCCGCAACATGCCTTATCGTCGGCCGCCTGGCCTTTCGGACGAAAGGGTCGTGGCGCCTGTCGCGTCGCGGCGGGACGAGCTTTAGGAAAAGGGCGCTATGGCGAACGACACGCAAAAGACCGAACGGATGCCGATCCGGGACATGCTGGGCCGCAGCACGGTCAGCCTGACCCGGTCCGAATCGCGGATCGTCCAGTTGCTGCTCGCCGATTATCCGGTGGCCGGGCTCGGCAGCGCGTCGAGCCTCGCCAAGCGCGCCGGGGTCAGCGACCCGACCGTGGCGCGTTTCGTCACCAAATTCGGGTTCGAGAATTTCGCTGCCTTTCAGGCCGCGCTGCTCGAAGATGTCGAGGCGCGGCTGCGCTCGCCGCTGATGATGCTCGAAACCAAGCAGGCGGGGGACGCGCACGACGCGACCGTCAACCGCTATATGGCATCGGTCACCCAGAAGCTGCGCGACGCGGCCGAGGCGGCGGTTCCCGAACCCTATGACCGCGCGGTCGACCTGATCATGGGGGCGAAGGGCAGCGTGACGCTGGTCGGCGGCCGTTTCAGCCGCCACGTCGCCGGGATGCTGGCGGGCTATCTGCTGCAGTTGCGCTCGGACGTGCATTCGATCTCGCCGCTGACGCTCGAAAGTTTCGACCGGCTCGTCGACATCGGCCGCCGCGACACGCTGATCGTCTTCGACTATCGCCGCTACCAGACCGACGTCGTCGAATTCGCGCGCCAGGCCGAAGCGCGGGGCGCGCATGTGATCCTGTTCACCGATCCGTGGATGTCGCCGGTCGCCGAGTTTGCCGATGTCGTCATCATCGCCTCGGTCGAGGTCGATTCGCCCTATGATTCGCTGGCCCCCGCCGTGGCGCAGATGGAGGCGCTCGTCGCCCATGCCGTCGTGCGCGAAAAGCGCGTGATGGAACGGCGCGTCGCCGATCTCGAAAAGCTGCGCAGCGCCAATGCCGTAACCGTGGATGACCCTGCCCCATGACGATTTCGCGTCCCGATATCCGCCGCGACGATCCCTATCCGCCGTCGGCGACCGCCCTGCTGCTGGTCGATATGCAGCGGATCTGGCTGGAGCCGGGACGCAATCCGGGGCATCCGGACTGGGGCGCCGACCATCCCTTTCACCGCGATGTCGCCGGGCGCGCCATCCCCAATCAGGCGCGGCTGCTCGCCGCCGCGCGCGCCGGCGGGGTCGAGGTGATCCATACGATCATCCGCAGCCTCACGCGCGACGGGCGCGACCGCTCGCTCGACCATAAGATGACGCCGCTGCACGTCGGACCCGACGATCCGCTGGCGCTGCCGGTGCCCGAACTGGCGGTCGGCGCGGACGAGATCTTGCTGCCCAAGACCTCGTCGGGCGTCTTCAACTCGACCAATATCGACTATGTCCTGCGCAACCTTGGCATCACCCACCTTGTCGTCGCCGGCATCATGACCGACCAGTGCGTCGACATGGCGGTACGCGACGCCGCCGATCGCGGTTTTGTCGTCACCTGCGTCGGCGACGCCTGCGCCGCCGCGACGGCCGAGCGCCACCGCCAGGCGCTGGGCGCCTTCGGCGGCTATTGCTGGATCGCCGATACCGACGCGGTGGAGGCGCGCTTTCGGGCGATGCGCGCGGCATGACGATGGCGCTGACCGGCATCGTCACCACCGACCTCGCTGCGATCACGCGCGGCCGCTGGGTACCGACCGCACGCTATGAAGCCGGGAACGATGGCGGGATCGGCTGGCTTCCCGCCAATCTGGCGCTGACCCCCTTCGGCGGCATCGCCACCCCCAACCCGTGGGGATCGACGGGCGACCTGCGCGTCGTCGCCGACCGCACGGCGCGCTATCGCACCAGCGCCACCGGGGCGGCGACGCCGTTCGACATTGTCATGGGCGACATCGTCGAACTGGACGGCACGCCGTGGCGCTGTTGCCCGCGCACCCTGCTGCGCGACGCGGTGGCCGCCCTGCGGGCCGAAACCGGCCTGTCGCTGCGCATCGCGGTCGAGCAGGAATTTCAGATCTTCGGCGCCGGCTTTCCCGCCGCGCATCCGCTGTCGATCGCCGCGCTGCGCCGCGCCGACCCCTTTGCGCCGCACCTGATGGCGGCGCTGGACGAGGCGGGGGTCGATCCCGAAGTCGTGCTCGCCGAATTCGGCACCGACCAGTTCGAGGTGACCTGCTCGCCCGCCGATCCGGTCGCCGCCGCCGACCGCGCCATCGCGATCCGCGAGATCGTGCGCGAAATCGTCGGGGTCCGCGGCTGGCAGGCGAGCTTCGCGCCCAAGACCGCGCCCGGCGCGGTCGGCAACGGCGTCCACATCCATTTCAGCCTGACGGATGCCGACGGCCGTCCCGCCGGTTACGACGCCGTGCAGCCCGGCGGCCTGTCGGCACAAGGCGCGGCATTCTGCGCCGGCATCCTGCGCCATCTGCCGGCGCTGACGCTATTCAGCGCGCCGAGCGTGACATCCTATTACCGGCTGCGGCCGCAGGGGTGGAGCGCGTCGTGGACCTGGCTGGCCGACCGCGATCGCGAAGCGACGCTGCGCATCTGCCCGACCACGACGGCGAATGGCCGCGATCCCGCACGGCAGCACAATATCGAGTATCGCGCCGCCGACGCTACCGCCAATCCCTATGTCGCGATCGCGGCTCTGATCCGCGCCGGGCTAAGCGGGCTGGCCGATGACCTGCCGCCGCCGCCGGTGATCGCCGAGCATCCCGATACGCTGGACGCGGCGGCCTGCGCCGCGCTGAACCTGCGCCGCCTGCCCGAAACGCTGGAGGATGCGGTGGCGGCGTGGCAAGGCGATGCGGCGGCCTATGGCTGGTTCGCGCCAGACTTTGCCGCGACGTGGCTCAGCGTCCGTCAGGCGGAGCTGGCGCGGCTCGCCGACCTCTCGCCCGACGAGGCGTGCCGGCTCTACCGCGACCTTTATTAAGCATCAGGCGCGCAGCGACCGCTTCATCAGGTGCAGCCGCTCGCCATCGTGATCGACGATCCGGTAGGTGCGATAGCCGAGACGGTAATAGAGCGAATCGTCGCCCGCCGCCGATGCGAGGAACAGCGCCGGAAAATCGAGCACCACCGCCTGTCCCGCGACGTGACCGCACAAGCGCGCCGCAATGCCCGCGCCGCGCGCTTCAGCGGGAACATAGACATTACAAAGCCAGGGCCCGGCACCCGGATCCCAATCGACGCTGTCGCGCGCGCGCAGGCTGGCAACGCCGACCGGGAGCGTGCCGTCGAGCGCGACATAGCTGCGCGGCAGCACCGCGGCCGCGTCCTCGGTAAAGCGCGCGCGCGTATCGGCGAGCGTGCGCCCGCTGAAAGCGCCCCATTCCGCGTCTATCCAGCCAGCGATCGTATCGATCGCAGCCGGATGATCGAGCAGGGGAGCAATATGAAGGGCCGCCATGTCGCTCATTCGGTGATGATCTGGACGGCCTTCAGCCGCTGATAAGCGCGCATCCCCTGCCCACCGCCCAGCACCCCGTGGCCCGACCCGCCAAAGGGTTCGGCGGGCATCAGTTGCAGCGGCGCGCCCATGGCGGCGCTGGTGCGGATATCGATCCGTCCGGCGTCGATATCGCGCGCCATGCGCCGCGCGCGGGCGATGTCGCGGGTCCAGATCGTCGCCGCCAGCCCGTGCGGCGTATCGTTGGCGATCCGCACCGCCTCGGCCTCGCCGGCAAAGGGAATCAGCGCGATCAGCGGCCCGAAAATCTCCTCGCGCGCGACCCGCATCGCGCCCGATGCGGCGGCGAAGATACCCGGCGCGGCGAAATAGCCGCGGCGGGGCAGCGTCCCGCCGGTCGCGACCGGCCGATGATCGGCCTTTTCGGCCGCGCCGATGTCGAGATAGGATCGCACCCGGTCGCGCTGCGCGCGGCTGGCGAGCGGGCCGTAATTGACCGCGGGGTCCAGCGGGTCGCCGGCGGTGAACAGCCGCACGGTGGCTTCGCACACGCGTTCGATCAGCGCCTCGGCGTGTCCGCGCTCGACCAGCAGGCGGGTTCGCGCGACGCATATCTGGCCCGAATTGGCAAAGGCCGACGCGGCGATCGAATCGGCCAGCCCATCGAGGTCGACCGCGTCGGCAAAGACGATCTGCGGCGATTTGCCGCCGCCTTCGAGCATCACCGGCTTGCCGTTCGATTCGCCCGCGGCGACCATGATCCGCCGGCCCGTGGCTGCCGATCCGACGAAGCCGATCTGATCGACGTCGCCATGGGCCGCCAGTGCCGCGCCCGCGTCGCCGCCGCCCGCCACCGCGTTGATCACGCCCGCCGGCAGCCCGGCTTCGGCCGCGATCCGCGCCAGCGCCAGCACCGACGATGGCGCGACCGGCGACGGCTTGACGACCACCGTGTTGCCCGCTGCGATGGCCGGGGCAATCGCCGACGCCGCGACCAGCAAGGGGAAATTCCACGACGATATGATGCCGACCACCCCGCGTGGTTCATACCAGTTCATCGCCCATGTGGCCGCGGCGTCGGCATTGGCGACCTCGCCGCGCGGCTGGCCGATCGCGTCGGCATAATAATGGGTGAAGCGCACCGCCTCGTCGACGGCACCCAGGGCATTGCCGATCGGCATCCCCATTTCGAGGCAGTCGAGCAGCGCCAGTTCGTCGCGCCGCGCCTGCATCGCGTCCGCCAGCGCCCGAAGATGCGCCTGCCGCCGGTCGGGCGCGATCGACCGCCAGGCCTCCGCAAAGCCGCGCCGCGCCGCTGCGACGGCGCGGTCGACATCCTCGGCATTGGCGTCGGGCATCGTCGCCAGCGGCTGTTCGGTCGCGGGGCAGACGGTGGTGAAGCTGGTCCGCGATCGCGGCGCGCGGGCCTCCCCGCCGATAAAGGGTCGCCCGTCGAACGCGATCGCGCGGGCGGCGGCGTGCCAGTCGGTCGTCATGGCAGGATGCACTGATCGCTGAGGTCTTTCGCGCCCCGCGTCACGCTGGCCGACGCGGCGAGACACGGGCCCAGCGGCACATCGGCGAGCGCGTCGACGATATGGTGCAGGGTCGGGAGATCCTCCCAGCTCGACCGCCGCCAGTCGAGCGTCGCGGCCGCGGCCGCTTCCACGCGTTCGACCCGCAAATGCCCGCCCGCGGCGGGGGTCAGCACGGCATATTCGGCATCGGCGACCCCCGGCGCGCCGGTGCGCGGGACATATTTATAATGGAGCAGGCCCTGCGAGGGCGCCGCGGGTTCCGCCGCCGGGGCCGCCGCGCCTAGCCCCTCGAGCCGGAGCGCCGCGAAGCCGCAACCGTCCCAGCTCGCCCGGCACAGCAGCCGGCCGGGGGTCTCCATCGGCGGCGGCAGGTCGCAATAAAGTTTCGAGAAGCCCAGCTCCTCGCGCCCGCTGATGATCGGATCGGCCATATTTTCCCACAGCACGAGCATCAAATCGCCCGCGACGGACCCGTCGGCGCCCGCATAGACGGCGGGGATGGTGATGCCGAAAGTGTTATAGCCGCGCCCCGCGAGCCAGGCGATTTCGGTCATGTAGCAAAAGGTCGCGTGCAATTCGCCGCGCGCCACCCGAAATCCCGGCGGCATGAAGGCCGCCAGCCGATCGGCGGGCGCGGCGAAGGCGGCGTGGACGATATGCTGGCGCGGATCGTCGCGGCATTCATAGCGCTCGCCCGCCGGCCCCTGGCGCGGACCGGGCATGGGGCCGAAATGGGTCGGCATGCGATAGCGCATGGCGGGCAGGAAGGCGTAGGACATGGGTGCTCCCGGCTGAATCCGCCGCTATCATCCCTCGCTCTGCCCTCTATGTCAAATAATAATCATAGACGTATAATATATAGATAATGTAAGATCGCAAACATAGGGCTGAACAGGCCCAGCCAAGGGGAGATGCTCGATGCGTAAAAGAACCGGCCTTGCGATGATATTGGGCCTGTGGGCGCTGGGCGGAACCTCCGCGCTGGCCGCCGGTTCGCCGCATTACAGCGCCGAAATCCGCCGCACCGGCTTTGGCGTTCCCCACATCAAGGCGGCGGACGAAGGCAGCCTGGGCTTCGGCCTCGGCTATGCCTATGCACAGGATAATGTCTGCATGTTCGCCGAGGAAATGGTGACGGTGGCGGGCGAGCGCTCGCGCTATTTCGCGCCCGATGCGACCGGCGGACCCGACATCGATTCGGGTTCGATCCGGGCCGACAACCGGACCTCGGACCTGTATTTCGGGCTGGTCAACAGCCCGGCCGAGGTGGCCGAGGCGTGGCGCGCGCAGCCGGCGGCGGTGCAGGCGCGGGTGGCGGGCTATGTCGCGGGTTTCAACCGCTATCTCGCCGACACCGGCGGCGCGGCGCTGCCCGCCGCCTGCCGGTCCAAGCCGTGGGTCCGGCCGCTGACTACCGACGACATCATGCGGCTGATGCGGCGCTATGCGCTGGAAGGAAGCTCGCTGCAATTCGTCAAGGAGCTGGTCGGCGCCAAGCCGCCCGCCCCCGGCGCGTCGCCGGCGGAGGTCGCAGCCGATTTCAGCGCGGTGGCGCGGCGCAACGCATCCTATGGCGTCGGCAGCAACGCCGTAGCGCTGGGCAAGGATGCGACCGGCGACGGGCGCGGGCTGCTGCTCGGCAATCCGCATTATCCATGGCAGGGCATATTGCGCTTTTACCAGTTCCACCTGACCATGCCGGGCCAGCTCGACGTGATGGGCGCGTCGCTCGCCGGGCTGCCGGTGGTCAACATCGGCTTTACCCGCGACTTCGCGTGGAGCCACACGGTCAACACCTCGGCGCATTTCACCCTTCACGTGCTCGAACTCGATCCCGCCGATCCGACCCGCTACCGCGTCGGCGACCGCTGGCTGACGATGGAAAAGAAGGGCGTGTCGATCATGGTCGGGGACAAGACCGAACGCCATGATTTCTGGCAGACCATCTATGGCCCCATCGTCGCGAAGCCCGGTGCGTTCGAATGGAGCGCGACCAGGGCCTATGCGCTGGGCGACGCCAACGCCGGCAACGACCGCATGATCGAAATGTGGCACGCGATGGATAGCGCGCCGACGCTCGAGGTCTTTGCCGACCGCGTCCAGTCTGTGCTCGGTCTGCCGTGGGTCAACACCATCGCCGCCGACCGCGACGGCCGCGCGCTCTATCTGGGGGTGACCGTCGTCCCCAACGTTTCCGCCGCCAAGCAGGCGCGCTGCGTCGCCGAACCCTATCGCGCGCTGGTGGCGGAGGGCGTGATGGTGCTCGACGGCAGCAACCCCGGCTGCGCGTGGGACGAGGTGCCCGGCCTGCGCCAGAAGGGCATCGTTCCCGGTGACCGGCTGCCCGTGCTGTGGCGCAGCGACTATGTGCAGAATTCCAACGACAGCGCCTGGCTGACCAACGCCAGGGCGCCGCTGACCGGCTATCCCGACATCGTCAGCGCAGAAGATGTCGCGCAGGGCGGCCGCACCCGGATGGGGATCGAACAGATCGACGCGCGGCTCGCGGGCACCGACGGGCGGCCCGGCGACCGCTTCGACGCGCGGTCGCTGCACGACATCGCGTTCAGCAACCGCGTCTTCTATGGCGGGCTGCTCCACGGCGACATCGCGCAATTGTGCGCCGAGCCCGGCTCGGTGACCATCGAAGGCGAGACGATCGACCTCGCCGCCCCCTGCGCGACGCTGACCGCGTGGGACGGCACGACCAATCCGGCGAGCATTGGCTATCCGCTGTTCGCGGCGTGGTGGAACCCGCTCGAATTTCAGCGGGACATCTGGGCGGCGCCGTTCGACCCGCACAACCCGGTGGCGACGCCGCACAGCCTGAAACTGGGGGACCCCGCGGTGCGCGCGCGGCTGCGCGAGGCGCTGGGCAAGGCGGTGGTGGCACAACGCAAGGACGGGATCGACTGGACCCGGCCGTGGGGCGAGATCCAATATGTCGATACCCGCGGCGGCCGGGTGCCGGTGCCCGGCGGCGCAGGGGGCGACGTCTATAACAGCATGTATAGCGTGCTGGCGCCGGGCGGCGGGCATATGGTGCCGACGCTGGGCAGCAGCTATATCCAGATCGTCGGTTTCGACGACGATGGTCCGGTGGCGCAGGCGCTGCTCGCCTATTCGAATTCGTCCGATCCGGCATCGCCGCATTCGGACGATCAGGCGGCGAGCTTCGCCAAGGGCGAACTGAAGCCGCAGCCCTTTACGGAGGCGCAGATCAAGGCCGATCCCGCCTATCGCACGATGACGGTGGCGCAATGACGACCCGCCGCGCCCTGATCGGCGGCGCGCTCGGTGTTGGCATATCGCTGAGCGCCCGAAGCGCGCGCGCCGCGCCGACCGCGGCCGGCGATCTCGACCGCTGGTTTCGCGAACGGCTGACCGCCGAGGGACTGCCGGGCGGGGCGGCGGCGATCGCGCGCCCGGGCCGACCGCCGCATCTGCTGACCGCCGGGCAGGCCAGCCTGCCCTTCGGGGTCGCGGTGACGCCCGGAACATTGTTCCACATCGGATCGGTCGGCAAGCATGTCACCGCCGCCGCCGTCCTGCGCCTCGTCGATGCCGGACGCGTGGACCTGAACGCCGGGATCGGCCGCTATGTCGCGGGGTTACCGCAGGCCTGGCAGGCGGCGCCGGTCGCGACGATTCTCAATCACAGCAGCGGCATTCCCGATTGGGACAGCATCGTCTGGGACCGTCCGTGGAGCCGCGCCGACGTGCTCGCCTGGGCCAGGGGCCGCGCGCTCGATTTCGCGCCGGGGGCGGCGTGGTCCTATTCCAACGCCGCCTTCACGCTGCTCGGCTATCTGATCGAGGAGGTGACGGGCGCACCCTATGCCGCGAGTGTCGACGCCATGTTTCGCGCCGCCGGGCTGCGCGATGCACGGGTCGACGACGGCGAAGCGGTGATCGCGGGCCGCGCCGAACCCTATGCGATGGTCGACGGCGTCATCCGCCATGCCACGCCGATGTCGTCGACCATATCGTCGGTCGCGGCGGGAGGCGTGCTGATGTCGGCGCGCGACGTGCCGCTCTGGTCGGCGGCGCTGTGGAACGGCTCGCTGCTGTCGGCCGCCTCGATGCAGCGGATGCACACGCCGACCCGGCTGAACGGCGGCCGGCCCTGCTATTACAACATGGGCTGGGTCATCGACCGCCTGCCCGGCCGGACGCCCTTTCTGTGGCATACCGGCAGCGTGTCGGGGTTCCGCGCCTGCCATTATCACGATCCCGCCAGCGGCCTGACGATGATGATGGCCGTCAACGCCGACAGCGACGCGATCGGGGCGATCGGCCTCGACCTGATCGAGCAGGTCGCGCCGGGCAGCACCCCCGCCTCGCTGCCCGTCATCGCCGATCCCATGCCCGAACGCACCGCCCTGTTCGGCGCCCTGATGCGCCGCGAGCATCCGGCCGATCCGGCGTTGTTCGCGCCCGAGATGCGCGTGCTGGTCGAGCGGCTGGGCGCCGACGCGCTCGACGATTACAGCGAAGACACCCCGCCGCTGTCCGCGGTCGATCTGGTGCAGGAAAGCCGGGCGGGCGACGACCTGCGCCGCCGCTACCGCCTGACCGTCGCCGGGCGGCACGACTTCGTCACCGTCGGCTATACGAAGGGCGGGCTGATCTACGAGATCAGTTCGCTCTGATCTCCATCCAGTCGACGATCGCCGCGACCCCGGTGCGGACCGGATCGACGCACGGCAGGCCGAGCCGGTCCTGCGTGCGCGCGATCAGGTCTGCGGCGGCCGCTTCGCTCAACGACGAGGTGTTGAGGCTGATCCCCACCACCCGCGCGTCGGCATTGGTCAGCCGGGCGCAATCGGTATAGCGCGCGATGCAATCGCCAAGGCCGGGCTGCGGATAGGCGGGGAAGTCACCGAGCGTCGTGCGCGACGGATCGGCGCACAGCACCATCGCGTCGGGCTGGCTGCCGTGGAGCAGCCCCAGCGTGACCCCGGCATAGGCGGGATGGAACAGCGATCCCTGCCCCTCGACCACGTCCCAATGATCGTCTGCGGCGGCGGGCGACAGCGAGGCGGCGGCGGCGGCGACGAAATCGGAGATCACCGCATCGACCGATATGCCGCTACCGGCGATCAATATGCCGGTCTGGCCGGTCGCGCGGAAATCGGCGGCGACCGACCGCGCGCGCAGTTCGCGTTCGATGGCGAGCGCGGTATACATCTTGCCCACCGCGCAGTCGGCGCCGACGGTGATCAGCCGCTTGCCGGGGCGGCGCTCGAAACCGCCGATCGCGAAATTTTCGGTCGGGTGGCGGACGTCGTGGAGCCGGCGTCCCGCCACCGTCGCCGCGGCGACCAGTTCGGGCACGTCGGTCAGCCGGGCATGGAGCCCGCTGGCGATATCCATGCCGGCGCGGATCGCCGCGACCAGATCGCCGATCCAGCGGTCGGGCAGCATCCCGCCCGCCGGGGCCGCGCCGATCAGCAGCGTCCTGACCCCCGCCGCCGCCGCTTCTTCCGGCGTCATCTCGGGCAGGCCGAGGTCGAGCGTCGATCCCGGATAGCGGAACTGCGCGGCGCAGGCGTCGGGCCGCCAGTGGCGCACGCCGAACGCGGTCTTGGCGTGCGGGGCGTCGGCGAGGAAGAGCAGATAGGGCTGGGCAATGGTCATGGCATGTCCGTTTCGTTGGTGGGTTCAGCCCCAGAGGCCGGGGGCGGGCGGGTCGATCCAGCCGTCGCGATAGGCCAGCGAGGGGTCGCGGTCGCGGCCCATCAGCAAGGGCGCATCGAGATCGACGAAGCGGCAGGCGGGGGCGAGCAGCATCGCCGGCGCCATCGCCAGCGACGTGCCGAGCATACAGCCGACCATCGTGTCGAGCCCGGCCGCCCGCGCAGCGCGCAGCAGGCGGACCGCTTCGGTCAGCCCCCCCGTCTTGTCGAGCTTGATGTTGACGACGTCGTAGCGGCCGGCGAGCTTTGCGACGTCCGCCGCGACGTGGCAGGATTCGTCGGCGCCGATCGGCAGCGGGCGGTGGCAATCGGCCAGCGGCGCATCCATCCCGGCGCGGAACGGCTGTTCGACCATCTCGATCCCCGCCGCCGCCATCGCAGGCATGTGGCGTGCGAAGTCGGCGGGGGTCCAGGCTTCGTTGATGTCGGCGATCAGCCGCTTGCCCGGAACGGCGGAACGGATTGCCGCGACGCGCGCGCTGTCGTCGGCGCCGCCGAGCTTCAGCTTCAGCAGCGCGTGGCCGGTCGCCGCGCGCGCCGCCGCGGCCATGGCTTCGGGCGTGTCGATGCTGATCGTGAACACGGTTTCGACGGCAACCGGGCGCGCCAGGCCGAGCAGCGCCCAGACAGGCGTCGCTTCGCGGCGCGCGCGCAGATCCCAGACCGCGCAGTCGACCGCGTTGCGCGCGGCACCCGGGGGGAAATCGTCGTGGATATCGGCCCAGACCGCACCGGCGCGCAAGGCGCCGAGCATCGCCTCCACCTGCGCCAGGACCCCGGCGGGCGTCTCGCCATAATGGCCCACCGGGCAGCATTCGCCCCGTCCCCGGTGGCGCCCGTCGTCGAGCGTGACGAGGACCACGGCGACATCGTCGAACCGCTCGCGCGAAATGGTGAAGGGCGTCGCCAGCGCCCATCGCTCGACGACGGCTTCGGCGCGCAGGGGGGCGGTCATTCGGCTGCCTCCGGCGCCGGAACGGCCGGTTCCGGCCCCTTGCCCAGCCGCGAATGGCGGTGCCCATAGAGGATGTAGATCGCCGCCCCGGCCAGCGCGTGGCCGCCCAGCAGCATCGCCGGCACCGGATTGCCCGCCCAGATCTTCTGCCCGACATCGAACAGCAAAGGTCCCGCCATCGCGCTGCACAAGAGGATGCCGGCGAGCGGCGTGACGCCGATCCAGAGGCCGCGCACCCGGAACCCGCCCAGCGGGACGCGGAACGGGCGTTCGATTTCGGGATGGGTGTTGCGCAGCCAGATCACGGTGAAACAGATGATCGCGAAAGAGATCGCGGTGCCCAGGCTGACGAGATCGCCGAGCAGCGTGATCGGCAGAAAGGCGGCGGCCACCGCCATACCGATTGCGAGTGCGATCGTCCCGCCCCAGGGCGTGCAATAGCGCGGGTGCAGGCGGGCGAATAGCGGCGGCATCAACCCGTCGCGCGACATCGCGAAAAAGACGCGCGACTGGCCGTAGGACAGCACCAGCAGCACCGAGGTCAGGCCGATCACCGCGCCCAGTTTGATCACCAGCGCGAACCAGGGCTTGTGCATCGCCTCGACCGCGACCCCCAGCGGATCGGGAACGCCGAGTTCGCGGAACGGCACCACCCCGGTCAGCACCGCGGCGACGCCGATATAGAGCAAGGTGCAGATGGTCAGCGCGCCGAGGATGCCGATCGGCAGGTCGCGCTGCGGGTTGCGCGCTTCGGCACCGGCAGTCGAGACGGTCTCGAACCCGATATAGGCGAAAAAGATTACCGACGCCGCGCGGAACACTCCCGGCCAGCCATAGGCAAAGCCGCCTTCGTTGGCCGGGATGAACGGCACCCAGTTGGCGGGGTCGATCGCACCGGCGCCGATCGCGACGAAGACCAGCAGGATGCCCGCCTTGATCGCGACGATGACGCTGTTCACCGCCGCCGATTGCGACACGCCGAACAACAGCGGGACCGTCACCAGCAGGATGATCGCCGCGGCGACCAGATTGACCGATCCGCCGATCGAGACCTGGCCGGTCCCGGCATCGGCGACATGGATCAGCGGGGTCGTCAGCGCAGCGGAAACATGAAGGCCGAAATCGGCGGCAAGGCTGGTGAAATAGCCCGAAAAGCCGACCGCCACCGTGGCGCCGGCGACGCCGTATTCGAGCACGATCAGCCATCCCATCGTCCACGCCGCAACTTCGCCCAGCGTCGCATAGGCATAGGTGTAGGACGATCCCGACACCGGCATCGTCGATGCCAGCTCGGCATAGCAGAGCGCGGCAAAGGCACAGGCAAAGCCGGCGATGACAAAGGAGATCAGCACCGCCGGTCCGGCAAAGGTGGCCGCCGCCGTTCCGGTCATCACATAGATGCCGGCGCCGATCGTCGATCCGACGCCGAGAAACATCAGATCGATGGGGCCGAGCGACCGTTTCAGCCCGTGGTCGACCGATTCGATGCGGACCTGGGCGACGCTCTTGCGAACGAACAGGCCGTTTTTTCTAACGCGTGTCATGGTCCGGCTCCCTTGCACCGACTATGCCCGGACCGGGTGAGGCGTGCCTTTCCTATCGGGATCAAACCCAATCGGGATCGGGCCAGACTTGTTCGAAAACCGGGGGATTCGCGCCATTTCAAAAATGATGAAAATCTTTCAAAATATCAGTATTGACGAATTTTGAAGAAATTATATAGTCAACGCGAAACTGGGGAGAGGGCAACGATCGCGGACGACAAGGCGCGGCGATGCCACCGGACATTTCGGGAGGAATGAGGATGGCTGGCAAGACGAACGGGACCGCATCGATCAGAAGGGCTGCGTTGGCCGGCGCCGGCCTGTTCGCCTTCGCCCTGCCGCAGGGCGCCTTCGCCCAGGAGGCCAAACCCGCCGCCGGGCATGACGACAACACCATCATCGTCACCGCCAACAAACGGGCCGAGGCGCTGACATCGGTCGCGATGGCGATCAGCGTCGAGACCGGCGAAAAGCTGGACCGCCAGAATGCCAACGGCCTGATGGATTATCTGGGCAACATGCCCAATGTGTCGATGCAGACCTTCGGGTCGCCCGGCCTCGCCAAGGTCGTGATCCGCGGCATCAACAGCGTCACCTTCAACGCGACGACCGGCACCTATATCGACGATGTGCCGTTCGGATCGTCGACGCTGTTCGCTGGCGGCGCATTGCTGACCCCCGACCTCGATCCCAGCATCCTCGAACGGGTGGAAGTGTTGAAGGGACCGCAGGGCACGCTTTATGGCGCCAGCGCCCCCGGCGGCGTGCTGAAGTTCGTTACCAAAGCGCCCGACACGCGCGAATTTTCGTTCGGCGCGAAACAGGAAGTGTCGTCGGTCCGCCATGGCGAGACCGGCTTTTCGCTGCGCGCCAACGTCAACCTTCCGATCGCGGCAGACCGGCTGGCGCTGCGCGTCAGCGGATTCTACCGCCGCGATCCGGGCTATCTGGACAATGCCGTCGATGGCGAAAAGGACGTCAACCGCGTGGTGTCGAAGGGCCTCAACGCGTCGCTGCTGTGGACGCCGACCGAAAATCTGTCGATCCGGCTGGGCGGCATCATTCAGCAATTGAACAGCGAGGGCATCAACGGCGTCGCGGTGGATCAGGCGGCCTTCTTCGGGTTCATTCCCGACGAGCCTCGCGCGATCATCCCGACCTATGGCCGCTATGACAGCGAGTTCACGACGCCCGAATGGAATCATACCCGCACCCAGGTCGGGTCGGCGACGATCACCTATGACCTCGGCTCCGATATCTCGCTGGTGTCGGCAACAAGCTATTCGGTCGCGCGCAACCGCAAGCGCGCGGACTATACGCCCGACTATGTCGATCTGGTGCCGCCGGGGGATCGCGTGCAGTTCCTCTATGGCCTCGAGACCAAGAAGTTCACGCAGGAGCTGCGCCTGTCGTCGACCGGCGACGGGCCGCTGCAATGGCTGGTCGGCGGCTTCTATACCAAGGAGAAGTCGGAGTTCATCTCGATCTTCCAGCCGATCCTGCCGAGCGACGCCTTCGACACCTCGACGCTACGCGTCTATGACGGAAACGAGCACAGCAGATATCGGGAATATGCCGTTTTCGGCAACCTCACTTACTATCTGACCCCCGAACTGGATATGACGGTCGGGCTGCGCTACGCGCACAACAAGACCAGCCTGCGCGGCCGCGACCTGGGTCTGATCGGCAATCCCGACGATCCGACGGTGCCGCTCGCCTATACGCTGCCGACATCGAGCGAGGGGGTCGTGAGCTATCTCGCCAACCTCCGCTGGCAGCCTAGCGACAAGCTGATGTTCTATGCGCGCGCCGCCAGCGGCTATCGCCCGGGCGGCCCCCGCACCTTGCCCGAAGGCGTGCCGGCCCCTCCCGGCTTCACCAACCAGTTCGGGTCGGAAACGCTGTGGAACTACGAAGTCGGCGCGCGCGCCAGCTTGCTGGACAATCGCCTGACGCTGAGCGGCGCGCTCTATTATATCGACTGGAAGAACATTCAGGGTTTCGTCGCCTTCGGCGCCTTCGGGGCATTCGGCAATGCCGGCGACGCCGAGAGCAAGGGTTTCGAACTGGAAGTGACCGCCCGGCCGTTCGACGGCCTGTCGATCGCCGGCGGCGTCGGCTACTCCGATGCGACGCTGACCCGATCGGACCCCACTTTCGGCGGGACGGTGGGCGGCGCGCTGCCCTTTGCCCCGAAATGGACGTTCAGCATCAATCCCGAATATGAATGGAACGTCGGCGGCGACTGGCGCGCCTTTGTCGGCGGCAATATCCAATATCAATCGCGGCGCTGGTCGAACATCGAAGGCGTATTCCTGTCGGTTCCGCTCGAAGCCTATGAAACGGTCGACGTTCATCTGGGCCTGCGGTCGGACAAGTTCGACATCACGCTGTTCGCGAAGAATCTGTTCGATGTCTATGCGGGTGTCGCGGACAACAGCACGATGTTCTTCGCACCCGCCAAATTGGGGATCAACACGCCGCGGACCATCGGCGTCAGCTTCAGCCAGCGGTTCTGACGAGAGGCAACGGCCGCGCCGACACGGAGGTTCCATGCTTCAACGCCGCCCCGACCTGCCCGATCCGGCCCCGCCGTTTCCGCGCGGTGAAGGGCGCTGCGGCGAAGGGCGGATATTGTTCACCCTCTCCGGGATCGTCGTGGTCAGCGTCGACAACGGCAGTTGGGTGCTGCCCCCGCAGCGCGCGCTGTGGGTGCCCAGGGGGGTCGATTACAGCAGCTTCGCCCGCAAGTCGGGCGCGCTGCGCAGCTTTGCGCTTGCCGGCACCGAAACCATGGCGGTGCCGGGCGCGGTGCGGCTGCTCAACCTGTCCCCCTTTTTCCGCGAATTGCTGATCGAGGCCTCGCGCGACGAGGATAGCGCCGGTCAGTCGGTGCGCAGCGCGTGCCTCAAATCCCTTATCCTCAGCGAGTTCGAGGGAAATCTGCACCCCGCGAGCCGGATGGTCGCGCCCCGCGACAGCCGCCTGCTGAACATCTGTCAGGCGATCCTCGCCGATCCATCGGACAATCGCACCATCGACGATTGGGCACGGACCGTGGGGATGAGCCGGCGCGCGCTGACGCGCAATTTCCGCCAGCAGACCGGACTCAGCCTCGCCGTGTGGCGGCAGCAGGCGCGGCTCGAGGAAGCGACGGCGCGGCTCAGGATGGGCGAATCGGTGACGCGCGTCGCCTATGAAGTCGGCTATGAAAGCATCGCGACCTTCAGCATGATCTTTCGCCAGAACTTCGGCATGTCGCCATCGCGCTATGCCCGATCGGACGCGGTGGCCGGCGTGCGTGGCTAGAATCCGCCGGTGGGGTGCAACGCTGGCCGCGCTGTTGCTGGCGGGGTGCGCGGCATCGCAACCGCCCTCCTATGACCTGCTGATCCGGCACGGAACGATCGTCGACGGGTCGGGGAGAGCGGCTTTCACCGGCGACGTCGCCGTGCGGGGCGACCGCATCGCCTATGTCGGCGCCCACGCGCCGGGCACCGCGCGCCGGACCATCGACGCGGCCGGCAAGGCGGTGGCGCCGGGGTTCATCAACATGCTGAGCTGGGCGACCGAATCGCTGCTGATCGACGGGCGGGGTGAGAGCGACCTTCGCCAGGGCGTGACGCTGGAGGTGATGGGCGAAGGCAGTTCGATGGGGCCGCTGACCCCGACGATGGCGAAAGCACTGGTCGCGCAGCAGGAAGAGGGGCTCCGCTATCCGGTGCGCTGGACGACGCTGGGCGGCTATCTGGACCATGTCGCGGCACAGGGGGTCGCGCCCAATATCGCCTCCTTCCTCGGCGCCGCGACGGCGCGCGAAATGGTGCTGGGCGATACCGCCGCCGCCCCCGATCCGGCGCAGCTGCGCGCGATGCAGGGCGTCGTCCGGCAGGCGATGGACGAAGGCGCGATGGGGGTCGCCTCGGCGCTCATCTATCCCCCCGGCGCCTTTGCCAGGACCCCCGAGCTGGCGGCGCTCGCCGGGACTGCGGCGCGTTGCGGCGGGATCTATGCGACGCATCTGCGCAGCGAGGGGGACCGCTTTCTCGAAAGCGTCGACGAGGCGATCGCGATCGGCCGCGCGGCCGATGTGCCCGTCCATTTCTATCACCTCAAAGTCGGCGGGCGCGACAATTGGCCGAAGATGGCGGCGGCAATCGCGCGGATCGAGGCGGCGCGCCGGTCGGGGCTCAGGGTGAGCGCCGATGTCTATCCCTATATCGCCTCGGGAACCGGCCTCGACGCGTCGATGCCGCCGTGGCTGTTCGACGGCGGCATGGAGGCGGGGATCGCGCGGCTGAAGAATCCCGCCACCCGCCGCCGCGTCGTCGCCGAGATGCAGGGCAAGGGCGACTGGGAAAATGTGCTGCGCATGGCCGGGCCCGACAAGGCGGTGATCGCCGGCGTCCGCACCGCCGCGCTGCAGCCGCTGGTCGGCCGCACCCTGGCCGACATCGCGCGCGAGCGCGGCGTGTCGGCCGAGGAAGCGGCGATCGAACTGGTCGTCGCCGACCGCGGCCGGGTCGACACCATCTATCAGACGATGGACGAGGATAATCTGCGCGCCGCGCTCGCCTGGCCGTTCACCGCCATCGGATCGGACGCGCCGGCGATCGCGGCGGAAGGCGCGTTCCTGAACGGCCGCGCCCATCCGCGCACCTATGGCAGCTTCGCGCGCGTGCTGGCGCGCTATGCGCGCGACGAGAAGCGCCTGTCGCTGCCCGAGGCGGTGCGGCGGATGAGCGGCCTTCCCGCCGCGATCCTGGGGCTGGCCGACCGCGGCCTGCTGCGAACCGGCTATCTTGCCGATATCGTCCTGTTCGACCCGGAGACGATCGCCGACCATGCCAGCTTCGCCGATCCGCACCGCTACGCGACCGGCGTATCCGACGTATTCGTCAACGGCATCGCGGCGCTCGCGGACGGAAAGCCCACCGGCGCGGCGCCGGGCCGGGTCGTGCGCGGGCGCGGGTGGAAGGCCTGCCCCGCGAAGTGACCGCTCAATCGGCGTCCGACTGGATCAGCGGCCCGCAATCGGCGGCGACGTCTTCCGCCGCCCACGCCGCCGCCCCGTCGATCGCTCGGCGATAAACCGGCATCGCGGCCGCCATCGCCGCGTCCTGATAGGATCGGCGGGTCGGCGACGCCGCCTCGCGCAGATAGCGCCTCGCCATCCGCCCCGCCGCGCTGTCATGCCCGCGAGACGCATAAAGCCAGCGTTCCCACATCGTCGTGCGCGTGTCGGGTTCGGGCGAGTGGATGAAATCGTCGGGATCGCAGCAGAATTCGATCAGCGCGCCGGCAAGGTCGGTCCGCGGCGCCAGCGCGCGGCGCAGGCCCCACATCAGGACGCCGTGATGATGCGGGCGCCGCTGCGAGGTGCCGCTGGCCCATTGGGCGTCGACAGTGGCGGGGTCGAGCGCCTCTTCGCCCCACCATTGCCCTGCCCGCCGGTGCAGCGCGCCGCCGCCGCTCGCGTCGAAGCCGACGAAGATCAGGCGGCCGTCGCCGATCGGGATCAGGCTGTGCCAGTCGATATAGGCGACGTGGCGCGCGCGGCCGCAGCGCCGGGTGACGATGCCGGTCACGATCCGCGACGACCATTGCGGCGCGTCGCCGCCATATTCGACCCCGTCCGGGTCGGCATATTGGCCGCAGCTCAGTGCATTGGCGACCGCCCAGTCGCCATGGACCGCGACCGCCTCCGCCACCGCCGCATCCCATTCGCCGACCAGCGCCTCGTCGAGCCCGGTGCGCCGCGGCAGATCGCCCTGGATGGCCGCATAGACCGGGTTCGCGGGCGGCGGCGCGGCGAAATCGATGAAATTGCGGTTGAGATCGACATTGTTCTCGTTGACCCGCAGCATGTGAGCGAAGCCGAACGGGTTGACCGCATGGACGAACAGCATCGCGACGCCCTGCGGCAGCGGCTGCCCACCATGAAGGGTCAGCCAGTGGACCTGCGCCGCCGATCCGTTGAAGCCTTCGGCGCCGTGCGTCCCCGACAGCGACAGGACGACGACGTCGGCGTCCTCGGGGCCCAGCCAGGCGGCATCGAGGAACAGGGGCTCGCCGTCCGGCCCGTCGTGGCCGGGCAGCCGATGCGCTTCCAATATCGCGCCGGCGCGCTCGGCGGCGCTGCGAAACCTGGCGCGCGCTTCGCTATAATCTCCGGCAAAGGCGGGGTGCGGATCGGCGGGCGCGGGGCGGTCGTCGTGGAGCCGCGCGATCCGCACCGCCATCGCATCGCGCCGGTCACGCAAGGCGGCGGGGCCCGGATCGGCCAGGCGCGCGCGCCAGTCGGCGGCCACCCGCGCCTGCAATTCGGGCGTCCAGGCGGGAAAGGGTTCGTGATGGACGAGCTCGCGGCCGAAATCGAAGGCGGCGATATGCGTCAGCCACGCGGCGGGATCGGCGTCGCGGATATTCAACGCATAGCCGCCGAACAGTCCGACCGCGGCGGTGCGCGGTCCGATGCCGTGCATCAGCGCCGCGTCGACCTCAGCCACCGTCGCCTCCCCGCGGGCGACCATCTGCAACGCTTCGCGCGCAATCGCCATCTGCAGCCGGTTCGCGAGGAATCCGGTGACCTCGCGGTCCAGCCGCAGCGGGCGCTTGCCCGCCGAGCGATAGAAGGCGCAGGCGCGTTCGACCGCCGCTGCGCTGGTCGCGGGGCCGCCCACCACCTCGACCAGCGGGATCGCATAGGGCGGGTTGATCGGATGGCCGATCAGCAGCCGCCCGGGATGGCGGCATCGCACCGCAAGCCGCGAGATCGGGAAATCGGACGTGCTCGACGCGATGACCACCCCGGCGGGCGCGATGCGGTCGATATCGGCGAACAGGCGCTGTTTCAGCTCCAGCGATTCGGGGGCGCTTTCCTGCACGAACGTCGCGCCGGCCAGCGCCGTTTCGAGGCAGCCGGTAAAGAACAGACGCGCGCGGATCGCATGGGCCGGCACGTCGAGCACCCCCGCCACGCGGATCGCCATGGCGTCGAGCGCCGCCGCCGCCGCCGGATCGGGGTCCTGCACATTCACGCGACAGCCGCGCGCTGCGAACAGCGCCGCCCAGGCATTGCCGATCACCCCGGCCCCGATGCAGGCCACCGTCTCCTCGCGCATCTCCACCCCCGTCGCTGCCGCTTCGCAAATGTCATTATTATTCCAATAATCACAGATTGACAACTTTTGTAATTTTGAGATCATTGGTGGCGCGGCACGAAGCCGGCGGGGGGATCGCGATGACGGCAGAGGCGGAAAAAAGCTGGTTCGGTCACCCCGCGGGGCTGACCATCCTGTTCCTGACGCAGACGTGGGAACAATTTTCCTATTACGGTATGCGCGCGATCGTCGTCTATTACATGGTGACCGACTTGGCGATGAGCCAGGCGAAGAGCTCGATGGTTTTCGGGGTCTATGTCGCCTTTTTCTATCTGACGCCGATGCTGGGCGGGATCGTCACCGATCGCTGGCTGGGACGACGGCGGGCGATCATCCTCGGCGGGGCGATCATGGCGCTCGGCCATTTCCTGCTGACGTTCGAGCCCTTCTTCTATGCCGGACTTGCGGTGATCGTGATCGGCAACGGCTTTTTCCTGCCCGCGATCCCGGCACAGATCGGCGATCTCTATCGGCCCGGCGATCCCCGCCACGCCGGTGCCTATAATATCTATTATGTCGGCATCAACATCGGTGGCTTCCTTGCCCCCTTCGTCTGCGGCACGCTGGGCGAGCTTTACGGCTGGCACTGGGGATTCGGCGCGGCAGGGGTCGGAATGCTCGCGGGGTTGCTCCTCTATATTCTCGGCGGCAAATATCTGCCCGCCGAGCCGGTTCGCCAGCCCGCCGCCGGCCCCGCGCGCACGCGCTTTTCGGGCCGGATCATTCTGCTGATGCTGGCGGTCGGTTTCGCCACCACCCTGTTTCGCGGCGCGTATCAGCAGGTCGGCAACACGGTGGCGATCTGGCTGGAAAGCGGAGTCGACCGCGGCGTCGGCACGCTGTCCATCCCGATGACCTGGTTCCAGGCGCTCAACCCGCTGTTCGTCTTTGCGTTGACCCCTTTGCTGCTCGGCCATTGGCGCCGCCGCGCCGCGATGGGCCGCGAGCGTCCGGCGATCGCCCGGATGGCGATCGGCGCGACGCTGGTCGCCCTGTCCTTCGCGATGCTGGCGGCGCTCGCCGGGGTCGCGCACGGCCAGCCGATCTATTGGCCGTGGCTGGTCGTCTTCTTCGCCGTGCTGACGCTGGGCGAGCTTTATATCCTGCCCACCGGCCTGTATTTGTTCGACCGGCTCGCACCGCCGGGATCGAGCGCTTTCGCGATCGCCGCCTGGTACGGCACCATCTTCACCGGCAGCCTGTTTTCGGGCTGGGTCGGCACCGGCTGGTCGGCGATGAGTCCCACCGCCTTCTTCCTCCTGCTCGCCGGATGCTCGCTGGCGGGAGCCGCGATATTGGGACTGCTCGGCCGGACCGATCACTCGCGGCCGGAGAGCAACGCCTTATAGCGTTCGGCGAGCCGGGTCTGGCGCGTGTCCATCGGCATCTGGCGGCCCGCGACGAACACCGCCGCCGGTCCATCGCCGATGTCGAGCGGATCGCCGCGCCAGACGACGATATCGGCGAGCTTGCCCGGCTCGATCGACCCGAGCCGGTCGGCCACGCCAAAGATCGTCGCCGGGTTCAGCGTCACCGCCTTCAGCGCTTCGTCCCAGGGCAGACCGTTACCGACCGCATTGCCCGCATATTGGGCGACCAGCCGGGCATCGTGCGGCGCGCCCGCGCTGAACCGATTGAGCGGCGCGATCGCGATCGTCACGCCTGCCTTCGCCAGCCGCGCCGCATTTTCCTGCGTTGCCGCCATGGTCTCGAAATCGACGGGCAGATTGGCGTAGCTGTCGACGATCACCGGAATCTTCGCCGCCGCGATGCGATCGGCCACCATCCACCCTTCGGTCGCCCCCAGCATGACGACGCGGATCGACGGATGGCGCGCGGCAAAGGCGATCAATTGCTCGATATCGGGCGCGCGTTCGACATGCGCCACCATCGGCATCCTGCCCGCCAGCAACGCACGGAGCGCCTCGCCGTCCGGCCCCTGGGTTTCGGGCGCGGTGCGCAGCGCTTCTTCCAGCGTGATCCATGCCGCACCGCGCGCGCCGCCCGCGGCGGCAGCGCCCGCCGATCCCAGTTCGACCAGCGCCAGCGCGCGGGGCTCGAACAGCGGCGGCGCACCGTCGCCGGTCTGGATCAGCGCGCCGATGCCGCCAAAGATCGAACGGCTGGCGATCGGAAAAATCGCCCCGCGGGTCACGCCCTCGACCCGTGCCGTCGGGATGATCGTCGATGCCGGGTTGATGCCGTAATGCACGGCAAATCCGGCGGCGAAGGGCGCTCCCGCTGCCGACTGGTCCTGAGTCGAGGCCACGGTTTCCACCTCGACCAGCCCAAGCTGGCTATAGGCGCTGAACAGGCCGGGCGTGACCGGGCGGCCGCCCGCATCGACGACGCGGGCATCGGCGGGGACGGTGACCGTATCGCCGACCGCGACGATGCGATCGTCCTCGATCAACACTGTCCCCTTCTCGATCACCCCGCGTGCCGACAGGCTGTGGACCCGGCCGTTGACGATCGCCACCGTCTCGGCCGCGGCGGGCACCGGCAACAGCGCGAGCAGCAGCGCGACGGCACGCCCGGCCTTCATTTGCGATCTCCCGCGCCCGATTGGCCGAGCTCGAAATCGCTCACCCAGCGCGATTCCGGATTGCCGCGATCATAGACGACCGCGCCATCGACGAAGACCTTTTCGCTGTGCGTATAGACCGAAAAGGGATCGCCGCTCCACAGCACCACGTCAGCCATCTTGCCCGGTTCGAGCGATCCGGTGCGATCGGCGATGCCGAGCGCGGTCGCGGGATTGTAGGACATCCATTTCCACGCGTCGGCTTTTGAAATGTCGATGCCCATGCGGTGCGCGGCGGCACGCGCCTTCGCCCCTTCCTGGTTCAGATGCTGGATGGCGACGCTGTGATCCGAATGGATCATCGCGCAGCCGCCCGCCTGCTGCACCAGCCCGATATTCTGCGGCACGCCGTCATAGGATTCCATATTATAACCCCACCAGTCGGACCACATCGCCGCGCAGACGCCCTCCCGCTTCAGCAGGTCGGGGATTTTATAGGCCTCGACCGCGTGGTGGAAGGCGCTGATATGATAGCCGAATTCGCGCGCCATGCTCATCACCAGCGCCATTTCGTCGGCGCGGTGGCAATGCATGTGGACGCGGATATCGCCATCCAGCACGCCGGCCAGCGTTTCCAGCGTCAGGTCGCGATCGGGGGCGGCCAGCCCCGTCGCGCCCGCCGCCTTCGCCTTGTCATAGGCCGCCCATGCGGCGCGATATTTCTGCGCCTTGATCCAGGTCGCGCGATAGATGGCGAAATTGCCCATCCGGGTCGCGGGACGCTCGCCCTTCGTGCCATAGGGATGATTGGCCGAATTATAGGACATGGTGGGAATTTCGCCGCACGCCATCTTGAGCCCATAGGGCGCGCCGGGGAATTTCATGTCCTGCACCGTGCGGGCCGGCACCGTCTTCAGCACCACCGTCCGCCCGCCGAACAAATTTCCCGATCCGGGCAGGATCTGCTGGGTCGTGACGCCGCCCGCCGCGGCGCGGCTGAACGCCGGGTCCTGAACCAGAACGCCATGTTCCGCCCAGACCTCGGCGGTCACGGGTCCGACGAATTCGTTGACGCTGTCGGCGCCGACCACTTCGGGCACCGGGCCATTGCCGACATGGCTGTGGACGTCGATGATTCCCGGGGTCACCCATTTGCCGGTGCCGTCGATCACCTCGGCGTCGGCGGGGACGGGGATGTCCGCGCCGACGGCGACGATTTTGCCGCCCGACAGCAGGATCGAGCCCTTGTCGATCTGCCGTCCCCGCCCGTCGAGCAGCGTGGCGCCGGTGATGACCACCGGGCGCGACGGCAAGGGCCGATAGGTCGACGGATAGGGATCGCCGATCGGCGGCGCGGCACCGGATGCGGCCCCCGTCAGCATCAGCGCCGCCGCGAGCGCTGCGGCGCAGCAACGGGCCGAAAATCCCCTGGTGCCATATCCGGTCATCGCCCCGCGCATCATACCCCCTCCGGCTGGTCCAGCCCGCTTTGCGTTCATGACCGCCCCCTGTCGAAACGCCGCATCCAGGCCACTGTATCGGGATCGGGCAGCGAACCGATGATCGATACCCGCGTTTCCGCGCGTTCATCCTGTCCCAGCTTGAACTTGCCGGTGAGGCCCGTCACGATGGCGCGGAATCCGACGATGCCCCCAAGCATCGCATGATAGCGATCGCCGAGCTCGGCGATCGACCAGGGCCGAGGCCGCCCCTTCTCCATCGCCTCGACCAATGTTTCGAGCGCATATTCGGTGAGCGCCTCGTCGAACCGCACCTCGGCGCGAACTTTAAGCTGCGCATAATTCCATGTCGGCGCCCAATCGCGCACGCCGGCATGATCCGGGCTGACATAGCTGTCGGGGCCCCGAAACAGGATCGTCGCGCGCGGATCGGCGGTCAGCGCGGCGCGAAGCGGGTTCGACCGGGCCAGATGGCCGATCAGTTCGACCAGCGCACCATCCTCATCGAAGCGTCCGACGAGCGGCAAGAGGCTTGCCTCCATCGCCGCAGCGCCGCCGCCGCAGACCCAGGCGAGCGGATAATCCTCCACCAGCTTGCGCACGTCGGAACCGTCAAATCGCTCGAAAAGCGTCACGCCGTCCCCTTCAACCCTGCCGCGCCGCCAGGGCGAATGCGGGGCCCGGGCGTCCTGCCCTTCTTCGGCTCTCCCTGGCCCGCTCACAAGCGCCAAAAAAAGAAAATCAAAGGGGCCACTCGCGCGTTGCCGGCGCCCGCCGGGCGGATTAGACTTGGTCCCGATCATCAGGATATTTCTCGACAAGGATCGGTCCAATGCTCCGTCCCTGGCCGCTGAGCCTCAGCGAACGCATCGATCCCGCGCGCGATACGCCGGTCTATATCCAGATCATCGAGGCGCTCATTCGCGATATCGAGCGCGGCAGGCTGACCTCGGGAAGCTATCTGCCGAGCAGCCGCGAGTTGGCGAAGCATCTGGGCGTCAACCGAAAGACCGTGGTTTTCGCCTATGAGGATCTGATCGCGCAGGGGTGGCTCGACTCGGCTGGCACGCGGGGAACCATGGTTGCGGCCGCGCTGCCCGACCCGGTGAAGCGGCGGCGCGTCGATGTCGAACCCACGATGAGCAATGTCGAGGCCGGCTATCGCTTTGCCGCGCCGCCCGCGCGCCCGATCGCCCTGCCGGGGGGAAGCGGGCTCAAGATCGACGAAGGCGCCCCCGACGGACGGCTTTTCCCGGCCGAGCTTCTCGCCCGCGCCTATCGCGGCGCCACGCATCGCGCGGCGGGGACCAGCGACTTTCAATATCGCGACCCGCGCGGTGCTCCGGCGCTGCGCGACGGCATCGCGTCGATGCTGCGCGATCAGCGCGGATTGTCGGTCACGGCGGAAAATATCTGCATCACCCGCGGCAGCCAGAACGGCCTTTTCCTCGCCGCGCAGATCCTCGTCCGGCCGGGCGACGCGGTAATCGTCGAGGCGCTGACCTATGAGCCCGCCGTCGCCGCCTTTCGCGCGCTTGGCGCCCGGATCGTTCCGGTCGGCCTGGACGCGGGCGGAATCGATATCGACGCGGTCGAACAGGCCTGTCGCCGCAACACCGTGCGAGCGGTCTTCGTCACCCCGCACCATCAGTTTCCGACCACCGTCTCGCTGCGCCCCGGGCGGCGCCTGCGGCTGATCGAACTCGCGCGCCTGTTCGGTTTCGCGATCATCGAGGATGATTATGACCATGAATTCCATTTCCAGTCGCAACCGCTGCTGCCGCTCGCCAGCTATGCGCCGGGCGAGGTCATCTATGTCGGATCGATGTCGAAGCTGCTGCTCCCGGCGCTCCGCATCGGCTATGTCGCGGCGCCGCCCGCCGTCATCGACGCGATCGCGCACCGCGTGTCGCTGACCGACGGCATGGGCAACGCGCTCACCGAGGACGCGGCGGCCGCGCTTATCGAAAATGGCGAGCTGCGCCGCCACGCGCGCAAGGCCTGGCTGGTCTATGCCGAGCGGCGCCGGAACTTCGCCGCCGAACTCGACCAGGCGTTCGGCGCTATCGTGGATTACAAGATGCCCGATGGCGGGCTCGCCTTCTGGCTGCGTTTCCCCGGCGTCGATCTCGACGCCATGGAGGCCCGCGCCACGGCGATGGGCCTGCGCTTCGCCTCATCGCGTTCGTTCATGACGCAGGCCCAGGCGCCGCGCGGCTTGCGGATCGGCTTCGCGAGCCTCAACCCCTTCGAGGCACGGACCGCGCTCGCCGGGCTTCGCGAAGCGGCGGGGCACTGACGCCTTGGTCCCATAGACTTCGATATTATTGGATGTTTTGCGAACCATGCCGCCGCGGAAAGCTGCGACCATGCGAATGCGTCCCCTATGTCTCGTCGCCACGGCGCTGGGCTGCGCCGTCCCGGCCCTTGCCGAGGACGACAGGGTCGGCGCGCTCGAACGCCAACTGGCCGACCAGCAGGCGCGAATCCGGAAACTGGAAGCGCTGGTCGCCGAACAGAGCGAGAGGCTGAAACAGACCGCCCCGCCGGTCCCCACGCCGGCCCCACCCCTTGCCGCGTCGCATGCCGCCCGCAAGGCCGATGCAAACCTCGATGTCGGCGGCGACATGCGGGTTCGCCAGGAATGGAATGCGGTGCCGGGCCGCGATCGATCGCGCACCGCCATCCGCGCGCGGCTGCGGGCGAGCTATGCGATCAGCAACCATCTTTCGGTCGGAACGCAGATTGCCACCGGCGATCCCGACGATCCCAATTCGGCCGATGTGACCGTGGGCAGCTTCGTCGACGATCTGGCCGTATCGCTCGACCAGGCGTGGATCCGCTATACGCGCGGCGGCCTGACCGCCTATGCCGGAAAATTCCCGCAGATATTCCAGCGCACCGACATGCTGTGGGACGGCGACGTGTCGCCGCAGGGTGTCGCGGTCGCCTATGGCGCCGATCTCGGCGGCCCGCGTATAGACGCCCGCGGTCTCTATTTCGTGATCGACGAAGCCGCGGTCGCACGCGACAGCGACATGATCGGCGGTCAGCTCGCTCTGTCCGCGCCGCTCGCCCCGGACATCAAGGCGGGCCTCGCCGGCAGCTATTATCACTATCGGCTCGGCTCGGTGGCCGGCGCCGACGCCGGTGATTTTCGCGGCAACCTGATATCCGGCGGCCGCTATCTTTCGGACTTCCATCTGGTCGAAGGCATTGCGACGCTGGGCTGGACCGGCCCGTCGCCGCGCTGGCCCATCGGCTTTACCGCCGACTATGTCCGCAATCTCGGCGCGGCGGTATCGGGCGATACCGCCTTCAACCTCGAACTGACGGCGGGACGGATCTCCACACCCGGCGACTGGCGCATCGCCTATCATTATTCGGAGGTCGAGGTCGATTCGGTGCTGGCCGCGTTCAGCCATGACAATATCGACCTGTCGACCAACTACCGGCTGCACGGGCTGGGCCTGTCGCATGTCCCGGCGCCCCATTTGCAGGTCGACCTGCTCTGGTATCACTATCGTCCGCTCGATCCGCTCTATGCGGGCGGCCTGTCTCCGACCGCATGGCTCGACCGCATCCGCCTGGCGTTCATGGTGAGCTTCTGATGCTCATCCCGGCCGCCATGCTCGCGCTGGCCGGAGCGCCCGCGGCGGCCGATGCCGCCCTTCCCCACCCCGGCCCGGCGCACCACGTCCCGCACAGTCATACGCACCCCGCCGGGGAGATAGACGAGGATCATGGCCCGCTGCTGCTCCAGATCAGCTACACCGGCGAGATCATGGGCAATGCGGCGGGCGGCATCCGGCGCGGCGTGCGCTATCTCGACAATCTCGACATGGTGTTCGAGGCCGACATGGAGCGCGCACTCGGCTGGACCGGCGCCCAGATCCATGTCTATGGCCTCTACAACAACGGCCGTTCGATCAGCGGGCTTGCAGGCGACACCCAGGCGGTCAGCAATATCGAGACGGGCGTTTCGGCGCTGCGCCTCTACGAGGCGTGGATCGACCAGAGGCTCGGCAGCCATGTCTCGCTGCGCGCCGGTCTCTACGACCTCAATTCGGAGTTCGATTCGATCGAAGCCGCCGGCCTGTTCGTCGGCAGCGCGCATGGGATCGGCACCGACATCGCGCAGACCGGGCGGGGTGGTCCCTCGATCTTTCCCTCCACCGCGCTCGCCGCACGCCTGCAGGTCGCGCCGGCTTCGGGATGGGTGTTGCGCGCCGCGCTGCTCGACGGCGTTCCCGGCGACCCCGATCATCCCCGCCGCACCGCCATCCGGCTGGGCGGCGGCGATGGCGCGCTGATGATCGGGGAGGTCGAGGCGCCGTTTGGCGAAGGGAAATTATTGCTCGGCCATTGGCATTATACCGCGCGTTTCGACCGCAACGACAGCGGTGCCGGCAGGGGTAATTCCGGCACCTATGTGCGCGCCGCATTCCCGCTCGCGGCGCTGGGGGAGCGCCAGGTCGACGGCTTTCTGCGGCTCGGCACCGCGAGCGGCCGGTTCAATATGTTCGATCGCTTCGCCAGCGCCGGGCTCACGTTCAGCGGCTGGATTCGGGGGCGCGACGACGACGCATTCGGCATCGCGCTGGCCGGGGCCTTCACCGCCGACAGCTATCGCCTTGCGATGGGTGCCAAAGCCTCCGAGCTGGCGATCGAGGCGACCTATCATGCGCGCGTGAACGAGTGGCTGTCGGTGCAGCCCAGTCTCCATTATGTTCGCAATCCCTCCGCCGGCCCCGCCATTCCCGATGCGCTGCTGATCGGCATAAGGTTCGAGGTGAGCCACAGCCTGTTCGGCTTTTAGCGGCAGGCGCGCCCGCCGCGATGGCGGCTATTTCCAGTGCCGCCCCAGCCATTCGCGCAGCGCGACGGCATTATTCCGCTCTTCGTCTTTCGCGGCGTAGAGCAAGGTCACCGGCCCCGCCTTCGCTGCCGCGTCGAGTTCGGCCAGTGCCGCCGCGATCTCGTCGCCGCCGGCATCGAGTTCGGCGAAATATTCCTTGCGGAAGGCCGCCCAGGCCGCGTCCGAATGGGCGGTCGCGTGATGGAACTCCTCGCGCATCGCATCGGTCGGCGACAGGATTTTCAGCCACGCGGTCAGCGCCGCCTTCTCCTTCGACACGCCGCGCGGCCACAGCCGGTCGACGAGGAAGCGCGCGCCGTCGGCTTTCTCGGGCGGCTCGTAGATGCGCTTGACCGCGATTGTCAGTCCCTTCGCCATCTGCAAGACTATCGGCCAAGGCCGCGCGCACGGCAAGCCATAAGGAGGGAAAAATGACCGACGCCTGGGCGATCGACATCGACCGCGACGACATCGCCAAGGCGGCGCTCGCCGCCGATCCCGCCACACCGCTCGCCCCCGGCCAGATCCGCGTTCGCCTCGACAGCTATGCGATGACCGCAAACAACATCACTTATGCCGTATTCGGCAAGCCCGCCGGCCTGTTCGGCAACGATCAGGGCTATTGGGATTTCTTCGCCGAGCCGGGCGAACCGGGACGCCTGCCCGTCTGGGGCTTCGCGACCGTCACCGAAAGCGCCGCCGAAGGCATCGCCATCGGCGACCGCTTCTACGGCTATTATCCGATGGCGCGCGAGGCGGTGCTGACCGCGGGCAAGGCGGGTCCAAGCGGTTTCACCGACGTGACGCCGCGCCGCACGACGCTGCCGCCGATCTACAATCAATATCAGCGGATCGAGGCGCTGGAGGGCTATCGCCCGGCCGATCATGATTATTGGCCGGTCTTCCGCCCGCTGTTCCTGACCGGCTGGCTGATCGCCGACCAGTTCGAGGACGAGGGCGATTATGGCGCCGAACAGATATTGATCGCGAGCGCGTCGAGCAAGACCGCGATCGGCCTCGGCTTTTCGCTCGCGCAGCGCCAGGGGCCGCGCCCGCGAACGATCGGGCTGACCTCGAAGGCGCATGTCGCGGCGCTGGCCGGGCAGGACATCTACGACCGCGTGATCGCCTATGACGACATCACGGCGCTCGACCCCGGAACCCCCTCGGCGCTCGTCGACATGGCGGGCAACGGCGCGGTGACGCAGGCGGTGCACGGCCATTTCGGCGACGGGCTGAAAGCCTCGATCATCGTCGGCAAGTCGCATTGGGATGCCGATGCCGGCGAGGCGGCGCTTCCCGGCCCCGAGCGGCAGGGCTTCTTCGCGCCCGGCCGCAGCCAGAAGCGGATCGCCGACTGGGGCGGCGCGGCGTTCGGGCAAAAGATCGCCGCGGCGTGGCTGGGCTTCATGGACGTCGCGCCCCGCCTTGCGCGCATCGACAAGCGGAGCGGCGGCGAAGCCGCGCTCGCCGCCTATCGGGACATGCTGTCGGGCCGCGTCGATCCCAAGGCGGGAATCGTCGTGGAGCCCTGAAGGGCGACGGCGCAGCATGAAAAGAGGCGCGGGATTTCATTTCATCGTCACCCCGGACTCGATCCGGGGTGACGATGAAGGTAATTGACCCGGCTGAAGACGAACCATGCCCACTCCGCACCGGTTGACGTTAACGTCAATCTGCGCTCTAGCCGCGCCATGTCTCGCTATACCCATGTCATCTTCGATTTCGGCGGCGTCATCACCGCCTCGCCCTTCGAGGCCTTCAACCGGCTGGAGGATGAACGCGGGTTGCCGCGCGACTTCGTGCGCCGCGTCAACAGCGCCGATCCCGACGGCAATGCCTGGGCGAAATTCGAGCGGGCGGAGATCGACGCGGCGGCGTTCGACGGCCTGTTCGCGCAAGAAGCGCGCGCGCTGGGGCACGAACTCGAAGGCGAAGCGGTGCTCGCGGTGCTCGCCGGCGCGGTGCGGCCCGCGATGGTCGCGGCGCTCGATACGCTGAAGGCCCGGGGCTTCACGATCGGCTGCATCACCAACAATGTGCCGAGCGGCAAAGGCGCGGGGATGGCGCGCAGCGAGGCGATGGCGGCCGAGGTCGCCGCAATCATGGCCCGCTTCGACCATGTCATCGAATCGAGCAAGGTCGGGGTCCGCAAGCCCGATCCGCGTATCTATCAGATGATGTGCGAAGCGCTCGGCACCGAGCCCGCGGCCTGTATCTATCTCGACGACCTCGGCATCAACTGCAAACCGGCGAGCCAGCTCGGAATGCACGCGATCAAGGTGACGAGCGGCGAACAGGCGCTGGCCGACCTGTCGGCGGCGCTGGAGATCGCGCTGCCCTGAAGAAAGGCAGCCATAAAAATACCCGATTTCCCGAGCGAAGCCGAGGGGCTCGTTCGAGCGTAGCGAGAACCCGCACCGTCGCAGCCTCGGCTTCGCTCGGGGAATCGGCTCGCGGCTTTAATGCGCCAACAATAACGGCACCCGGCCGCTCGTCAGCAGATAGCGCGTCACCCCGCCGAAGATCGTCTCGCGCAGCCGGCTGCGGCCGAAGGCGCCCATCACGATCAGCCCCGCGCCCAGCGCCAGCGCCTCCTTTTCGAGCCGTTCCTCGACCGTGTCGCCGTCGCGGGCGACCGTCTCCAATTCGGCGTGGATGTCGTGGCGCGACAGATAGCGCAGCGCGTCGGTGGCGGGGACGTCGCCCTCTTCATCGCCGACGGTGACGAGGACCACCGGCCGGCCGCCGAGCAGCGGGATCGCCGCGCGCAGCGCGTGCGCCGCCTGCGCGCTGCCGTTCCACGCGACCATCGCCGGAGTGTCGGCGTCGAACACCTTCACCCCGTGCGGCAGCGCCAGCACCGGCGTCGTCGCGGTCACGGCAAGATCGCCCGCGAGCATCGGCGGCGGGCTGCCGCGCCGGTCCTCCTTTGCGGGCGGCAGGCTGACCACCGTCAGATCGGCGAAGGTCGCCGCTCCGGCGAGCGCGCCGACGATATCGCCATCGGCCATCGCGATGTCCCACGGCACATCCTCGCCCGCGAGCCGGTCGGCAAGCCGGCTTTCGAGCGCAATATCGTCGGCCTGCGCCGCGGCGAGCGCTTCGGCGGCAAAATAAGTGCCGCCGAACGGGTCGAAGCTGACGAATTGCTGGAGCGGCGTCGCGATCAGCAGCGTCGCATGGCCCTGAAAGCGGCGCGCGAGATCGAGCGCGACCTGCAGCCGGTCTTCGCAGGCGGAATCATTGTCGGCGTGAACGAGTATCGAGCGCATGAGAGCCTCCTTTGGCCGTCCGATATGCAGGATAATGCACCACGAGGCGCGACGGTTCATTGACCGGCGTCAATAGGAGGCGCGATGCGCAGGCGCGCGGCCTGCTCGAAGATGCGGACCAGCACCGGCTCGGTATCGGCGACGCGCATCGCGACGTGGAACTCGACCGGCGCCGGCGGCGGCATTCCGGCGAGTTCGACGAGCGCGCCGCGCGCGACCTCGCCGCGCACCATCGGTTCGGGGAAGATGCCGACGCCGCCGCCCGCCAGCACGATGTCGATCATCATCCGGGCGTTGTTGCAGAGGTTGAGCGAGCGCGGCGCGATGCGCGAAGCGTCGATCGCATCGCGCATCCGGCCGTGGATCGGCGAATGGCTGGCAAGCGACCAGACCGGCACCGCTTCATCCCCCGCACCGAAGGCCGCGGCAACCGCGGGACTGGCGAGCCACACCAGCGCGACCTTGCCGATCGGGCGCGACATCAGCGCCGGATGCGCGACCGGTCCCGCGGCGAAGGCCATGTCGGTGCGGCCGGTGAGCAATTGCTGGATCAGGTTCGCGGTCAGGTCGATCTCGATCTCCAGCCCGACCCCCGGCATCTCCTCCTTCAGCGCCGCGACGAAGGGCGGCAGGCAGCTTGCCGCCGCGATCTCGCCCGCGCCGATCCGCACCACCCCGCTCGCCTCGGCGAAACCACCGCTGCCGAGCAGCGCGCGTTCCATGTCGCGAAGCAGCGGCGCGCAGTCGCGCACCAGCTTGCGGCCCGCTGGGGTCAGCGACATGGTGCGCCCGTCGCGGCGGAACAGCGCCGAACCCAGCCGCTGCTCAAGCTCGCGCATCCGCGCCGACACCGCGGGCTGGGTGGTGTTGAGCCGCTCGGCGGCGGCCGAAAAGGTGCCGAGCCGGTCGATCCAGAGCAGGGTTTCGAGGTGATAGAAGGCGATTCTATTGATCGACATCACTTATCGATAAACTAAAAACACTATGATTAGAATTGATATGTCAGATGCGCCAATGTCGCGCGCACTCACCCACCAAGGAGGCCGTTTCATGGGGACCAAGCGCTATTCCGACGCCGCTGCCGCGCTCGACGGACTGCTCTTCGACGGAATGCATATCTGCGCGGGCGGTTTCGGCCTGTGCGGCATCCCCGAACGGCTGATCGACGCGGTGCGCGATTCGGGGGTCAACGGGCTGACCATCGCCAGCAACAATGCCGGGATCGACGGCGAAGGGCTCGGCAAGCTGCTCCGCACCAAGCAGATCAAAAAGATGATCGCCTCCTATGTCGGCGAGAACAAGGAGTTCGAGCGGCAATATCTGGCGGGTGAGCTCGAAGTCGAATTCTGCCCGCAGGGCACGCTCGCCGAACGCTGCCGCGCCGGCGGCGCGGGCATCCCCGGCTTCTATACCAAGACCGGCGTCGGCACCCTCATCGCCGAGGGCAAGGAAGTGAAGAGCTTCGACGGGCAGGACTATATCCTCGAACGCGGCATCTTCGCCGACCTTGCGATCATCAAGGGATGGAAGGCCGACGAAAGCGGCAACCTCATCTTCCGCAAGACCGCGCGCAACTTCAACCAGCCGATGGCGACCGCGGCGAAGATCTGCGTCGCCGAGGTCGAGGAGATCGTGCCGACCGGCAGCCTCGATCCCGACTGCATCCACCTGCCCGGCATTTACGTGAAGCGGATGATCGTCGGCGCGCCCTACGACAAGAAGATCGAATTCCGCACCGTGCGCCCGCGGGAAGCGGCGTGATGCGCGGCCTTGCCTTCGCCGCCGCCCTGCTGCTCGCGGGCTGCGCCTCGACCCAGACCGCACCCAAACCGCTGAGCGCCGACGTCGTCGCCTCGCAGGTCGGCGAGAAGCCGACGCCGACGTCGCCGCCGACGGGGCAGCAATGGCTCTACGGATCGGCCGAGGGCGCGGTCGCGTCGGCGCAGGTCTATCGCGCGCTCGCCGCCTATGTGCGCGCGGTCGCCATCTCGGCCGCGCCGCACAAGCAGGTCGTGCTCGCGGAGGGATCGACGCCCGCCGCGCCACGCTTCGACGATTGCGGGCAAAAGCCGCTCGCGGCGGTGTTCGACGCCGACGAGACCTTGATCTGGAACATCGGCGCGATGCGCTACATGGCCGAGCAGCGCAAGGATTTCGACCCCGCGATCTGGGACCAGTGGGAAAAGACCGGCGCGGGCAAGGCGGTGGCGATGCCCGGCGTGATTGACGCGGTGAACATCATGCGCGGCGCGGGGGTGACGGTGATCGTCAACACCAACCGCACCGCCGCCAATGCCAAGGGCACCGAGGACACGCTGCGCGCCGCCGGACTCGGCGAATATAAGCATGGCGAGACGCTGTTCCTGATGGGCGACACCCCCGACGGCGCGAGCAAGGACGGGCGCCGCGCGCTGATCGCCTCGCGATATTGCGTGATCGCGATGGGCGGCGACCAGCTCGGCGACTTCGCGCAGGCGTTCAACGCGCGCGAACTTTCGGTCGCCGATCGCAAGACGCTGGCGACCAGCGGCCCGATCGCCGACCTGTGGGGGCATGGCTGGTTCCTGCTCTCCAACCCCGTCTACGGCCCGTCGATTCGCGGCGGCTTTGCCGACATCTTCCCCTCCGACAAGCAATGGGAGCCGAAATAATGGCCTGGACGCGTGATGACATGGCGGCGCGGGCCGCGAAGGAGCTGGAAGACGGCTATTACGTCAATCTCGGCATCGGCATTCCGACGCTGGTCGCGAACCATGTCCCCGCCGGGATGACGGTGACGCTGCAGTCGGAGAACGGGATGCTCGGCATCGGCCCCTTCCCCCTCGAAGGCGACGAGGACCCCGACCTGATCAACGCCGGCAAGCAGACGATCAGCGAACTGCCGCAGACCGCCTATTTCGGGTCGGAACAGAGCTTTGCGATGATCCGCGGCGGCCATATCGACCTCGCCGTGCTGGGCGGCATGGAGGTCGCCGAAAATGGCGATCTCGCCAACTGGATGGTGCCCGGCAAGATGATCAAGGGCATGGGCGGCGCGATGGATCTCGTCGCCGGGGTCAAGAAGATCATCGTCGTGATGGAGCACACCGCGAAGGACGGCGGCGCGAAGTTCATCCCGGCGTGCACCCTGCCGCTGACCGGCAAGAATGTCATCGACATGATCATCACCGACCTCGCGGTGTTCAAGCGCGACGATCACGCCAGCCCGTTCCGGCTGATCGAACTCGCGCCGGGGGTGACGGCGGAGGAAGTCGCCGCTAAGACCACGGCCCAATATGAGGTCGCGATCTAGTAACGAGTCGATGAAGCGGGTTTTCGTTTTTCTGGCCGCCGCCGCCGCGCTGGTGGCGGCCGGCTGGTTCGGCGTGCGCGCCTTTGGCGGCAGCAGTCATCCGCTCGCCAGCGTCGCGATCCCGATCAAGGCCCCCGAAGAACTGCCCGACACGCCCGGCAAATGGCGCGGGCGGATCGACTATCGCGCGCTCGACAGTCAGCTTTCCGCGCTGGCGCAGCGTCCCGAAATGGCGGGGCTCGCGGTGGCGGTGGTCGAGAACGGCAAACTAAGCTTCGTGCGCACCTATGGCGTCGCCGACAAGGCGACCGGCGCGCCGGTCACGCCGCATACCCTGTTCCGCTGGGCCTCGGTTTCCAAGACTGCGACGGGGGCGATGGCGGCGGCGCTCGCCAGCGACGGCGCCGTCGATCTCGACCGCCCGGTCGCCGACTGGCGCACCTCGCTGCGCCTGCCGGGCGGCGCCGAGGCGCATGTGACGGTCGCCGAGCTGCTGTCGCAGCGCACCGGGCTCACCAAGAACGCCTATGACGAGAAATTGGAGGAAGGGCAGGACCCCGCGCTGCTCCGCGCGAGCCTGAGCACCGCGCCGCTGCAATGCGAACCCGGCACCTGCCACACTTATCAGAATGTCGCCTTCGACACCGCGAACGAGATATTGGGCAAGGCCGCGAACAAGGCGTTCCCCGACGCGGTCGAGGATCGATTCTTCCTGCCGCTCGGCATGGTCAGCGCGGGCTATGGGATGAAACGGCTGACCGGCGCCAGCGACTGGGCGAGGCCGCACAACGGCGCGCACGTCCGCCCGGTCAAGGAAGCCTATTGGCGCGTTCCCGCCGCCGCGGGGGTCGAGAGCGACATCGTCGATTTCGCGACCTGGATGCAGGCGATGATGGGCAGCCGGCCCGATGTTCTGCCTCCCGCGGTGCTGCAGATCGCCCACCATCCGCGCGTCGGCACCGCGCGGCTCTATGGCGGCGCGCTGCGGCAGGCGATCAGCGACGCCTCCTATGGGATGGGCTGGCGGAACTTCACTTATGACGGCCTGCGGCTGGAGGGCCATTCGGGCGCGGTGGCGGGCTATCGCGCGACGATGATTTTCGAACCCGCGACGCGGACCGGCGTCGTCGCGCTGTGGAACAGCGACTGGGGTTTCCCCTTCCGCATCCCCTTCGCGGCGATCGACAGCTATCATGGGCGCGCGGATGCGGGCTGGCTCGATCTCAGCAAACTGCCCCCCGCGCCGGGCGGCACGGCGCGGACCGCCGCTGCCGTTCGCCCGCCGATCGGCTAACGCAAGACGAGGAGGCGACTGCATGTACGAGCTGATCACCGCCAACCGCAATTATTCGAGCTGGTCGCTGCGGCCGTGGGTGCTGATGCGCGCGCTCGGCATCGCGTTCGAAGACCGGGTCGAGCCCTTCGCGGCGCCGGTCAATTACGACGCCTTCCGCGGCTTTTCGCCGACCGGGCAGGTTCCGGCGCTGCTCCACGAGGGGCGGACGATCTACGACTCGCTGGGCATCACCCTCTATCTGGCGGACCGGCACGACGGCATCTGGCCCGCCGATCCCGACGCGCGCGCCTGGGCGCAATGCGCGGCCGCCGAGATGCACAGCGGCTTTTCGGCGCTGCGCGGCGACTGCACGATGAACGTCGGGGTGCGGGTGACGCCGAAACCGATGTCGGACGCCCTCACCGCCAATGTCGCGCGCGTCCGCGAATTGTTCGAAGGCGGGCTAACGAAATTCGGAGGCCCTTGGCTCGCAGGCGCGGATTTCTCGGCGGTCGATGCCTTCTTCGCGCCCGTCGCCTTTCGCATCCGCACCTATGGCCTCGACGTCGGCGCCGGACAGGCGTGGGTCGACCATATGCTGGCGCATCCGGCGATGGTCGAATGGGAGCGGCAGGCGCTCGCCGAAGACTGGCGCGAGGAAAGCCATGAGGCCGAACTGGCGGCGGCGGGATTGATTACCGCGGATTACCGGACCGCCTAGCCATTCTGTTTGGCGTTAGTCGGTGAGCGCCTCGCGCACCACCGCGATCCCCGCTTCGCGCTGCGCCTTGAGTTCGGCCTTCAGCTTCGCGGGATCGCGCGCGAACACGAAGCCGAAGCTGACCCCGCCCTCCTTGCCCGTCGTCGCATGGTGGAGCTTGTGCGCCTGCACCAGCCGCTTGGCATAGCCGCGCCGCGGCACCCAGCGGAACCAGCGCTGGTGGACGAGCCCGTCGTGCACCAGCGTGTAGATGACCCCGTAAAGGAGGACGCCGAGGCCGATCCACGTCCCCGGCTCCCACGCCGCGGCGCCGCGGATCATCGGGCTGCCGGCCGCGAACATCGCGATGCTCATCGCGGCGCCGGCGAGCGCGAACAGGTCGTTCTTTTCCAGCATCGCGTCGTGCGGTTCGTGATGGTCGCGGTGCCACGCCCAGCCGAAACCGTGCATGATATATTTGTGGCTCGCCCAGGCGACGCCCTCCATCGCCGCCACGGTGGCAAGGATGAGCGCAAGGATGGCGGGGGTGGGCATGGGCGGATTATAGGCCGGTCACAGCAGTCGCGCCATCATCTCCTCGTCACCCCGGACTTGATCCGCCGTCCCGCTTATCACCGCTGCAAAAGCGGGATGCCGGATCAAGTCCGGCATGACGAAGAAGGAGACGCAAACACGACCGAAAATTGCGTTTTTCTTCGCCACCGACTTGCAAAGTTGTGCGGCTGATCTAAGTGAACCCGCATGACTCAGCCCCGCACCCTTTATGAGAAAATCTGGGACGCGCATGTCGTCGAACAGCGCCCCGACGGCACCGCTCTGATCTTCATCGACCGCCATCTCGTCCATGAAGTCACCAGCCCGCAGGCCTTCGCGGGGCTTCGCGCGAGCGGGCGCACGGTGCGCCGTCCCGACCTGACGCTCGCGGTGCCCGACCATAATGTGCCAACGACGGCGCGGCTCGACGCGAACGGCAACAAGCTGCCGATCGCCGACCCCGAAAGCGCGGCGCAGCTCGCGGCGCTGGAGAAGAACGCGCCCGAATATGGCATCCGCTATATCGACGCGGTCGCGCCCGAACAGGGCATCGTCCATGTCGTCGGCCCCGAGCAGGGTTTCTCGCTGCCCGGCACGACGATCGTCTGCGGCGACAGCCACACCGCCTGCCACGGCGGCATCGGCGCGCTCGCCTTCGGTATCGGGACGAGCGAGGTCGAGCATGTGCTGGCGACGCAGACGCTGTTGCTCCAGCCGTCGAAGACGATGGAAGTGCGCGTCGAGGGCGAAGTCGGCCCCGGCGTCACCGCGAAGGACATCATCCTCCACATCACCGGCACGATCGGCGCCGCCGGCGGCACCGGACACGTCATCGAATATACCGGCAGCGCGATCCGCGCCCTCAGCATCGAGGGGCGGCTGACCGTCAGCAACATGGCGATCGAGGGCGGCGCGCGCGCCGGGCTGATCGCGCCCGACGAAACGACCTTCGCCTATCTGAAGGGTCGCCCCTATGCGCCGAAGGGCGCCGACTGGGACGCCGCGGTCGCTTATTGGAAGAGCCTCGCGACCGATCCGGGGGCGACCTACGACAAGACCGTCGTCATCGACGCCGCCGCCATCGCGCCGAGCGTCACCTGGGGCACCAGCCCCGAGGATGTCGTGCCGATCACCGGCGTCGTGCCCGATCCCGCGAGCTTCGCCGATCCGTCGAAGCAAGCCGCCGCCGCCAAGAGCCTCGCCTATATGGGGCTCGAACCCGGCACGCGGATGCAGGATGTGCCGATCGAGAATATCTTCATCGGCAGTTGCACCAACAGCCGCATCGAGGACATGCGCGCCGCCGCCGCGATCGTCAAAGGCCGCAAGAAGGCCGATAACGTCCGCTGGGCGATCGTCGTCCCCGGCTCGGGCCTCGTAAAGGCGCAGGCCGAAGCCGAGGGTCTCGACCGCATCTTCACCGACGCGGGGCTCGAATGGCGCGAGCCCGGCTGTTCGGCGTGCCTCGCGATGAACCCCGACAAGGTGCCCGCGGGCGAGCGCTGCGCCTCGACCAGCAACCGCAATTTCGTCGGCCGCCAGGGGCCGGGCAGCCGCACCCACCTCGTCAGCCCCGCGATGGCGGCAGCGGCGGCGGTGACGGGCCGGCTCACCGACGTCAGGGAGCTGATGGCATGACCCCGCTGGAAAAGGTCGAAGGCCGCGCGATTCCGCTGGGGCTCAAGAATGTCGATACCGACGTCATCATCCCCGCGCACTGGCTGAAGACGACGACGCGCGAGGGCATGGGGCGCGGCGCGTTCGAGAGCCTGCGCGCCGACCCCGACAATCTGTTCGACAGCGCCGACTATAAGGGCGCGCCGATCCTGATCGCGGGCGACAATTTCGGCTGCGGGTCGAGCCGCGAACATGCGGCATGGGCGCTCGGCGACCTCGGCATCCGCGTCGTCATCGCGCCGTCCTACTCCGACATCTTCTCGGGCAATGCGGTCAAGAACGGCATCCTGCCGGTGGTGCTGCCGCAGGCGGCGATCGACCGGCTGATGGAGGTGGCGGCGACCGATCCGGTCCATGTCGACCTCGACACCCAGACGGTGACGACGCCTTTCCAGGACCGTTTCGCCTTCGAGATCGATCCGTTCCGCAAGATGTGCCTGCTCGAAGGGCTCGACGAGATTTCACTGACCGAGAAGAGCGATGCCGCGATCGGCGCCTATGAAGCAAAGCTCGACGCGGATCGCCCGTGGATGCGCCCGGTCGCGGCCTCATGAATTAGCGGCACCGGC
>NZ_JAOZVW010000058.1:48826-52278 GCF_025869345.1 Sphingopyxis sp.
CACCGGCGGCCCCGAAACGCTGACGCTTGGCGAGCTGCCGCGCCCCGCCGCGGGCAAGGGCCAGATCGTGATCGACGTCAAGGCCTGCGCCGTCAACTTCCCCGACGTGCTGATCATCGAGGATAAATATCAGTTCCGCCCCGAACGCCCCTTCGCCCCGGGCGGCGAGGTCGCGGGGCTGGTCGCCGAGATCGGCGAGGGCGTGACCGGGTTCAAGGTCGGCGACCGGGTGATCGCGGGCTGCGGCAACGGCGGCATGGCCGAGGCGGTCGCGGTCGGCGTCCACAATGTCTATCACCTGCCCGAGGGGCATGACTTCGCCGAGGGCGCCTCGCTGCTGATGACCTATGGCACCAGCATCCACGCGCTCGTCGACCGCGGGCATATCGCCGAGGGCGACACGTTGCTCGTGCTCGGCGCGTCGGGCGGGGTCGGCATCGCCGCGGTCGAGCTCGGCAAGGCGTTCGGCGCGCGCGTCGTCGCCGGGGTGTCGAGCGAGGAGAAGGCGGCGATCGCGCGCGACGCGGGCGCCGATGAGGTCGTCGTCTATGGCCGCCAGCCGTTCGACAAGGACCAGTCGAAGGCGCTCGCCAACACGTTCAAGGAAGCGGTCGGCCCGAACGGCGCCAATGTCATCTATGATGCGGTCGGCGGCGATTATGCGGAGCCGGCGCTACGCTCGATCGCGTGGGAGGGACGCTACCTCGTCGTCGGCTTCCCCGCGGGCATCCCGCGGCTGCCGCTCAACCTGACCCTGCTCAAGAGCTGCGACGTCGCGGGCGTCTTCTGGGGCGCCTTCGTCGCCCGCGAGCCCGAGCGCAACCGCGCCAACATCGCGCGGCTGTTCCAGCTCTGGGAACAGGGCAAGATCAAGCCGCGCGTCACCGGCACCTACGCGCTCGCCGACGGCGGCCAGGCCATCGCCAAGCTCGGCGACCGCAGCGCCGTCGGCAAGCTCGTCGTCACACCCTGAAATACCGGCCCGACCCCGCGCTCACCGCGGCGCTGCGCGAACTCGCGATGTCGGGCCGGGTCGAGGTGCGCGTGACGCCGGGCGCCAGCCGCGACGAGGTGAAGATCGCGGACGGCCGCGTGCAGCTCCGCGTCACCGCGCCGCCCGCCGACGGCGCGGCGAACGAGGCGGTGATCGCGCTGCTCGCCGCCGCGCTCGGCCGGCCGCGCCGCGACCTGACGCTGCTGCGCGGCGCGGCGGCACGGATCAAGCTGATCGGCGTCGCGCTCGGCTGATCGCATTCCCAGCGGCGGGTTAACCCTTTATCAGGGGCTGTCCCCTATGGCGGAATGCAGGACTGTAGGGACCGCAGGGACTGACGATGGCAACGCGCCGTTCGAACAATGATGGGCAGGCCGCGAGCCTCGCGAATATTTCGCGCACCCGCCGCGCGCAGCTCGTCGCCGAGTTCGAAGGCGAGCTCGGCATCGACCACAAGGCCCGCGCGCTCGCGGCCTATGAGGCCAAGCGCTGGAAGGTCATCAAGACGATCATCGTCTGGACGATCGCGATCATGTTCTTCGCCATCGCCTGCCACAAATTGTGGCTGATGGGCCAGGACGTCGACAAGCCCTTCACCGACCTCGACCCGGTTCGGAGCATCCTCGGCCGCAGCGAATAGCCGGAGGGCGCGGCGCTCGACAGCGATACCAAATTTTGGTATCATACGCCCATGGCAGTGAAGAACACATCCATCGCCCTCGGCGAGCCCTTCATCGAATTTGCGCGCCGCAAGGTCGAATCGGGCGAGTTCGCGACGACGAGCGAAGTCGTGCGCGAGGCGATGCGGCGCTATGTCGCCTATGACGACAGCGTTGAAGCGCTGCGGCGCGAGATTCGCAGAGGCATCGACAGCGGCCCCGGCCGCCCGTTCGACTGGGACGCCTTCATGGAACGGAAGTTCGGCCCCGAAAACGATGCGTAGCATCATCGTCCGCCCCGAAGCGGAAGCCGATATCGAGAATGCGGCCGATTACACGATCGAACAATGGGGCATCGAACAGGCCCGGCATTATGTGGGCGATATTCGCCGCGCCATCGAACATCTCGCGGTCAGCGGGCTGCGCCACCCCGAAGAGGCGGAGGTCTTTCCGGGCCTCAGACGGGCGCGGAGTGGGCATCATTTCATATTCTATCTGATCGACGGCGAGCAGATCGACGTGGTGCGCGTGTTGCACGAGCGGCGGGACGCGATTCGGCAATTGAAGAGCCCGCAATAGCGCCAACGGGGAAAAGGAGATTATCCCTTCCCCGATTCCCGCATCACCGCTCGCGCCAGATCAATACACCCGCGCCTTCGGCTCGATATATTGAGCGTCGTCCGACAGCGTATATTCGTGGACGGGCCGGTAATCGAGCTTGACGCCACCGCCCTTGCCGCCCCAGCCGTCGAACCAGCTGACCGTGTGCTTCATCCAGTTCGCGTCGTCGCGGTTCGGGAAATCCTCGTGCGCGTGGGCGCCGCGGCTTTCCTTGCGGTTGAACGCCGAATGCATCGTCACCGTCGCCTGCGCGATCAGATTGTCGAGCTCGAGCGTTTCGACAAGGTCGGTGTTCCAGATCAGGCTGCGGTCGGTGACGTGAATGTCGTTCATCCGCTCGTAGGTCTGGGCGAGCTTTTCCTTGCCCTCCGCCATCAGCTCGTCGGTGCGGAACACCGCCGCGTGCTGCGACATCGCGCGCTGCATCTCCATGCGAACCTCGGCGGTCGGCGAGCCGCCGTTCGCATTGCGGAAATGATCGAGACGGCCGAGCGCAAGGTCGGCGCTGTCCTTCGGCAGCGGCGCCTGCGCGGCGCCGGGGGTCAGCAACTCCTTGAGGCGGTGGCCGGTCGCGCGGCCGAAGACCACGAGGTCGATCAGGCTGTTCGAGCCGAGGCGGTTCGCGCCATGGACCGACACGCAGGCGGCCTCGCCGACCGCGAACAGGCCGGGAACCACGGTATCGGGACCGTCCTTGCCGAGCGTGACGACCTCGCCATGATAGTTACAGGGGATGCCGCCCATATTGTAATGGACCGTCGGCACCACGGGGAGCGGCTGGCGCGTCAGGTCGACGCCCGCGAAGATCTTGCCGCTCTCGGTAATCCCCGGCAGCCGTTCGTGCAGCACCGCCGGATCGATATGGTCGAGGTGGAGGTAGATATGGTCCTTGTGCGGGCCGACGCCGCGGCCCTCGCGGATTTCGAGCGCCATCGACCGCGACACGACGTCGCGCGACGCGAGGTCCTTTGCCGAGGGGGCATAGCGTTCCATGAAACGCTCGCCCTCGGAGTTGGTGAGGTAGCCGCCCTCGCCGCGCGCGCCCTCGGTGATGAGGACGCCCGCGCCATAGATGCCGGTCGGGTGGAACTGGACGAATTCCATGTCCTGCAGCGGCAGGCCGGCGCGCAGCACCATGCCGCCGCCGTCGCCGGTGCAGGTATGCGCCGAGGTGGCGG
>NZ_JAOZVW010000059.1 GCF_025869345.1 Sphingopyxis sp.
GCGCCGCTATCTGACCAGCGGCATGGCCGACAAGGCGATCGTCGAAGTCGAGGCGATGCCCGGCGCGGCGGCGGCGGGCGAGTGGCTGATCGACGCGCGCCGCTACAACGAGGCGCGCCGCGCGCTTGACCTGATCGAGACCGCGGCGATATTGGAGCCGCGCGACGGCCCCGCCATCGCCGCGGCCCGCCCATCGGGCACGACCACCCCGTAACGCGTCCTCCGATGGAGCCGCGTCCAACAGAAAGCGCGACCCATGGCCCTCGCCGATCCGCAGCGCATCGAAACGCTCGATCCGTTCGACCCGCTCCAGCTTGCCGACCAGCTCAGCGAAGAGGAGCGGATGATCCAGGGCGCCGCGCGTGCCTATGCCGAGGGCGAACTGCTGCCGCGCGTGACGTCGGCCTTTCTCGAAGAGCGCTTCGACCGCGAGATCATGCGCGAAATGGGCCAGCTCGGGCTGCTCGGCGCGACGATCGACCCCGAATATGGCGGCGCGGGGCTGAACTACGTCAGCTACGGCCTGATCGCGCGCGAGGTCGAGCGGATCGATTCGGGCTATCGCTCGGCCTGCTCGGTGCAGAGCAGTCTCGTGATCCATCCGATCAATGCCTATGGCAGCGAGGAGCAGAAGCGCAAATATCTGCCCGGCCTGACCTCGGGCGAGCTCGTCGGCTGCTTCGGCCTGACCGAACCCGACGCGGGCAGCGACCCCGGCGGGATGCGCACCCGCGCCGAGAAGATCGAAGGCGGCTATCGCCTCAAGGGCGCGAAGATGTGGATCACCAACGCGCCGATCGCCGACGTCTTCGTCGTCTGGGCGAAATCCGACGCGCACGACGGCGCGATCCGCGGCTTTGTGCTCGAAAAGGGCATGAAGGGCCTGTCGGCGCCGAAGATCGAGGGCAAGGTCAGCTTGCGCGCCTCGATCACCGGTGAAATCGTCATGGACGGGGTCGAGGTCGGCGAGGATGCGTTGCTGCCGCACGTTTCGGGACTCAAGGGCCCGTTCGGCTGCCTCAACCGCGCGCGCTACGGCATCGGCTGGGGCGCGATGGGCGCAGCCGAATTCTGCTACGAGGCGGCGCGCAATTACACGCTCGAGCGCAAGCAGTTCGGCCGCCCGCTCGCGGCGAACCAGATCGTGCAGCTGAAGCTCGCGAACATGCTCACCGAAATCGCGATGGGCTTGCAGACCGCGCTGCGCGTCGGGCGGCTGATCGACGACGGCCGCCTGATTCCCGATGCGATCAGCCTGCTCAAGCGCAACAATTGCGGCAAGGCGCTCGACATCGCCCGCGTCGCGCGCGACATGCACGGTGGCAACGGCATTTCGGCCGACTATCACGTCATCCGCCACGCGGTGAATCTGGAGACGGTGAACACCTATGAGGGCACGCACGACGTCCATGCGCTGATCCTCGGCCGCGCAATCACCGGGATCAGCGCCTTTGCCTAAACCGCTGGAGGGCATCCGCGTCGTCGAACTCGCGCGCGTGCTCGCGGGGCCGTGGAGCGGGCAGCTGCTCGCCGACCTCGGCGCCGAGGTGATCAAGGTCGAGCGGCCGGGCGGTGGCGACGACACGCGCGAATGGGGCCCGCCGTTCGTGACGGGCGCCGACGGTGCCAATCTCGGCGCGGCTTATTATCATAGCTGCAACCGCGGCAAGCGCAGCGTCGCGATCGATATCGCGAGCGCCGCGGGGCAGGCGGAGGTGCGCGCGCTGCTGGCCGATGCCGATGTCGTGATCGAGAATTACAAGGTCGGCGGGCTCGTCAAATATGGCCTCGACCCGGCGCGGCTGCGCGCCGATTTTCCGCGGCTGATCGTCTGCTCGATCACCGGCTTCGGTCAGACCGGTCCCTATGCGCACCGCGCGGGCTACGACTATATCGTCCAGGCGATGAGCGGCTTCATGTCGCTGACCGGCGAACCCGACGGCGCGCCGCAAAAGGCGGGGATCGCCTATGCCGACATCTTCACCGGCATGTATGCGACCGTCGCGATCCTCGCGGCGCTGCGGCGTCGTGACGTCACGGGGAAGGGCGCGCATGTCGACATGGCGCTGCTCGATTCGCAGGTCGCGGTGCTCGCGAACCAGGCCGCCAATTATCTCGCGAGCGGAGTGGTGCCGAAACGGATGGGCAATGGCCACGTCAATGTCGTGCCCTATCAGGTTTTCGCCACCGCCGATGGCCAGCTCGTGATCGCGGTCGGCAACGACGGCCAGTATCGCAAGCTCTGCGCGATCCTGGGAGTGCCCGAATGGGGCGGCGATCCACGCTTCGCGACCAATGCCGCGCGGCTCGCGAACCGCGCCGAACTGATCCCGCTGCTCGCGGCGAAGATCGCGACATGGGACGCGCAGCCGCTGTCGCTCGCGCTCGAAGCCGAGGGCGTGCCCGCGGGGCCGATCAACGATCTCGCCGGCGTCTTCACCGACCCGCAGGTGGTCGCGCGCGGGATGCGCTTTCGTCCCGAAGGCGCGTCGATCGACGGCGTCGCCAGCCCGATCGTTATCGACGGCGAACGCATGGTCGCGCCGACCGGCGCGCCGGTGCTTGAGGGATAGCAAGATATGGAGGCGGCTTGGGGCCGATAATCGACATTCCCGTCATATGATTTCGTCATTCCCGCGCAAGCGGGAATGACGAAGGTAGGGAATGCCCGCTTCTCAACCCAAAGCCTGCCCACTCGTGGGGATATCTCATAAAAAAGGGGCGCCCGATGGACGCCCCTTTCCCCCTTTTTCCGGTGCGGCCGGTCAGAATTTGACCGTGCCGGTGACGAAGACCTGGCGCGGGTTGCCGTAGAAGGCGGTCAGCACACCCTCGTCGCCCAGCGTCGAGGCGCCGGCGGCGTTCTGATAATTGTAGCCCGACGTGATATAATGCTTGTCGGTCAGATTCTTGCCGTGGATGCCGATCGAATAATTGCCGCTGTCGGCGGTCCACACCAGGCTCGCGTCCCACAGCACATAGCCCGGCTGGTCGAGCGCCGGGATCGGCACCTCGAACTGATGGGTCAGGCTGCGATAGGTGAGGCCGGTCGAGGCATCGATATTGCCCCCCATCGCCGGAATGCCCGCCGCGATCGAACCCGATACCGTCCATTTGGGCGTGTTCTGAAAGGTGCGGAGGTTGGACACATCGGCCGGGGGATTGCCCGCGATGAACTTCTTGTATTTGGCGTCGATAAAGCCGAGCGCGCCGTTGAAGCGGAAGGTCGAACCCGCACCCGCGAAGTCGCGTGCGAGGATGGCATTGGCTTCGGCCTCAATGCCCTGCAGCCGCGCCTTGCCGGCGTTGGTGGTGATGCCGCAGAAGGTCGCGATGCCGTTGGCATCGACACAGGCTGAAGATCCCGGAATCTGGACGTTCTTATAGTCCATGTAGAAGCCGGCGAGGCTCAATGTCAGGCGGCGATCGAGCAGCGAACCCTTATAGCCGAGCTCATAGCTGTCGACCTTTTCCGGCTCGAACGACAGATAGTCATAGATGTCCTGATAGGAACGGCCCGCTGCCGGATTGCTGATCGGCGCCGCCGAACCCGATCCGCGCGGATCGAAGCCGCCGCCCTTGAAGCCCTTTGAGTAGGAGACGTAGACCATATTATTGTCGTCGGGCTTGAAGCTCAGCGAGGCGCGCGGCGTGAACTCCTTGAACGTGCGGTCGCCATGGAAATCGGTCGCCGGCGCCCCGAAGGTGATGGGGGTCAGGGTGCCGCCGAATTCGGGGGACAGGCCGGTAATCCGCGTCGCCTTGTAGACGAAGGCGTTGCGTTTGTCGTTCGTATAGCGGCCGCCGACCGACAGGCTCAGTTGATCGGTGAAATCGAAGGTGAAGTCGCCGAACACCGACCAGGTGTTGGTCCGCACATCTCCGGCGGTGTAGGCGTTGAGGCCGGGCAGACCGTAGAGGCGCTTGCCGGACAATCCCAGCAGCACGTCGAACGATGTCGCGGCCTTGGCGTCGAGATAATAGAAGCCGACGAGGCCGTGCAGCCGGTCGCTTTCATAAAGAAGCTGAAATTCCTGGCTGAGCTGTTCGTTGCGATAGACGGCGGGGACGTCGACGTCGACCGACGGCAGCGCGTCGAAGTCGATCGGGGTATAGCTCGTGTCCTTGCGCCACGCGCTGATCGAGCGCAGCGTCAGATTGTCGGTCAGTTCCGCCGAGACGTTCATCGCGAGGCCATAGGCCTTCACGTCCTGCTTGGGATCGTTGAGCCCGGCACGGGTGTCGTAGACGTCCTTGAGCACCGGCGCGCCCGAGAACAGGCCCGGGATCAGGCGGTGGCCGTTGCGCGGGTCCGATTTGTCGCGCGTATAGTCGCCCGAAATGCGGATCAGCACCGGCGCGCCGTTGCCGCCGAGTTCGATCGTGCCGCGGCCGGCCCAGACGTCCTTGTTGTAATTTTCCAGACCCTTGATGGTCAGATTGTCGCCGAAGCCGCCGCGCGACAGGCGCGCGATCGAGCCGCCGACGCGGACGATGTCGCTGATCGGCGCGCTCGCGGTGACGACGAGATCGGCCTGGTTATAGGTGCCGAGCGTGCCGCGGATGCGCAGCTCGGGCGAGTCGGGATTGAGCGCGCGCGTCACATATTTGACCGCGCCGCCGATCGTGTTGCGGCCATAGAGCGTGCCCTGCGGCCCGCGCAGCACCTCGATCCGCTCAACGTCATAGATGTCGAGCACCGCCGCCTGCGGCCGGTTCAGATAGACGTCGTCGAGATAGATGCCGATCCCCGCCTCGAAGCCGGGCACCGGGTCCTGCTGGCCGACGCCGCGGATGAAGGCGGTCAGCGTCGAATTGGTGCCGCGCGAATTTTCGAGCGTGGTGTTCGGCGCCATGTTGGCGACGTCGGTGATGTCGATCGCGCCCGCCTTGGCCAGCGTGTCCGCCGACAGCGCGGTGACCGCGATCGGCACGTCGATCAGCCGCTCGTCGCGGCGGCGCGCGGAAACGATGATCTCGTCGCCGTCGTCGCTGCTGGCGCCGGCCTCCTGCGCATGGGCGGCGGGTGTGAAGGCGAGCAGCGACAGCGCACTCGTCGCGGAAAGGACGTGACGCAGCGAACGGGCGAAAGGACGCATGAAAACTCTCCCATGGGCGGGAGGCCCCTCGCCACCCGCTGCTTTTTTGGGGCTTGGTCTTGCCAAGCCGCGCAGGGGCCTATAATGAAACATGAACCAAGTTTCAACTTGGAATATGCAGCCGTCGCTTTTTGCTTGCCAGTGGTGCCGAAATGCCACGATGCAGGAAGTGCAGCGCGCTAGGGGAGACGGGAAGGCGCATGGATCAGCCGCAGTCAGTGACGGAGGCCGCCGAGGGCGAAAGCCGCGACAAGACGCCGCGCACCGAGCGCGGGCGCCGCACCTTGCGCAAGCTGCTCGACGCGGCGGCGGTCGAATTTGGCGAGCGCGGCTTTCACGACGCGTCGATCAGCGGCATCACCCGCCGCGCCGGAACCGCGCTCGGGAGCTTCTACACTTACTTCGATTCCAAGGAGGAAATCTTCCAGGCGCTCGTCCGCCACATGAGCGAATTGCTCCGCGACCATGTGACGCCCGAGGTACAGGCGGCGCCTGACGAGATCAGCGCCGAGCGCATCGGCCTGCTGTCCTTCCTCGGCTTCGTGCGCGAGCATAAGGAAATCTATCGCATCATCGACGAGGCCGAATTCGTCGACTACGCCAGCTATCGCCGCCACTATGAAACGACGGTCGAGCGTATGCGCCAGCGGCTCGAAGCGGGCGCCGCGCGCGGCGAGATTCGCGCCGACGCGAGCGAGGTCCACGCCTGGGCGATCGCGGGCATGAACGTTTTCCTCGGGATGCGCTATGGCCTGTGGGACGAGAGCGCCGACATCGGTGAGGTCGCGCGGATCGCGAACGACATGCTCGCGAACGGGCTGAAGAAGAAGGATTAGTCGGTCGTTGCTCTCGTAGTTGCGAGGGTCGGGTCGAGCGGCAGCTTCGGTGAGAGTGCCCGCTTTCCATACCGAAGCCGCCGCCTATGAACTCTCGTCATCCCGGACTTGATCCGGGATCCATTCTCTCAGCGCTGGATGAATGGATCCCGGATCAAGTCCGGGATGACGATGAAACATAGGTCCACTCCCGGCCGCAAACCGCCACGGCGCTGGCGAATGTGGACTACCCCCGCGAAATCAAAAAGATCGCATGTTCGGCGCGCCAGCTTGCGGCGGCGTCGCTCGTCGGCCGGTCGCCCGACAGATACCAGGCTTGCTCGACCCGGATTCCCTTGCCGCCGACGAGGTCGCGAAAATCGCTGACCGTCACATGGTGGATGTTCGGCGTTTCGTACCAGGCCACGGGCAACAGCCGCGTCACCGGCATCCGCCCGTTCCAGAGCAGCGCGAGGCGCACCCGCCAATGTGCGAAATTAGGGAAGCTGACGAAGGCGCGTGGTGCGATGCGGAGCAGTTCGTCGACGATGCGGTCGGGGCGCTCGGTCGTCTGGAGCGTCTGCGACAGGATCGCATAGTCGAACGCGTCGTCGGGATAATCGGCGAGGTCGCGGTTCGCGTCGCCCTGCACGACCGACTGGCCGCGCGCGATCGCCGCGGTGACATTGGCCGGATCGATCTCCAGCCCACGGGCATCGACCCCGGCGTCGCGCAGCGCCGCGATCAGCGTCCCGTCGCCGCAGCCGACGTCGAGGACGCGCGTGCCGGCGGGCACCGCGCCGGCGATGATCGCCAGATCGGGGCGCAGCGTCACGGCGTCACCCCTCCGCCCGGAGTGCGCCCGCGACGAGGCGGTCGAGCGCGGGGACGTCGAGGAGGAAGCTGTCGTGGCCGAAGGGCGCCGACAGCTCGACGAAGCTCGCCGCCGCGCCGACGCTTTGCAGCGCCTGGACGATGCGGCGCGATTCGCTGGTCGGATAGAGCCAGTCGGTGTCGAAGCTGACGAGCGTGAAGCGCACGTCCTTCGCGCGCGCGAAGGCGCCCGCGAGCTGGCCCTCGTGCGGCTCGGCGAGGTCGAAATAATCCATCGCGCGGGTGATGTAGAGATAGGCGTTGGCGTCGAAGCGGTCGGTGAAGGCGAGCCCCTGATGCCGCAGATAGGATTCGACCTGAAAATCGGCGTCGAAGCCGAAACTCTTGATGTCGCGCGCCTGCAGGCGGCGGCCGAATTTCTCGGTCAGCCCCGCTTCGGAGAGATAGGTGATATGCGCGGCCATGCGCGCGACGGCGAGGCCCTTGGTGGGGGTGCAATATTTGTCGTAATAATCGCCGTCCTGCCAATCGGGATCGGCCATGATCGCCTGCCGCCCGACCTCGTGAAAGGCGATATTCTGCGCCGAATGACGCGCGGCGCTGGCGATCACGATCGCCGAGCCGAGCCGCTCGGGGTGCGCGGCGGCCCAGGCCAGCGTCTGCATTCCGCCCATCGATCCGCCGATGACGGCATGAAGCCGCTCGATACCGAGATGATCGAGCAGCATCGCCTGCGCGCGCACCATGTCGGCGATCGTGATGACGGGGAATTTCATGCCCAGCGGCGTCCCGGTCGCGGGGTCGGGGGTCGCGGGGCCGCTCGTCCCCATGCAACTGCCGAGGACATTGGCGCAGATCACGAAATAGCGATCGGTGTCGACCGGCTTGCCGGGCCCGACCATGCGCGCCCACCAGCCGGGCTTGCCCGTCGCCGGATGGTCGCTCGCGACATATTGGTCGCCGGTCAGCGCGTGGCAGACGAGCACCGCGTTCGATTTATTCGCGTCGAGCGTGCCATGGCTTTGATAGGCGATCGTCACCGACGGCAGCGTCTGGCCGCTGTCGAGCGACAGCGGCGCGTCGATCGTCACGCTGCGGTGCTGGATCTGGTGGAGAAGGCTCGCCATCGGTAGCGCGGAGCTAAGCGGGCTGGGGGGCGCTGTCAACGATGGGTGGAAAGGGAGCATGCGGGGGACGGAGAAGATGATTCGCGCAGCGACGCAGGGTTCGCAGAGGATAGAGAGTCCAAACTCGTCCGCCTTCGCAATCCACCCCCTGTTCCCCCGCGAAGGCGGGGGTCCATCTCCCGCCCTATCGAGATTCATCCTGCGGTGCAGAAGAACGAGAGCATGGGAGATGGACCCCCGCCTTCGCGGGGGAACACGGAGGGGTGGGTTCCGCTCAATAAACTGGACTCGCCGGGGACAGCCGCTAAACGGCGCGGCATGACCGACAGCAGCGCGACCCTCACTCCGAAGCCGTGGATCAGCGGCATCGCCCCCTATGTTCCGGGCAAGTCGGCCGGTGCCGACGGCCGCCCGCTGATCAAACTCAGCGCGAACGAAAATCCGCTCGGCACCGGCATCAAGGCGCGCGAAGCGTTCGCTGCGGCGCAGGGCGCGGCCGACGCGCTGTCGCGCTATCCCGATCCCGGCGCGGCGGTGCTGCGCGAGACGATCGCGGCGAAATACGGGCTCGACCCGGCGCGCGTGATCTGCGGCAACGGGTCGGACGAGCTGCTCCACCTCGCCGCGGGCACCTATGCCGGGGCGGGTGACGAGATTCTCTATGTCCGCTATGGCTTCGCGGTATACGAGATCGCCGCGCGGCGCGTCGGCGCGACGCCGGTCGAGGCCGACGACCGCGATTATGCGACCGATGTTGATGCGCTGCTCGCCGCAGTGACCGACCGGACCCGCGTCGTCTATCTGGCGAATCCGAACAATCCGACCGGCACGCTTGCGACGAGGGAAGAGGTGGCGCGGCTCTATGCCGGGCTGCCGAAGAACGTCCTGTTCGTCATCGACCAGGCCTATTCGGAATATCTGGCCGCCGACGAGGACGACGGCGGGCTGGACCTTGCGAAGACCCAGCCGAACGTCTTCGTCACGCGCACCTTCTCGAAGATCCACGGCCTCGCCGCCGAGCGGATCGGCTGGGGCTATGCCGCCGCCGAGGTGATTTCGGCGCTGCACCGCATCCGCCTGCCGTTCAACGTCACGCGTGCGGGGCAGGCGGCGGCGGTCGCGGCGCTCGGCGACGATGATTTCGTGAACGCCAGCCGCGAGCATAATGCGACATGGCGCGCATGGCTGGCGGGCGAGCTCGAAGCGCTCGGCAATCACGGCGTTCGCGTCGTGCCGTCGGCGACCAACTTCCTGCTCGTGCTGTTCGAGGGCGAGGTGAGCGCCGAGACGGTTTACAACCGGCTGATGGACGCGGGCTATATCGTCCGCTGGCTGCCGGGGCAGGGGATTCCGCAGGCGCTGCGCATGACGATCGGCACCGAGGACGAGACGCGCGGACTGGCCGCGGCGATTCGCGCGGCGCTGGCGGGGTGATGGCGCGCGCCATCGGCCATGTGACGATCGTCGGGCTGGGCCTGATCGGCTCGTCGATCGCGCGCGCGGTGAAGGAGCGGCTGCCGCAGGTGACGGTGACCGGCCATGACGCCAGCGCCGACGTCCGCGTCGCGGCGCGCGCGCTCGGTTTCTGCGATACGGTCGCCGACGATCCGGCGGCGGCGGTGGCCGAAGCCGATCTCGTGATCCTCGCGGTGCCGGTCGGGCGGATGGCCGACGCGGGCTCGTCGATCGCGCCGGGGCTGCGCGGCGATGCGATCATTTCGGACGTCGGCTCGTCGAAAAGCGGGGTCGCCGACGCGCTCGCCAAGGCGCTTCCCGGCCATCTTGTCATCCCGGCGCACCCGGTCGCGGGGACCGAGAACAGCGGTCCCGCCGCCGGCTTCGCAAGCCTGTTCGAGGGACGCTGGTGCATCGTCACCCCGCCCGCGGGCGCGCCCGGGGAGGCCGTCGCGGCGGTGACCGGCTTCTGGCAGGCACTCGGCGCGAAGGTCGAGACGATGGAGGCCGCGCACCACGACCGGGTGCTCGCGGTTACCAGCCACCTGCCGCACCTCATTGCCTATACGATCGTCGGCACCGCGAGCGAGCTCGAGGAAGTGACCGAGAGCGAGGTGATTAAATATTCGGCGGGCGGCTTTCGCGACTTCACCCGCATCGCCGCGAGCGACCCGGTGATGTGGCGCGACGTTTTCCTCGCCAACAAGGAAGCGGTGCTCGAAACCTTGCAGCGCTTCAACGAGGATCTGACCGTGCTTCAGCAGGCGATCCGGCGCGGCGACGGCGGCAAGCTGGAGGAGTGGTTCACGCGGACGCGGGCGATCCGCCGCTCGATCATCGAGCAGGGTCAGGACGATGCGGCGCCCGATTTCGGGCGAAAACACTGACCCCTATCCGTCGCCCCCGCGAAGGCGGGGGCCGCTATCG
>NZ_JAOZVW010000060.1 GCF_025869345.1 Sphingopyxis sp.
CTTGATCCGGGGTCCCGCTAAGCGACGGTGACAAGCGGGACCCCGGATCAAGTCCGGGGTGACGAAGGAGAGACATTGCCAGTTCACCTCGCCCGGCATAGCTAGGCGCCATGAGCCTCCTCCTCGCCCTCGTCCTGCTCGCCGAACCCACGGTTGCCGATCCCGCACCGCCACCGGTCGAGCGCTGCGGTTACCGCATCGTCCAGAGCTATCCGCACGACAGTTCGTCCTTCACCCAGGGCCTGTTCTGGGACGCGGGGCATCTTTACGAAGCCACCGGCCAATACGGCCATTCGCGCGTCGCGCGGCTCGACCTCGAAACCGGCAGGGCGCTGGCCGAGACGAAGCTGCCCGACGACCAATTCGGCGAAGGCATCACGCGCTGGGGGCATCAGATCATCGGCGTGACGTGGCGGAACGGTGTCGGCCATCGCTGGTCGATCAAGGACCTGAAACCGCTCGGCGATTTTGCCTATGACGGCGAGGGGTGGGGGCTTACGATGGTCGGGGACAGTCTCGTGCTCAGCGACGGCTCGCCCGACCTTCGCTTCCTCGACCCCGCGACGATGACCGAGAAAAGCCGCGTCACCGTGCGTTTCGGGGGCCGGTCGGTGAGCATGATCAACGAGCTCGAGACGATCGACGGGCAAATCTGGGCCAATATCTGGATGACCGACGTCATCGTCCGCATCGACCCCGCGAGCGGCGACGTCGTCTCGCTCGTCGACCTTTCGGGGCTGAAGGCGGATGCGGGGGCGCGCGGAAACGACAGCGTGCTCAACGGCATCGCGTGGGACGCGAAGAAGAAGCGGCTGTTCGTCACCGGCAAATATTGGCCCAAGCTGTATGAGATCGCGCTGGCGGACTGCGGTTGAGCCAACCTGTGTGTCCCCGCGAAGGCGGGGACCCATCTTCGGCCGGTGCGAGGTGGAACGGGCCGGAAATGGACCCCCGCCTCCGCGGGGGAACATGCTTTTAGTTCAAAGGATGGTGAGCGCCGCCTCGATCCGTGCGGCCGCGGCGTCGTAGACGCGGGTTTTCAGCCCCGCGGTGACGCTTTCGGGCGCGCGGTCGGGGTGGCCGCCGGGGAAGGGCGGGGCAGGGTCGTACTCGATCGCGAGCTGGATCGCCTGCGCGACCGCATCGCCGTGCAGGCGGGCGATCAGGGTCAGCGCGAAATCGAGGCCCGAGGTCACCCCGCCGCTCGTCACGACATGACCGTCCTCGACGACGCGCGCCGCCACCGGCTCCGCGCCGACCAGCGGCAGCAGATGCGTATAGGCCCAATGCGTCGTCGCGCGCTTGTCCGCGAGCAGTCCGGCGCGGCCGAGCAGGAAGGCGCCGGTGCAGACGCTCGTCACCCACCGCGCGCCCGCCGCCTGCCGCGCGACGAAATCGATCGTCGCGGTATCGCCCAGCGCTTCGGTCACGCCATGGCCGCCGGGGACGCAGAGAATGTCGGCCTGCGGCGCGCCCGCGAAATCATGCGTCGGCAGGATCGCGAAACCGCTGTCGGTCGCGATCGGATCGAGCGTCGCGGCGGCGCCGATCAGCCGCGCGCCGGGCATCCGGCTGAGCGCCTGCGCGGGCGCGGTGAAATCGAGCTGGGTGATGCCGGGAAACAGCAGGAAGACGACAGTTGTTTCGGGGGCGGCGGTCATGCGGATGCTCCTTGCGTTGGCAGCGGATCACCCAGGCGCGCGGCTCTTCCGGCGATGCGGCCGAACCCCGCTTCCCGATGGGACTCCATCTTCAAGCGCCAGTCGCGGGGTCCGGGCGGTATAGGGTATCGGCGTTCGCGATGGAAGCGGGCGGCGCTTTATGGGTTTCACGCAAAGGCGCAAAGGCGCGAAGAAGGTCGCGCTTGCCGCGAAGCAGCCTCATCCTTTCACCCTCGCATCATGGCGCATCGCTTGAAGAGAATGGGGCCTGTCGGCCCGAATCTTCTTCTTCGCGCCTTTGCGCCTTTGCGTGAGTCAAAAATCACGACGCCGCAGCCAGCGCGCGGCCGATCGCCTATTTCGCCGCCTTCGCTTCCTTGTCCGCCGTCCCGTCGCGGCTTTCGAGCATCGCGGCGGCATCGTCGAGGGCCTTGGCTTCGCTGACCGTCACGCCGCCGGGGCCGGGTTCGTTGTCGGTGCGGCTGCATCCCGTCGCCGCAGCCAGCGTCAGCACCAGCAGCGCCGCGGGCCAAGGGGTTCGCATCGTTCGGCTCCCACGAAAAAGGGCTCCATCCGCGGATGGAGCCCTTCGATACCAGCCCGAAGGCGAAGCTTCGACTTATTTCTTGTCGTTGGCTTCGGCCTTCTTGGTTTCGTCGGCGATCTTGTCGCCCGCCTTGGCGGCGGCGTCGCCCGCGGCGTTCACCGTGCCTTCGACGGCGTTGCCGGCATCCTTGGCGGCGCCTTCGACGGCGGCCCCGGCGTCCTTCGCCGCGTCGGCGGTCGCGTCGGCGGCGTCGGCCGCGCCCTGAGCGGCCGCATCACCCGCGGCGGCGGCATCGTCGGCGGCCGACGAAGCGGTGTCGGCGGCGGCGTCCTGGGTCTTTTCCGAGCAGGCGGTCAGGCTGAAGGCCGCGGCGGCCATCGAGGCGATGATGATCTTGCGCATGAAATTTCCTTTCAAATCCAATGGCCCGGCGGCCATTGAGGCAAAAGTTTAATCGCGGATCGGCCGCTTGGCAACCGCGCAGCACAGCGACCGCAAGGGAAGGTCCCCGCGCAAAGGAAAGGGGCCGCCGGCGCGTGCCGACGACCCCTGCATTCCTCCGGCCAGAAGCCGAAAAGGCGCTTACTTCTTGGCAGCGTCGACGGCGGCCTTCGCCTGGTCGGTCGCTTCCTTGGCGGCGCCGGCCGCTTCGGCAGCCTTGTCCGTCGCAGCGGCGGTGTCGCCGGCAGCGGCAGCGGCGCCAGCGTCGGTCGCGGCGTCCTTCGCGGTCGCGGCAGCGTCGGCGGCGCCTTCGGCAGCCTGCATCGCGCCATCGGCCGCGCCTTCGACGGTGTCGGTCGCCGGGGTTTCGGTGGTGGCGGCGGCGTTGTCGGCAGCCTTGTCACCGCAAGCGGCCAGGCCCAGCGAGGCAGCGGCGACGAGCGACAGAGTGATCAACTTCTTCATGTGGGAATACCCCTCTCGATTGAACTGATCGACCGGCATGGGAACCCAATCGATCCCGTGAACTTGCCAATCGGCGGCAGAAATACCGCCTCGCCAAGGGGGGTGCAACGCTCTTTTTGCAAATTCGTCCGCCTTTTGTCGCAAATCGACCCGTGTCTCATAAAATCGGATGGGAGGCGCGCGCCTCGGTTGACCGGATATAAAGAAAGCTTTATATGTCATTTCATGGCCGAGCTGCTCGACATTTTTCGCGCCCTTGCGGACCCGACGCGCCTGCGCGTCGTCGCGCTGCTGCGCGAAATGGAACTGGCGATCGGCGAACTCGCCGCCGTGCTCGACCAGAGCCAGCCGCGCGTTTCGCGCCATGTCCGCATCCTCGCCGAGGCCGGGATCATCGAACGGCGGCGCGAGGGGAGCTGGGTTTTCCTGCGGATCGCGACCGGCGGGCCGGTGTCGGGCATTGTCACCCAGGCGGGGGCGTGGCCCTTTTCGGAGGGCGAGGCGCTGGTCATCGCCAACGACGCGCGCCGTCTTGCCGCGGTGCGCGCCGAGCGCGCGGCGGCGGCCGAGCGCTATTTCGCCGACCATGCCGCCGAATGGGACGCGATCCGGTCGCGCCATATCGCCGAAAGCGAGGTCGAGGCCGCGATGCTGGCGATGATGGGTGGCCGCGGGCTCGGCCACCTGCTCGACATCGGCACCGGAACCGGCCGCATGGCCGAAATCTTCGCCCCCGCCGCGCACCGCGTCACCGCGCTCGACCGCAGCCCGGAAATGCTTCGCCTCGCGCGCGCCAAGCTCGCCGGGCAGGCGGCGCCGATCGATCTGGTGCAGGGCGATTTCCTGAACCTGCCGCTCGATGATGCGAGCATCGACAGCGTCGTCATCCATCAGGCGCTGCATTTCGCGCACGAGCCCGACCGGGTGATCGCCGAGGCGGGGCGGGTGCTGCGTGGCGGCGGGCATCTGCTGATCGTCGATTTCGCGCCGCACGCCGACGAGGAATTGCGGACACTCGCGGCGCACGCGCGCCTCGGCTTTTCCGATACCCAGATCGGCGGCTGGTTCGCGGCGGCGGGGCTGGCGCTCGAAAATACGCAGACGCTCGAAGGCGGCGATCTCGCGGTCAAGCTGTGGCTCGGCCGCCGGACCGGCGGCGACAGGCAAGCTCCCCTTTCCCACGACGACAAAAGGCTCGCGGCATGACATCGACCCTCAATTCGCTCGCCGAGGCGCGCCGCGCCGCCGCGGCTCCGCTCTTCGCAGACCTGGCGGGTGACATCGGCGTCAGCTTCGAATTCTTCCCGCCCAAGACCGAGAAGATGGAAGCACAGCTCTGGGACACGTTCCACACGCTCGAACCGCTCGCCCCCAGCTTCGTCTCGGTGACCTATGGCGCGGGCGGCTCGACGCGCGAGCGCACCCATGCGACGGTCGCGCGGATCGCCGCGACGAGCCCGGTGGCGCCCGCCGCGCACCTGACCTGCGTCGAGGCGTCGCGCGCCGAGATCGACGAGGTGGCACAGGCTTATTGGGAAGCGGGGGTGCGGCATATCGTCGCGCTGCGCGGCGATATGCCCGGCGGTGCGCCCTATCGCGCCCACCCGGACGGCTATGCCAATGCGATCGAGCTCGTCGCGGGACTGAAGGCGGTGGCGCCGTTCGACATTTCGGTCGCCGCCTATCCCGAAGTGCATCCCGACGCGTCGTGCGCCGAAGCCGATCTCGACAATCTGAAGCGCAAGCTCGACGCGGGCGCCAATCGCGCGATCACGCAATTCTTCTTCTCGCCCGACGCCTTTTTGCGGTTCCGTGACGCCGCGGCGGCGGCGGGGATCGACGCGCCGATCCTGCCCGGCATCCTGCCGGTATCGAACGTGTCGCAGACGCGGCGCATGGCCGATATGTGCGGGACGCAAATCCCGGCGTGGATGGTGTCGCTGTTCGACGGGCTCGACGACCACCCCGCCGCACGCCAGCTCGTCGCCGCGACGATCGCCGCCGAAATGTGCCGCCGCCTCTATGCGGGCGGGGTGCGCGATTTCCACTTCTACACGCTCAACCGGGCGGAGCTCAGCTACGCCATCTGCCACCTCCTGGGCCTGCGCCCGAAGGCGGCCCCCGCGACGGAGGAAGCAGCCGCATGAACGCCCGTGAAGCCCTGAAAGCCGCTGCCCGCGAGCGCATCCTGCTGACCGACGGCGGCTGGGGCACCCAGATCCAGCTCCGCAAGCTCGCCGAGAGCGATTATGCGGGAGACCTCGGCCTGTCGTACGACCAGAAGGGCAACAACGACATCCTCGCGCTGACGCGGCCCGATGTGGTGACCGCGATCGGCGAGGCCTATCTTGCCGCCGGGTCGGACATCGTGTCGACCAACACCTTCAGCGCCAACCGGATCAGCCAGGCCGATTACGGCGCCGAGCATCTGGTCGCCGACATCAACCATGAAAGCGCGCGCCTCGGCCGCGAGGCGGCGGACAAATTCGAGAAACAGGACGGCCGCCGTCGCTTCGTCGCGGGCGCGGTCGGGCCGACGAACAAGACGCTGTCGCTGTCGCCCGACGTCAACAATCCGGGCTTTCGCGAGATCGACTTCGACGAACTGAAGGCGGTCTATCTCGACCAGGTCGTCGCGCTCGCCGAGGGCGGGGCGGACTTCATCCTGATCGAGACGATCTTCGACACGCTCAACGCCAAGGCGGGGATCGCCGCGACGCTGGAGGCCGAGGCGAAGGTCGGGCGCGAACTGCCGCTGATGATCTCGATGACGCTCACCGACCTTTCGGGCCGCAACCTGTCGGGGCATACGGTCGAGGCCTTCTGGTATGCGGTGCGCCATGCGCGGCCGCTGACGATCGGGCTCAACTGCTCGTTCGGCGCGGCGCAGCTTCGCCCGCATGTGCGCGTGCTCTCCGACCTCGCCGACACGCTGGTGATGGTCTATCCGAACGCCGGGCTGCCCAACGAACTCGGCGAATATGACGAGATGCCCGATACGACCGCGGGGCTGGTGCGCGAATGGGCGGCGCACGGGCAGGTCAATATCCTCGGCGGCTGCTGCGGTTCGACCCCCGCGCATATCGCGGCGATGGCGCAGGCGGTCGAAGGCCTCGCGCCGCGGCATGTTCCCGACGTGCCGGTGCGCACGCGGCTGGCGGGGCTCGAACCTTTCACCATGGCGGCTTTTGCGGCGGCGGCCTCCTGATGGACGACGGACCATCATGGACGATCCGCGAGGCCGGAGCGGATGACGCCGCCGCGCTGGCGCTGATCGGCGCCGCGACCTTCCTCGAAACCTTCGCGGGGATTCTCGACGGCGATGCGATCGTCGCCCATTGCGCGGCGAAGCATTGCGACGTGGCCTATCGCGCCTTGCTGGCCGATGGCGCGCGGGCGTGGCTTGCCGAGGCGCAGCCGGGCGGCGCCCCGATCGGCTTCGCGCTGGTCGGCACGCCCGACCTCGCCGCGGCCGAAGAGGGCGACATCGAGCTCAAGCGCATCTATTCGCTGTCGCGCTTCCACGGCAGCGGGCTCGGCGCCGCGCTGATGCGCGAGGCCGTCGCCGCGGCGCGGGACCATCGCCGCCTGCTCCTCGGCGTCTATGCCCGCAACGAAAGGGCGCTCGCCTTCTATCGCAAGCAGGGTTTCGCCGACATCGGGACGCGCCGGTTCGACGTCGGGGGCAAGCTCTACGACGACCTTGTCCTTGCCCGCCCGCTCACTCTCTGACCCTTTTCCTTCTGGAACGCCGATGACCGCCTCTCTCTCCTCTTCCTCCTTCGTCAACGTCGGCGAGCGCACCAACGTCACCGGATCGGCGGCGTTCAAGAAGCTGATCCTAGCCGACGATTTCACCGCGGCGGTCGAGGTCGCGCGCCAGCAGGTCGAGAATGGCGCGCAGGTCATCGACGTGAACATGGACGAAGGGCTGCTCGACGCGGTGCGCGCGATGACGACCTTCCTCAAGCTGATCGCCGCCGAGCCCGACATCGCGCGGGTGCCGGTGATGATCGACAGCTCGAAGTGGGAGGTGATCGAGGCGGGGCTCAAATGCGTGCCGGGCAAGCCGATCGTCAATTCGATCAGCATGAAGGAGGGCGAGGAGCCCTTCCTCGCTCACGCGCGCAAATGCATGGCCTATGGCGCCGCGGTCGTCGTGATGGCGTTCGACGAGGTCGGGCAGGCCGACACGAAACAGCGCAAGATCGAGATTTGCGAGCGCGCCTACAAGCTGCTGACGGGCATCGGCTTTCCGCCCGAGGACATCATCTTCGACCCCAATATCTTCGCGATCGCGACGGGGCTGGAGGAGCATGACAATTATGCGGTCGACTTCATCGAGGCGGTGAAGGAAATCCGCGTCCGCTGCCCGCACGTCCATTTCTCGGGCGGGCTGTCCAACCTCTCGTTCGGCTTTCGCGGCAACGAGACGGTGCGCCGCGCGATGCACAGCGTCTTCCTTTATTATGCGATCCCCGCCGGGCTCGACATGGCGATCGTCAACGCGGGGCAGCTCGACGTTTACGACACGATCGATCCCGAACTCAGGAACGCCTGCGAGGACGTCATCCTCAACCGCAAGGTCGAGGGGGAGGCGGACAGCCCGACCGAACGGCTGATCGCGCTCGCCGAACGCTACAAGGGCAGCAATGCCGCGCAGGAAAAGGCCGCCGAGGAATGGCGCGGGTGGGAGGTGCGCAAGCGGCTCGAACATGCGCTGGTCAAGGGCATCGACGCGCATATCGTCCCCGATACCGAGGAGATGCGCCTCGCGATGGATCGCCCGATCGAGGTCATCGAGGGGCCGCTGATGGACGGGATGAACGTCGTCGGCGACCTGTTCGGGTCGGGCAAGATGTTCCTGCCGCAGGTGGTGAAATCGGCGCGCGTGATGAAGAAAGCGGTCGCGCACCTGCTCCCCTTCATCGAGGCGGCGAAGGAGCCCGGCGCGAAGGGCAAGGGCAAGGTCGTGATGGCGACGGTCAAGGGCGACGTCCACGACATCGGCAAGAATATCGTCGGCGTCGTGCTCCAGTGCAACGGCTTCGAAATCGTCGACCTGGGCGTGATGGTCCCCTGGTCGAAGATTTTGGAAGCGGCGAACGAGAATGACGCCGACATGATCGGCCTTTCGGGCCTCATCACCCCTTCGCTCGACGAGATGGTGACCGTGGCCGAGGAGATGCAGCGCGCCGGCATGACGATGCCGCTCTTGATCGGCGGCGCGACGACGTCGAAGGTCCACACCGCGCTGCGCATCGACCCCGCCTATGAAGGGCCGGTGCTCCATGTCCTCGACGCGAGCCGCGCCGTCGGCGTCGCGACCTCGCTGGTCAGCGACACCGGCCGCGACGCGTTCGTCGGGGGCTACAAGGCCGATTACGAGCATATCCGCGAGGTGCGCGCGAACAAGGGGCAGAGCGCGCTGATCCCGATCGAGGATGCGCGCGCCAACGGCTTCGCGATCGACGAACATATCCGGCCGTTCCCGCCCGAAAAGCCCGGCATCCACGCCTTCGACCATTGGGACCTCGCCGAATTGGTCGAATGGTTCGACTGGACGCCTTTCTTCCGGGCGTGGGAACTGGCGGGCGTCTATCCCGCGATCCTCGACGACGACATCGTCGGCGAAAGCGCGCGCGGCCTCTTCGCCGACGCGCAGGCGATGCTGGAGAAGATCGTCGGCGAGGGCTGGCTCCACGCGCGCGGGGTCGCGGCGCTGTGGCCGTGCCGCCGCGACGGCGACGATGTGATCATCCATCTCGAAGAAGAGGAACGTCACGTCCGTATCCCCTTCCTGCGCCAGCAGATCGCCAAGCGCGAGGGACGCCCCAATATGTGCCTTGCCGATTTCATCAGCCCCGACGGCGACTGGATCGGCGGCTTTTCGGTCGCGATCCACGGTATCGAGCCGCATCTCGCGCGCTTCAAGGCGGCGCACGACGATTATAGCGACATCCTGCTGAAGGCGCTCGCCGACCGCTTTGCCGAAGCCTTTGCCGAGCGGCTTCACGCGCATGTCCGCACCGATTTGTGGGGCTATTCGGCGGGCGAGCAATTGACGCCCGAGGCGATCATCAAGGAGGAATATCGCGGCATCCGCCCGGCGCCCGGCTATCCGGCCTGCCCCGAGCACAGCCTGAAGCGCATCCTGTTCGACCTGCTCGACGCGGGCAACACGTCGGGGGCGACGCTGACCGATCATTTCGCGATGCTGCCGACGGCGGCGGTCTCGGGCTTTTATATGGGGCATCCCGATGCAAGCTATTTCGGGGTCGCGCGGGTCGGAGAAGACCAGCTCGCCGATTATGCCGAGCGGCGCGGGGTCGATCTTGCGACGGCGACGCGCTGGCTGCGGCCGAACCTGGATTGAAGACCTAAATCATCTAGTGTGTCCCCGCGAAGGCGGGGACCCAGAGCGTTCGACCCCGGGCTGACGCTCTGGACCCCCGCCTTCGCGGGGGAGCATCATGGTAAGAACGGTTCGTATCCCTGTCCAATAAAGGGACAGTGCGCCGGTTAACCAGCTTCGCAAACGACGAACGCCGCCGAAGCTGTTATAAAGCCGCCATGATCCAGACGCTTGCCCGCCGGCCGATGTTGCCGCTGCTCGCCCTTCCGCTGCTCCTTGCGCCGGCGCCGCTGCCCGCGCAGACCGGCGGCGCGCCCTATAGTGTCGATGGCCGGGGCTTCACCCGCCTTCAGGATGCGGTCGATGCGATCGGCGGCGGGGAGGGGACGATCCGCATCGCGTCCGGCTATCACCGCGACTGCGCGGTCCAGACCGAAGGCCGCGTCGCCTTCGTCGCCGCCGAACCCGGCCGCGCGGTCTTCGACGGCGTGGTCTGCGAAGGGAAGGCGGCGCTCGTGCTGCGCGGAGCCGGGGCGAAGGTCGACGGCGTCGTGTTTCAGAACATGCGCGTTCCCGACGGCAACGGCGCGGGCATCCGCCTCGAAAAGAGCGACCTTGCGGTCGAGAACAGCCTGTTCCGCGGCAGCGAGGAAGGCATTTTGACCGCCGACGATCCGGCGGCGACGCTGACGATCGACCGCTCGACCTTTTCGCGCCTCGGCCGCTGCGACCGCGGGCTGAGCTGCGCGCACAGCGTCTATACCGGCGACTATGGCCGCGTCGTCGT
>NZ_JAOZVW010000061.1 GCF_025869345.1 Sphingopyxis sp.
ATCCAGAGCGGTTTACGCGAGCTCTGGATTGCTTCGCTTCGCTCGCAATGACGCCGTGGTTCACGCTGAACGCAAAATTCGATTGGCAAGCGGCCGCCGCGTAACCACATAGGCGGCCGTCGCGAATAGCGGCCTGTCCATGTCAGGGGTAATCCATGAGCGATTTCGACTACGACCTTTTCGTCATCGGCGCCGGATCGGGCGGCGTGCGTGCCTCGCGCGTCGCGGCCTCGCACGGCGCGCGCGTCGCGGTGGCGGAGGAATATCGGGTCGGCGGCACCTGCGTGATCCGCGGCTGCGTTCCCAAGAAGTTGCTCGTCTATGGGGCGCATTTCGCCGAGGATATCCACGACGCGCGCAAGTTCGGCTGGGACGTGTCCGACTGCACCTTCGACTGGCAGGTGCTGCGCGACAATGTGCTCGCCGAGGTCGACCGGCTCGAAGGGCTTTACGGCCAGACGCTCGACAACCATAAGGTCACGCTGTTCCGCACGCGCGCGACCGTGATCGGCCCGCAAAAGGTGCGGCTCGCCGACGGGCAGGAACTGACTGCGGAACGCATCCTGATCGCGACCGGCGGCTGGCCGCATGTCCCCGAATTTCCGGGCAGCGACCATGCCATCACCTCGAACGAGGTCTTTCACCTCGATACGCTGCCGAAGCGGATCGTGATCGCGGGCGGCGGCTATATCGCCAACGAATTCGCGGGCATCTTCAACGAATTCGGTAGCAAGGTGACGATCGTCAATCGCGGCGACACCATCCTGCGCGGCTATGACGAGCAGATTCGCGACCGCCTGCTCCAGATTTCGATGACCAAGGGCATCGATTTCAAGTTCAACGCGCCGTTCCGCTCGATCGAGAAGAAGGGGGACAGCTCGCTGATCGTCCACCTCGAAAATTGTGAGCCGATCGAGGCCGACGCGGTGCTGATGGCGACCGGCCGCGTGCCGAACACCAAGGGGTTGGGGCTGGAAGAGGTCGGTGTGGACCTCGATGCGCAAGGCGCGATCAAGGTCGATGCGGCGAACCAGTCGTCGGTGCCGAGCGTCTATGCCGTCGGCGACGTCACCAACCGCATCCAACTCACCCCCGTCGCGATCCGCGAGGGGCAGGCGTTCGCGGACTCGGTGTTCGGCGGCAAGCCGACGCGCGTCGATTATGCGAATGTCCCGAGTGCGGTGTTCAGTCATCCGCCGATCGGCGCGGTTGGCATGACCGAGGCGCAGGCGCGCAACGAACTGGGTTCGGTGCGCATCTACACCAGCGATTTCCGCGCGATGAAGAACGTCCTGGCCGGGCGCAACGAGCGCGCGCTTTACAAGATGGTGGTCAATGAGGCGACCGATCAGGTCGTCGGCCTCCACATGATCGGCCCCGACGCGCCCGAGATATTGCAGGCGGCCGCGATCGCGGTGAAGGCAGGGCTGACCAAGGCCGATTTCGACGCGACGGTCGCGCTGCACCCCAGCATGGCCGAGGAACTGGTGCTGATGAAATGAGGGGGCGTCCCGGCGGAAGCTCCGATCTTTCGTCATTGCGAGCGTAGCGAAGCAATCCAGGGCGGTTTACGCGCGCTCTGGATTGCTTCGCTAAGCTCGCAATGACGAGAACAGGGGATAGCCGCCGGTAACAACGCTATTGCCACGTCGATGAGGGCGGGGATGATGAATGGCGGTCATGCGAAGCATCTGCTATTCTTCCCGATGCAAGCGAGGGAGGGATCGCATGGCGGGCACGGCACTGGTCACCGGCGGCAGCGGCTATATCGCGGGCTTCCTGATCCGGCAGTTGGTCGAGAATGGCTGGACGGTCCACACGACCGTCCGCAGCCTCAAGCGCGAAAGCGAGGTTCGCGGCTGGCTGAACGTTCCCGCCGACAAGCTCCGCTTCTACGCCGCCGACCTCGAACAGGATGCCGGCTGGGCCGAGGCGATGGCGGGGTGCAGCCATGTCGCGCATGTCGCGTCGCCCTTTCCGCTCGGGGTGCCGAAGCACGCCGACGAACTGATCGTGCCCGCGCGCGAGGGGGCGCTGCGCGCGCTGCGCTTCGCAAAGGCGGCGGGGGTGACGCGGTTCGTCCTGACCTCGTCGATGGCGGCGATCGCCTATGGCCATGGCGACGGCGGCGGCATCTATAGCGAAGCCGACTGGAGCAATCTCGATAACCCCGCCGTGATGCCCTATCCGCGCTCGAAGACGGTCGCCGAGCGCGCCGCGCGCGACTGGGTGGCGACCGAGGGCGGCGCTATGGAATTCGCCTCGGTCAATCCCGCCGCGGTGTTCGGGCCTTTGCTGTCGGACGATCTGTCGACCTCGATCGAGCTGGTGAAACAGCTTCTGGAAGGCAAGGTGCCGATGTGTCCCGACATCGGCTTCGGCATCATCGACGTACGCGACGTCGCGGATCTTCACTATCGCGCGCTGACCGCGCCCGGTCTCCGCGACGAGCGCTATGTCTGTTCGGGGCCGTTCCTGAAGATGATCGACGTCGCGAACATCCTGACCGCGAACCTCGGCGAACAAGCGCGGAAGGTGCCGACGCGCCGGATGCCCGACTGGCTGCTCAAGCTGTTCGCGCTGGTGCGGCCCGAACTCAAGCAGCTCGTCGCCGAACTCGGCAATGTCCGCGGCGGTGACAGCCGCCACGCGATGGAAACGCTCGGCTGGACGATGCGCCCGCCCGAGGAGGCGATCCTCGCGACGGCGCACAGTCTGATCGAGCGGGGGATCGTGAAGGGATGATCCCTCCCGTAAGCGGGAGGGACGGCGCTAAGCGATCGTCGGAATAATGCCGCCTTCGGCGCGGATCGCGGCACCGTTGGTGACCGCGGCCAGCGGGCTCGCGAGGTAGGTCACCAGCGCCCCGATCTCGTCGGCCTCGATCAGGCGGCGGATCAGCGACAGCGGACGCAGTTCGTCAAAGAAGGCCTTTTCGCGTTCGGCTTCGGAGGCATCGGGATTCGATACGACCGAACGGATGAAATCGACGATCCCTTCGGAGCGCGTCGGGCCGGGCATCACGGTGTTGACGGTGACAGCTGTTCCGCGCGTCTGTTCGGCAAGACCGCGCGCGATCGCGAGCTGGGCGGTCTTGGTCGTCCCGTAATGCACCATCTCGGCAGGCGGCAGCAGGCCGCTCTCGCTGGCGATGAAGATCACGCGGCCCCAGTTGTTCTCGAGCATCTTCGGAAAATAGTGGCGTACCAGACGCGCGCCGCTCACGACATTGACCTCGAAAATATGGTGCCAGTCGGCGTCGCTGATCTCGGTGAACGGCTTGGCCTCATAGATGCCGAGATTGTTGATGAGAATATCGACTGCGGGAACCGCGGCGATCAGCGTTTCGGCGCCTTCTGCGGTGGCCGGGTCGGCAAGGACGGCGCGAATTTTACCCGAAGCGGCCAGTTCGGCGGCCGCTTCGTCGAGTTTCTGTCGATTGCGTCCGGTGATGACGACGTCCACGCCTTCCTCGGCGAGGTGCCTGGCGATCGCGAAACCGATACCGGCGGTCGATCCGGTAACGAGAGCGGTCTTGCCCTTGAGTTTCAGGTCCATGGGAAATCCTTTCGTGTCTGCTGCTGTTCGATGCGCCGAAGATAGCGTTGCGCACCATTGTTGATTAGAATGCGCTTCATCATTTTAGTGATGATTCAAAATCAGGAATGGCGATGGACAACCGATTCGGCGATATCGAGACCTTTCTGGCGGTAGCGAGCGGCGGCAGCCTTGCCGCGGCGGCGAAGGCGCTGCGGTTGACCCCATCGGCGGTCAGCCGCAGCATCGCGCGGCTCGAACAGCGCCTCGGCGTTGCGCTGATGCGCCGGACGACGCGATCGCTGGCGCTGACCACCGAAGGACAGGTATATCGCGAGCGGATGAGCGTGTTGCTCGCCGATATGGCGTCGGTTGAGGCGGGGCTGGGGCAGGAGGCGCAGGGGCCGCGCGGGCTGCTGCGGATCAACGCCTCGCCATCGATCGGTGCGATAGGGTTGCTGCCGATCCTGCCGCGCTTTGCCGAGCGCTATCCCGCCATCGTCATCGATCTCACCTTGTCCGACGCGATCGTCGACCTGGTCGAGGAACGCGCCGATGTCGCGATCCGTATCGGCCCTTTGCGCGATACACGGCTGCGCGCGAAGAAGCTCGGACACAGCCGGATGATGCTGGTCGCAAGCCCCGGCTATCTCGCGCGGCGCGGAACGCCGCAAACGCCCGGCGATCTCGACAGGCATGATTGCTTGCGGTTCAGCTTTCGCCGTTCGGTCGACACTTGGTCCTTTCGGATCGCCGGCAGGATCGTGCATCGGCCCGTTCATAGCAGCTTCTTCGGTAATTCCGGCGAGGTCGTGCGGCAGATGGCGGTCGCCGGCGGCGGGATCGCCCGGCACGGGCATTTCCATGTCGCGCCGGACATAGCCGCTGGGCGGCTCGTCGAGGTGCTGCCCGGCTACAGCTCCGGCGATGGCGAGGATATACACGCGCTCTACGCGCCCGAGGACCGCGCGGCCGCGCGTATCCGCGCCTTCCTCGATTTCCTCGATACCGAACTGGTGATCGCGCCCTAGCCGATGCGGTACGGCACCACCCCGCGCCGGTCGGGGTCGACGAGGATCGGGCGGTCGCTCGGCGGAAAGGCGCGCTGGTCGCAATCGTCGCGCGGGCAGATGCGGCACGACAGGCCGATCCGCGCCGCCGCTTGCGGAGCCTCGACATCGACCCCGTCGGCATAGACGAAATCACCGGCATATTGCGCCTCGCACCCCAAAGCGACGGCATAGCGGCGCGGCGCGCGCGCGTAGCTGCCCGACGGCTTCACCAGCCCTTTCGCCATCGACACATAGCGCAGCCCATCGGGCGTCTCGGCGAGCTGGAAGAGGATGCGGTCGGGGATCGCCGCCGCCTCGTGGACGACCCACAGCGGGCAGGCGCCGCCGAAGCGCGCGAATTGCAGGCGCGTCGCGCTGTGGCGCTTGGTGATGTTGCCCGCCATGTCGACGCGGCAGAAGAACATCGGGATGCCGCGCGCGCCGGGACGCTGGAGCGTGGAGAGACGGTGGCACGCCTGCTCGAAACTGACGCCATATTCGAGCCGCAGCCGGTCGATGTCGTGGCGCACCGCGCGGGCGCTGGCCCGGAAAGGCGCATAGGGCATCAGCACCGCGCCCGCGGCATAATTGGCGAGGCCGACGTGGAGAAGCTGGCGCGCGGCCGCGGTGCGCAGCGGAGACGCCTCGACCACCGCCGCGATCTCGTCGGCGAGCGCGAGCGCCGCGAGCTGGTGCGCGAGCTGGAAGCGGCGGCTTTCGGGCGGCTGCGACGGATCGATGGCCAGGTGGCGCATCGTCGCGTCATAGTCGCGCAAGGCCTGTGCCTGATTATAGACGATCGAGATGCCGAGCGCGTCGCGCAGCCGCCGCTCGATTGTCTCGATCGCGGGGGAGGGCGAAGCGCCGCGCAGGCCCTGCGCCAGCGTCTCGGCGGCGCGGTCGATGCTGTCGACATAATTGCCCGCATCGTGGAACCAGTCGCGCACCTCCTCCCACGGCAGGCGGCTGCCTTCGGCGGTGCCGCCGGTCAGCGCTTCGTCGATGATCTGGAGCCGCTGCCCCGCGCGGCGATAGGCGGCGTGGAGCGCGACGAACTGGTCGGCGAGTTGCGGCTGCTGCAGCGCAGCGCGTTCGAGCTGATCGGGGGGGAGCGGCGATGCGGCGAACAGCGGATCGGCGGCGGCCTCGCGCAGCGCCCCGGCGCGGCGGTCGCCGGCGTCGGCGGCGACTTCTTCCCATTCGAGCGGGAAGAGCTTTTGCAGCCGATCGAGCAGCGCCGGGGTCAGCGGGCGGTCGTCATGCTCGATCTGGCTGAGATAGGAGGTCGAGATGCCGAGCGTCGCGGCGAAATCGGCCTGGCGGATGCCGCGGTCGTGGCGAAGCTGGCGCAGGCGGCTTCCGGCGAAGATGCGTTGGCGGGTCACTAATCCTCCCCTGAAAGGGGAGGGGGCCACCCGAAGGGTGGTGGAGGGGCAGGGGCGTCATGATCCCTGCCTGACAGACCATGCAAGCCGCCTGTGCCCCTCCACCATGCTTCGCATGGTCCCCCTCCCCGTGTCGGGGAGGATAGTTTGCAAACTCTTACTTTGCAACTTTGCAAATTCACATTTGCATCGACGGCATAATGCGGGCAGGCGACGGTCGAATATCTGTTGGAGAGCCGCATGTCCGCCAATATCACCGAAATGGAAGCCCGCCGCGCCGCCGCCGCCCTTGGGGGCGGGCAAAAGCGCATCGACGCGCAGCACGCCAAGGGCAAGCTGACCGCGCGCGAGCGGCTCGATGTGCTGCTCGACCACGGCTCGTTCGAGGAACTCGACACCTATGTCGAGCATGATTGCGTCGATTTCGGGATGCAGGATCAGAAAATTCCGGGCGACGGCGTCGTCACCGGATCGGGGACGATCAACGGCCGCCTCGTCTATGTCTTCAGCCAGGATTTCACCGTCTTCGGCGGCTCGCTGTCGAAGCGCCATGCCGAGAAGATCTGCAAGGTGATGGAAAAGGCGATGCTCGCCGGCGCGCCGGTTATCGGTCTGAACGACAGCGGCGGCGCGCGCATCCAGGAGGGCGTCGCGTCGCTCGGCGGCTATGCCGACGTGTTCCAGCGCAATGTGCTCGCGAGCGGCGTCGTGCCGCAGATCAGCCTGATCATGGGGCCGTGCGCGGGCGGCGCGGTCTATTCGCCCGCGATGACCGACTTCATCTTCATGGTGAAGGATTCGAGCTATATGTTCGTCACCGGCCCCGATGTCGTGAAGACCGTCACCAACGAGGTGGTGACGCAGGAAGAACTCGGCGGCGCGATCACCCACACGACCAAAAGCTCGGTCGCCGATCTGGCGTTCGAGAACGACATCGAAGCGCTGCTCGCGGCGCGCGATTTCTTCGACTATCTGCCCGAGAACAACCGCAGCGGCGTCCCGGCCCGGCCGACCAGCGACCCCTATGATCGCGAGGAAAAGAGCCTCGACACGCTGATCCCGCCCAACGCGAACCAGCCCTATGACATGCACGAACTGATCCGCAAGACGGTCGACGAAGGCGATTTCTTCGAGGTGCAGCCGGCGCACGCGGGCAACATTATCTGCGGTTTCGGCCGTATCGAGGGGCGCACGGTCGGCATCGTCGCGAACCAGCCGCTGGTGCTTGCGGGCGTGCTCGACATCAATTCGTCGAAGAAGGCGGCGCGTTTCGTCCGCTTCTGCGACGCGTTCGAGATTCCGATCGTCACCTTCGTCGACGTCCCCGGCTTCCTGCCCGGCACCGCGCAGGAATATAACGGCATCATCAAACATGGCGCGAAGCTGCTCTTCGCTTATGCCGAGGCGACGGTGCCCAAGATCACGGTGATCACGCGCAAGGCCTATGGCGGTGCCTATGACGTGATGGCGTCGAAGCATCTGCGCGGCGATTTGAACTATGCGTGGCCGACCGCCGAGATCGCGGTGATGGGCGCGAAGGGCGCGGTCGAGATCATCTTCCGCAGCGACATCGGCGACCCCGAAAAGATCGCCGAGCGCACCAAGGAATATGAAGACCGCTTTGCGAACCCGTTCGTCGCGGCGCAGCGCGGCTATATCGACGAGGTGATCTACCCGCACTCGACGCGCCGCCGGATCGCGCTGGGGCTACGGAAGCTCAGGAACAAGCAGCTCGAAAACCCGTGGAAGAAGCACGACAATATTCCGCTGTGATGGACGAGTTGAGAGGCCTCGCTATCTATATCGCGCCGCTGATGCTGATGATCGTCGCTTTGCCGGCAACGACAGTGATTTCGGCTCGACGGACTGGCGAACTGAAAATTCCTCGTCGTGGCAGGCAGGAGTTCGTTCTTCGCCGATCCGAAGATCCAGCGCGATTCGATGCCGAGCTTGGTTTTCTTCAGAAAGTGACAGTCGCAATAGGGCTGCTTTTCGTGGCGACATTGGCATGGATATTTTTCGGATGAAGCGCGGCCGTCTCAATCAATTCCTTGCCGAAAGCGGGAGTGTCGAGGTGCGTTGTGACCCTCGGCACATCGTCGCTATCGGGGTGGAGGCAAGAACGGGATGCGGCTAGTCTGCCGCGATGGTCTTGATTTTCCAATGAGGTTTGAAAATGCGTAACGCCTTTCTCGCTCTTCTGATGGCTCCGGCCCTGCTGGCTGCGCCCGCCGCATCGGCGTTCGATCCTGACACGCCGGTCGGGGCGACAAAGGAGGCGTTTCCGGTCGTGCTCGGCGATGACGAGGATACGACGATCGACGCGGCATTCCGCGCCGCCTTCGCGCTTCCGAAAGGCGCCAAGGCGGAGGCCGAGCGGGTGATCGACGATCGCAGCTATCATTTCCGTCCCGTCGCGATCCATCTGCTCGAAGATAATACCGGCGTGCTGCTGAGCGTCGGCGGACTCGACGATGCGGGACATAGTGAGGGCGGCCTCAACGCGATCCATTATTTGAAATCGAGCCCGGCGGGCTGGGTGAAGCAGGGCGAATGGATCGACATCGGCGCGGTCGGCACCGTGGGGAATGGCGCGACGAGCTGGGTCTTTACCAGCCTGCTCGGCCGCAATCCCTATCTGGTCACCGAAGGCGGCGGCGTGTGGCAGGGCTGCGCGATCGGCTCGGCGGTCGTCACCGAGCTGACCCCCGACGGCCCCGTCGATCGCGGCGGTTTCACCGATTCGATGAGTTCGGGCGCCGGGATCGGTCAGACCGAACAGACCTATGACGGGCGGATCGTTGCCGCCGTTCCGGACAAGAGCTTTACCGTCGCCTACACCGGCACGCGGTCGTTCAAGCAGCAATATGTGCTGAAGGACGGCAAATATGCGCTGGCCGGCAAGGATCAGGTTCCGGGTTGCTGAGGAGAAGATGATGAAACTGGGCCGCCTCAACCATATCGGCGTCGCGACGCCGTCGATCGCCGACAGCATCGTTTTTTACCGCGACGTGATGGGCGCGACGAAAATTCACGAGCCGTTCGACCTGCCCGATCAGGGCGTGAAAGTCTGCTTCGTCGATACGCCCGGCGCCGATGGCGCTTTGAACGGCACGCAGATCGAGCTGGTCGAACCGCTGCCCGGCAACACCTCGATCGCCGGCTTTCTCGAAAAGAACCCGGCGGGGGGGCAGCATCATATGTGCTATGAGGTGCCCGACATCCACGCCGCCAAGGCCGCGTTCGAGGGACAAGGCAAGCGCGTGCTGGGCGAACCGCGGATCGGGGCGCATGGGACGCTAATCTTCTTCGTCCACCCGCGCGACATGGGTGGGGTGCTGACCGAGATCATGGAGACGCCGAAGGGGGCGCACTGACCTTTCATTCATCGTCACCCCGGACTTGATCCGGGGTCCCGCTAGCGGGTGTTGCAAAGCGGGATGCCGGATCAAGTCCGGCATGACGAAAAGTAGAGAACGAGACTGCATATGACCGACAAGCCGACCATCGACCAATGGGCCGCTGCTGCCGACAAGGAAGTGAAGGGCAAGGATCTGACCTGGGCGACGCCCGAGGGGATCGACGTCAAGCCGCTCTATACGGCTGAGGACGTGACCGCCGATCCCGGTCTGCCCGGCTTCGCGCCTTTCACCCGCGGCGTGCGCGCGTCGATGTATGCGGGGCGGCCGTGGACGATCCGGCAATATGCGGGCTTTTCGACCGCCGAGGAATCGAACGCCTTCTATCGCCGCAACCTTGCGGCGGGGCAGAAGGGGCTCAGCGTCGCTTTCGACCTTGCTACACACCGCGGTTATGACAGCGACCACCCGCGCGTCGTCGGCGACGTCGGCAAGGCAGGCGTCGCGATCGACAGCGTCGAGGATATGAAGATCCTCTTTGACGGCATCCCGCTCGACCAGATGTCGGTCAGCATGACGATGAACGGCGCGGTGATCCCGATCCTCGCCTTCTTCATCGTTGCGGGCGAGGAGCAGGGGGTCGAGCGCAAATTGCTCGACGGGACCATCCAGAACGACATCCTCAAGGAGTTCATGGTCCGCAACACCTATATCTATCCGCCCGAACCCTCGATGCGGATCATC
>NZ_JAOZVW010000062.1 GCF_025869345.1 Sphingopyxis sp.
TCCGGGATCCACTGTCTCAGCGCCGGATGAATGGATCCCGGATCAAGTCCGGGATGACGATGAAGGATAGGTTGGCTTTTCGGTCGCTTCCGGACCTTCAAATGTGTCGGCTCACCTAAAGCTTGGGCAGCGTCACGCCCTTCTGTCCCATATATTTGCCGGCGCGGTCGGCGTAGCTCGTCTCGCACGGTTCATTGCCGGCCAGGAACAGGAACTGGCACGCGCCTTCATTGGCATAGATTTTGGCGGGCAAGGGGGTGGTGTTCGAAAACTCCAGCGTCACATGGCCCTCCCAGCCCGGTTCGAGCGGGGTGACGTTGACGATGATGCCGCAGCGCGCATAGGTCGACTTGCCGAGGCAGATGACGAGAACGTCGCGCGGGATGCGGAAATATTCGACCGTGCGGGCCAGCGCGAAGCTGTTCGGCGGGATGATGCAGACGTCGGTTTCGCGGTCGACGAAGCTGTTCGACGCGAAATCCTTGGGGTCGACGACCGCGCTGTCGACATTGGTGAAAATCTTGAACTCGGGCGCGACGCGGGCGTCATAGCCGTAGGAGGAGAGGCCGTAACTGATGCAGCCGTCGCGGCGCTGTGCCTCGACGAATGGCTCGATCATCCCCTGCGTCCGGGCGGCTTCGCGAATCCATTTATCGGAAAGAATGCTCATGCGGCTGTCTTGTCGGTCCTGTTCCGGTTTCGCAAGCGGTCAGTCGATCAGACCCAGATCCTTCGGCCCGAAGGACGCGGGCAGCAGTTCGCTGAGCCGATAGCTCTTCACCGCATCGCCGTCGCCCGAGGCGCAATGGATCAGGATGTCGGTCTTCGATCGCTCGGCGGCTTCGTTCAAAATCTGGCGGCAGCGGCCGCACGGATGCACGGGATTGCTGCCGACCAGCGCGTTGCCGTCGGGGCGCCCGCCGACGATCGCGACCTCGGCGAGTTCGCCGATCCAGCCCTCGTTCGCGATCTTCGCGACCGCGCTCGTCTCGGCGCAGAGGGTGAGGCCATAGCTGGCATTCTCGACATTGGCTCCAGTGACGACGTCGCCATTTTTGAGCAGCAGCGCGGCGCCGACGTGAAAGCCCGAATAGGGCGCATAGGCGCGGCTCGCGGCATCGCGCGCGGCGTCGATCAGGGCGGATTTTCCATCGCTCATCGCATCTCTCCCTTGGGGCGCAGCACATTCCAGCGGACCGTGCCGTCCGCTCCGGGCACGCGAAGATAGCGGTTCGCCTGCCACATCGTCCAGGGATGCGCGCCATAGTCGGGCTCGAAGAAGTCGCTGCGCATCGCTGCGGTGCGGAAAATCGCGCCGGTGACGCCATAGTCGGCCTCGAACCCGGCGCTCGGCGCAATCAGGCTTTCCTGCCCCATATGCGCCTCGATCTGCGCGAGGAAGGTCGCGAGTTCGGAGCGCAGCAGCGCGCGCGTCGGACGGTCGGGACAGCGGTCGTCGAAATCGAGCCAGACGATCGACGGCATCATGTCGGCGCGGCGAGGCACGTGGCGGATGAAGTTCGCGGCCTGATCGGTCGCGAGCCCGCAGAGGCTGTAGCGGTGGATCACGCCGACCGGAATCCCCGCCGCCCGCGCGCCCGCCAGATTGCGCTGGAACATCGGGTCGACGTCCTCGTCGCCCGTGGTCGCCACCACATAGGCGAAATCGGCGCCCGCGGCCTTGATCGACCCCCAGCGCACCTCGCCGTTGCTGGCGTCGATCGTCACTCCCTGGGTCGGGAACAACTCGCGCGACGGCGTCCAGCGCGACGCCCACCAGAGCGCGATGCCGGCGAGCAGGAAGAGCAGGACCAGCGCGCCGCCGATCCGGCGCAGGACGCGCGCCGCGGCGCCGCGCCAATCGCGGGCCGGCGTGGCCGCCTTGCCCCTGCTGCGTGCCCCCGTCGCCATCCTCAACCCTTGATATGGAGGACGCAGATCAGCGTGAACAATCGCCGCGCGGTGTCGAAATCGACCGCGATCTTGCCGTCGAGCCGGTCCATCAGCATCTCGGCCGCTTCGTTGTGCAAGCCCCGCCGCGCCATGTCGACGGTCTCGATCTGCTGCGCGGTCGAGGTCTTGATCGCCTGATAATAGCTATCGCAGATCGCGAAATAGTCGCGGATCGGGCGGCGGAACCGGCCGAGCCCGAGGATGATCGCCTCGAGCGGCGAATGATCCTCGCGGCTGATCTCGAAGATCAGCCGGCCTTCCTCGACGCGAAGCAGCAGGCGATAGGGGCCGGCATAGCCGTCGGGGTGGCCGCGCTGCGGCACGAACCTGTTGTCTTCGAGAATATCGAAAATCGCGACGCGCCGTTCCTGCTCGACATCGGGATTGCGCCAGATGATCGATCCCTCGTCGAGATCGATCGAGATGATGCGCTGTTGGGAAGGATCGGCGTCGGACATGCTGCCTGTGCTTCTACTTGCCGCGCCGCGAAGGGCAAGGGGGCGACTTATTCACAGCAACCCACAACTATGATAGCTTCCTCGGCATCGCTTGTTGCACCGTCCGCCGCGCCATCGCATGAAGGCTGCCATGCCCGAACTCGCCTTGATTCCCACCCCGGCCGCAACCGGGGAAGACCGCCAATTGCCCCGCAATATCGAGGCCGAGGCCGCGTTTCTCGGCGCGATTCTGATCGACAATCGAGTCGTTGAGGACCTGCCCGTCGCGTTGACCCCCGATCATTTCTTCGAACCGCTCCACGGCCGCATCTTTCAGCAGACGATGGCGCTGATCGAGCGCAACAGCATCGCGACCCCGGTGACGCTCAAGCCCTTCTTCGAGGCCGACGAGGCGATGAAGGCGGTCGGCGGGGTCGGCTATCTCGCGCAGCTCACCGGCAGCGGCGCCGGGCTGATCGGCGCGCGCGACTTCGCGCGGCAGATTTTCGACCTTGCGCTGCTCCGCGAACTCGTCGGGGTCGGGCGCACCCTCGTCGACAGCGCGCTCGACACGAGCGAGAGCGTCGATCCGCAGGCGCAGATCGAGGAGGCCGAGACCGCGCTCTACCGCGTCGCGGGCGGCGAGGCCGAGATGGGGTCGGTCAAGAGCTTCAGCACCGCGAGCCTCACCGCCTTGCAGGCGGCCGAACGCGCGCTCAATTCGGGCGGGCACCTGTCGGGGATCACCACCGGCATCGGCAGCATGAATGCCAAGATCGGCGGCATGCACAATTCGGACCTGATGATCCTCGCGGGCCGTCCGGGCATGGGCAAGACCTCGCTCGCGACCAACATCGCCTATAACGCCGCCGAGCGTTTCCGCCGCGACGAAGAGGACGGCATTCCCCCTGAGAAGAACATGGGTGCGAAGGTCGCTTTCTTCAGCCTCGAAATGTCGGCGGACCAGCTCGCGACGCGCGTCCTCGCCGAACAATCGGGGGTGTCGGGCGAAGCGCTGCGCATGGGCAAGATCAGCAAGGAGCAGTTCCAGCAATTGAGCCGCGCCGCGCAGACGCTCCAGACCCTGCCCCTGTTCATCGACGACACGCCGGGCCTGACGATCGCGGGCCTGCGCACCCGCGCGCGGCGCCTGCAACGCCGCCACGGCATCGGCTTCATCATCGTCGACTATCTTCAGTTGCTTCAGGGCTCGTCGCGGAGCGGCGATAATCGCGTGCAGGAGATTTCAGAAATCTCGCGCGGATTGAAGACGTTGGCGAAGGAACTTAATGTTCCGGTCATGGCGCTGTCGCAGCTCAGCCGCCAGGTCGAAAGCCGCGAGGACAAGCGGCCGCAGCTCTCCGACCTTCGCGAATCGGGCTCGATCGAGCAGGATGCCGACATGGTGCTCTTCGTGTTTCGCGAGGATTATTACGTCGCGGCGCGCGAGCCCAAGCGCCCGGTCGAGGGCGATGATGTGAAGATTCATGCCCAGCATGAGGAATGGGCGGCCGAGATGGAACGCGTCTTCGGCCTGGCCGAAGTCATCGTCGCCAAATCCCGCCACGGCTCGACCGGCAAGGTGCGCCTGCACTTCGAGGCGAAGACGACCAAGTTCAGCGACCTGGCCGATGAAAGCCAAGCCTATGCGGATTATGAGTAGGCCTGTCGCCCAATAGCCTCGTCATTGCGAGCGTAGCGAAGCAATCCAGGGCGGTTTACGCCGCTCTGGATTGCTTCGCTACGCTCGCAATGACGGGGTTTTTAGAACGCCGGGTCGTTCGCCGGATCGTCGCCCACCGGCGTCACCTCGCTGTGGATGCCGCATTCGGTCTTGTCCCAGCCGCGCCAGCGACCCGCGCGGGGGTCTTCGCCGGGCTTGACCTTCGAGGTGCAGGGCGAGCAGCCGATCGAGGGATAGCCTTCCGCCTCGAGTGGGTGGCGCGGCAGGTCGTGCGCCGCGAAATAGGCATCGAGGTCTTCGCGCGTCCAGTTGGCGAGCGGGTTGAATTTCAGGCGCCCGGCGGTGCCGTCGAGTTCGAAGCGCGGCAGGCCGGCGCGGGTCGACGCCTGAAAGCCCTTGCGGCCGGTGATCGAGGTGTCGAAATCGGTCAGGGCCTTTTCGAGCGGCTTGACCTTGCGGATCTCGCAGCAGCCGTCGGGATCGTAGGACCAGCGCAGTTCGGTCGCGTCCTTCGCCGCAAGCTCGTCCGGATCGGGGGTGATAGTGATCAGGTTGAGCCCGAGCTTTGCCGCGAGTTCGTCGCGATAGGCGAGCGTTTCGGGGAAATGCTTGCCCGTGTCGAGGAACAGCACCGGCATGTCCGGCGCGGCGCGCGTGACCAGATGGAGCAGCACCGCGCTTTCGGCGCCGAAGCTCGACACGATCGCGGTCTCGCCGAGCAGTCCCGCGCCGATCACGCTCGCGACGGCCTCTGCCGCATCCTGGCCGCGGAACAGATTGTTGAGGCGGATGACGTCGGCCTGCGTGAAGCGCGGCGCCACGTCGATCCGGTCGCGGGTGCGCGACGCTTCCACCTCTTGCCGTTCGCCCTGAGGAGCCGTTGAGCTTGTCGAAACGGCGTCTCGAAGGGCCGCATACGGTGCTTCGAGACGGGCCTTCGACAGGCTCAGTCCCTCCTCAGCACGAACGGATTTGCCAAAGTCAGCCATGCCGCAGCTTCCAGATCGGCACGCTGCCGTCGGCGGCGTTCTGATACACGTTCGCATAGCGGCTGAGCGCCGCGTCGACGTCGGCGCGGTTCAGCCCGGCCTGCGGCGCGAAGCTGTCGAAGCCGCAGCGGCGCATGAAGAAGACGAGGTCGACGAGGATGTCGCCCTCGGCGCGCAGCTCGCCTTCATAGCCCGCCTCGCGCAGGATGCGCGCGGAGGTGAAGCAGCGGCCGTCGCGAAAGCGCGGGATGCCGATCTCGACCAGCTTGACGCGGGCGAGGTGCGGGATCAGGCGGCTCGGGTCGTCGCCGGCCTCGACGCGGACCGCGCTGGCGCCGTCCTGTTCGAGGAAGGCGTCGAGCGAGACCGCGGGTTCTTCGATCGGGTCGTCGTTCCGGAAACGCAGCGCATCAGCCATAAATAGCCTCCTTGAAGGCGTCGAAGCCGACGCGGCGATAGGTGTCGAGAAAGCGCTCGCCGGGGTCGCGGAGCGTGCGATAGCATTCGACCGCGCGTTCGACCGCGTCGACGACGCCGTCCTCGTCGAAGCCGGGGCCGGTGATCTTGGCCTGCGTCGTATCCTCCGCGCCCGATCCGCCGAGCAGAAGCTGGTAATTCTCGGTCCCCTTGCGGTCGACGCCGAGGATGCCGATGTGCCCCGCATGGTGGTGGCCGCAGGCGTTGATGCAGCCTGAAATCTTGATCTTGAGTTCGCCGAGGTCGCGCTGGCGGTCCATGTCGGCGAAGCGCTGCTGGATCTTCTGCGCGACCGGGATCGAGCGCGCATTGGCGAGGGTGCAGTAATCGAGGCCGGGGCAGGCGATGACGTCGGTGACGAGATCGAGGTTCGCATCGGCGAGCTTCGCCTCGCGCAGCGCTTCCCACACCGCGTAGAGGTCGATCTTGCGGACGTGCGGCAGGACGAGGTTCTGCGCGTGGGTGACGCGCACATCGTCGAAGCTGTAGCGTTTCGCGAGGTCGGCGACGACCTCCATCTGCTCGGCGGTGACGTCGCCGCCGATGCCGCCGATCGGCTTCAGGCTGATGTTGGCGATCGCATAGCCCGGCGCCTTGTGCGCGATGACCTGCTGATCGACCCACAAAGCGAAGTCGGGGTCCGTGCGGTCGATCTCCTCGGGCAGGCCCGTCTCGAACGGCGGCGGCGCGAAATAGGCCGCGATGCGGTCATATTCGGCCTGCGGGAAATCGGTGCCGAGGGTCAGGAAATGCTCGAACGCCTCCTCGACCTGGCGGCGGAATTCCTCTTCGCCGAGGTCGTGGACGAGGATCTTCATCCGCTGCTTGTGGATATTGTCGCGCCGCGCGTGAAGGTTCCATACGCGCAGGATCGCCTGGATGTATGAGAAGATCTGCGCCGCCGGGCAGAAGTCGCGGATCTTGTAGGCGATGAAGGGGGTGCGCCCCATGCCGCCGCCGGCATAGACCTCGAAGCCTTCCTCGCCCGCTTCGTTGCGGACGATGCGCAGCGCGCAGTCGTGCCAGCGTAGCGCCGCGCGGTCGGCGGGCGACGAGATGACGCAGATTTTGAACTTGCGCGGCAAATAGCTGAATTCGGGGTGAAAGCTCGTCGCCTGCCGCAGCAGCTCGGCCCAGGGACGCGGGTCGCAGATTTCGTCGGCGGCGGCGCCCGCATATTGGTCGGCCGAGATATTGCGGATGCTCTCGCCGCTGGTCTGGATCGCGTGCATCTCGACCGTCGCCAGCTCGGCGAGGATGTCGGGCGCTTCCTCCAGCTTGATCCAGTGATATTGGAGATTCTGCCGCGTCGTGAAATGGCCGTAGCCGCGGTCATATTTGCGCGCGATCTCGGCAAGCTTGCGAAGCTGGCGCGAGTCGAGCGTGCCATAGGGAATGGCGACGCGCAGCATATAGGCGTGAAGCTGAAGATAGAGCCCGTTCTTGAGCCGCAGCGGCTTGAACTGGTCGTCGTTCATGTCGCCGGCGATGCGGCGGCGCACCTGGTCGCGGAAATCCTCGACGCGGGCATCGACCATCGCCTGGTCGTACTTGTCATATTGATACATGTCAGATCACCCATTCGCCGGCGGCCGGGTCGGCGGGTTTCAGGGAAAGGTCGGGACGCACGGTCGGGCCGAGCGCGCGGATGCGGTCCTTGATATGCGCGGGGCGCGGCCCCTTCGGCGTTTCGTCGGCGTTGATGATGTAGCCGCCGTTGACGCGGCGCGCGCCATCCTCGGCGGCGAGGATCGCCTCGCCATGCTCGCCGACGTCGGCAGCGTCCTCGACATGGATCGACCAACCGCGGCCGGTCCACCAGATAACGGCGCCTGTTTTCAGGTCGTTGCCGGTTAAGATTCGCATGAGATGTCCTTCAGAGCAGTCGAAATTGCGGGGGCGCCGAGGCAGTCGAGCGCATCGGCGCGCGCCGCGACCTTGCCGACGATGATCAGCGCGGGGCTGGCCACCCGCTCGCGCGCGACGAGATCGCCGAGGTCGGTGAGCAAAGTACGCAGCACGCGCGCGTCGGCGCTGGTGCCGCGCTCGACCACCGCGACGGGCAGGCCGGGCGAGACGCCGTCGGCGATCAGCTTGTCGGCGATGGCGGAGGCGGTCGCGAGTCCCATGTAGATGACGAGCGTGCGGCCGTGGCCCGCGAGCCCCGACCAGTCCTGATCGGTCAGATCCTTGCACTGGCCGGCGACGAAGCTCACCGCGCTCGCATCCTCGCGGTGGGTGAGGGGGAGGCCCGCCTGCGCGGCGCAGCCCGCCGCGGCGGTGATGCCGGGAACGACCTCGCAGGCGACGCCCGCGGCGCGCGCCGCCTCGAGTTCCTCGCCGCCGCGCCCGAAGATGAAGGGATCGCCGCCCTTCAGCCGCACGACCTGCTTGCCGGCGCGCGTTTCGCGGACGATCAGTTCGTTGATAAGCTCCTGCCGCATCGTGTGGCGGCTGCGCTGTTTGGCGACGCTGATCCGCTCGACATGCGCCGGAATCAGTGCGAGCACGCCGTCGCCGACGAGCCCGTCATGGACGATCAGATCGGCGCTTGCGATGAGCCGCGCGGCGCGCAGCGTCAGCAGGTCGGGGTCGCCGGGACCGGCGCCGACGAGCCACAGCTTGCCCGCGGGAGGGAGAGTCTTTGCCATGCAGCGTAGATGCTGCCGCGCGGCCCGAATGGCAAAACAGGCTTTATTGACGGCGATGAAGCAAAATTTGCCGGGGTCAGAGAAAGTTTTTTCGCACCAACTGCGACCCTTCGGGATCGCGCAGGCCGACGCCGATCGAGGCGCGCATTGCGTCGCTTTCGCTGCTCGCGACCGGATAGGCGCAATAGTCGGCGGCGTAGAAGGCGCTCGGACGATGATTGCCCGACAGGCCGATGCCACCGAAGGGGGCGGCGGAGGAGGCGCCGTTGGTCGGGCGGTTCCAGTTGATCACCCCGGCGCGGGCATTGGCCCAGAACTGGTCGTAAAGCTGCGGCGTGCCGCCGATCAGCGACGCGGAGAGGCCGAAGGCGGTGTTGTTCGCCTCGGCGATCGCGGCCTCGAAGCTGTCGACGCGGATGACCTGGAGCAGTGGGCCGAACAGCTCGATGTCGGGGCGCTCGGGCATCGCGGTGACGTCGATGATGCCGGGGGTCAGGAAGGGGCGGCCGGCGACCGGGCGCGTCATGTGGCGGATCACCTGACCGCCGTTCGACATCAGCACGAGGAAGCTCTCGGTCAGGCCGTCGGCTGCCTCATTGTCGATCACCGGCCCCATATAGGGCGCGGGGTCGGCGTGCGGATGGTCGACGATCAGCCGGTTCGCGAGCGTCTTCACTTCATCGAGCAGCCGGTCGGCCAGGCTGTCCTTGACGATCAGGCGGCGCGCGTTGCTGCACCGCTGCCCGGCGCTGAGAAACGCCGACTGGACCACCAATATCGCGGCGGTGGCGATGTCGGCGGTGTCCCAGACGACGATCGGGTTGTTGCCGCCCATTTCGAGCGCGACGATCTTGCCAGGCTGGCTCGCGAACTGGCGGTTGATCGCGATGCCGGTGCGCGCCGAGCCGGTGAAGAGCAGGCCGTCGAGCCCGGCATGGCCCGCGAGCGCCTTGCCCGTGTCGGGGCCGCCGATGACGAGGCGCAGCACTTCTTGCGGCACGCCCGCGCTATGGAACAGCTCGACCAGCTTGGCGCCGGTCGCCGGGGTCTTTTCGGAGGGCTTGAACAGCACCGAATTGCCCGCGAGCAGCGCGGGGACGATATGGCCGTTCGGCAGATGCGCCGGGAAATTATAGGGGCCGAGCACCGCGAGCGTGCCGTGCGGCTTGTGGCGCACCGCGCTGCGCAGCCCCATCGCGCCCTCGATCCGGCGGTTGGGGGTGCGCTCGGCATAGGCCTTGATCGAGATGTCGACCTTGTTCGCGACCGATTCGACCTCGGTGCGCGCTTCCCACAAGGGCTTGCCCGTCTCGCGCGCGATCAGGTCGGCAAGCGTGTCGGCCTCGGCCTTGACCCGGTCGGCGAAGCGACGGAGCGTTTCGGATCGGAAGGTGAGGGCTTTCGCTGCCCATTCGGGCCAGGCGCGCCGTGCGATTTCGACCTCCCGGTCGACGTCGCTGACCGCGCCGCGCCACAGCTCGTTTCCGGTCGCGGGTTCAAAGGAAAGCAGCTCTTCGCTCATGGTCCTGCGCCTCTTATCGGCGAAAGCGGGTGGCGGCAACCGGCTGGCCCGCAACATCCTGATCCATTTGGGTTCGAGCGGGGAGGGAGGGGGAGGGTGCGGTTTCTGGATTGTCTCACGCAAAGGCGCAAAGGCGCGAAGAAGAAGATCGGGTCGCTTCGGAAAAAACCTGCGTCCCCGCGAAGGCGGGGACCCATCTCCGGCCGGTTCCATCTTGCACCCGCCGGCGAAGGGGGCCCCCCGAAGCGGG
>NZ_JAOZVW010000063.1 GCF_025869345.1 Sphingopyxis sp.
GTGGGGTCAGCCGACGCATGCTCTGGGTTCCCGCTTTCGCGGGAATGACGAAGATGGGGAATGGTCGCTTCCCCACCCCGACACCGTCAGCCCAGTCTTTCCAATATCCGCGCCGCCAACCAATCGGCGTCCGCACCGGCGAAGCTGTGCGAGCCGCTGTCCAGACGTTCGACCTTTATGTCGCCCGGCCGGCAAGCCTCCGCAAACGCCTGCGCGGTGCGGTCGCCGGTTGCGAGGAGGATCGTCGCGGGGCAGGGCAGCGCCGCCATCGCTTGGTCGAGGCGCGCGGGCAGGCTGTCCGGTGCGGCGGGCGGCTTCGCTTTGCCGAGCGCCGACAGCCCGCGCAGCAATTTGCGGACATCGATCTCGCCCTTGAGCAAGCGGAGCAGGCTTTTCGGGTCTTTCAGCCGCGCCAGATAGCGCGCGCGGATCGCGGCCGCGGGGGGCAGCGCGGGTTCGTCCGCTTCTGCCTCCTCCTCCTCATAGGTCCACGGATTGGCGAGGATCAGCCCGTCCAGCGGCAGCGGTTGATGCAGCAGCAGGGCGCTCGCCGCGTCGCAATTGCCGAAGGCGATGATACGCTCGACATGCGGCGCGGCCGCGCGGAAGGCGGCGATGGCGGCGGCGATGTCGGGACCGCTGCTGGTATAGCCGCCGTTCGCGCCTTCGCTGTCGCCGATCCCGCGGCGGTCGAAGCGGAAGACCGGATGCCCCGCGGCCGCGATGCGCTGCGCGAGCGCCGCCATGCCGCGATGCGCGCCGCTGCGGATCTCGTTGCCGCCCGAGACGATCAGCAACCCCGTCGCGCCCGGTGCCTCGTCGAGGCTCGCGGCGAGCGTATCGCCTTCGCAGGTGAAGGTCAGATGATGCCGCATGTCTGGCTCCATGCGATGATATCGGCGGCGATCGCGGCCGCCATGGCGGCATCCTCACCGGGCTCGGCGCGCAGCCAGAGCGGGGTGCCGGCGATGCCATCGGCGCCGAGACCGACGCTGCGCAGCGGCTCGACCGGCTGCGCCTCGGCGGTGCCGAGCTGCGCGATCATGGCGGGCGACAGGGCATTGCCCGCGAGCAGCAGCGGTGCGGTTCTGGCCGCCTCTTGCAGGCTGTCCAGCGACGACAGGATTCCGGCTTCGCGATCGGCGGCGACGCGCGCGCGCATCATCGTGCGGAGCAGCGACGCGCCGCCCACCGGCGCGAGGCGCCACCAGGCAGCGGCCTTGGCGCGATGGTCGATCAGCGCGCCGCCGCGGATCGCGGCGATGATGACGGGACCGACGATGCTTGCCGCGATGTCGGCGAGCGCCTCCCGCCACCGTTCCAGATCGACGTCTTCGAGCGCGACGAGGCTTTCATTCTGCCCGGGCAGGTCGGGCAGGACCGCCGCGAAACCGTCCGCCGTCAGCGCGCGCATCGCGAGCACCAGCGTGCGGCGCAGCCGGTTCGCTTCGTCGAACAGCGGGGGGACGAGCAGCACGGTGGCGCGGTGGGCGCCCGCGGGGGCGAGGCGGAACTGGTGTTCGGCCATCGCTCAGGTAAACCGCGTGTCCCCGCGAAGGCGGGGACCCATTATCTGCGGGTTCGAGATCGCGCCGACCGGAGATGGACCTCCGCCTTCGCGGGGGAACACGGCAGATGGGCTGGCGCTGATTGTCAACCGGCCACCTTGCGCTGCGAGAAAGCCAGCAGATGACCGTAGGTTTCGAAAATTTCGCCATCGATCTCGTCGTCGTCGATGGTGATGCCGAGCCGGTCCTCCATTTCGGTGAGGACGGTTGCGACCGCCATCGAATCGAATTCGGGTAGCTCGCCGAACAGGCCGCTGTCGCCGGTCAGCGCGGCGGCGCGTTCCTCGCCGAGGCCGAGCACGTCGGCGAGCAGGGCGCGGAGGGTGGCGTCGACGGTATCGGTCATGTGTCTTTCCTGATGAGCGAACGCGCAAAGGCTTTGCACGCCGGTCCCCATGCCGCGATGCGCGCCGGATTGAAAGCCTCGATGCGCCACAGCGGGTCGTGGCGGTTCATCCAGTCGCGCTTGTAGGCGTCGTTGCCGGTGCCGAAATCGACCCGCGCCACTTCGTCGACCTCGATGACATGGCGGAACAGCGCCGCCGACAGCAGGGTGCCGGGCGACGCCTTCAGACTATCCTCGACATGCGCGAGCTTGTGGATGAAGGCGGTGCCGTCCTCGACGGTCCAATACTGCGCCGCGACGGGCCGCCCCTCGATGCGGGCGAGCCCCATGCGCAAGGTGCCGCGTGCCGATTCGCCCTCGGCAAAGGCGCGAAGCAGCGCGGGATCGCCCTCTTCGGGCTTCCAGCTCGCGGCGTAAATGGCTTCATAGGCGGCCCAGGCGTCGGCGTCGAAGCGGGTGAAAAGCGCAATGTCGACGACGCCCTTCTTTGCCTTGCGCTTGACCGTGCTGCGGAGCGCGCCGGGGCGGCTCTCCCACCAAGCATCATGGTCCGTCCCTGCAAGGTCGAGCCAGTGGCGGTCGCCCGCGGGCGTCGCCCGGACCCACCAGCCCGCCTTGCGGAGCGCAATGGCGAGGTCGCCGGGCAGGTCGTCCATCTCGGGCACCGGATAGAGCGTCAGGCGCGCGGCGCGGCGCTTCAGCCGCGCGAACAGGTCGCTGAGCGCCCCGCCGCGTTCGCCGGGATGCGCCGGGCCGACGTAGAGCGGCCGGATACCGAAGCTGTACCAGCAGGTCAGCCCCGAAAAATGACCCGGCTTTTCAAGGCGCAGCGGCAGCCATGCGTTGACCGCCCCGCAGTCGCCGCGCGCGTCGTCGCGGCCTTGGCCCGCGAAGCCATGCGCCGCGAGCAGGTCGAACCACTCGGCGCGGTCGAAGGGCGAGGCAAAGCCCGCCGCGCGCGCTGTGGCGGGCAGCAGGACATTATTAGCGTGATCTTCACCGTTCCCTTGCATGACCCAGCGCTCTATCACCTAGCTCCTAACAGCCGATGACCATGATACAAAATCCGCCGTCGCGTCCGATCGACCATCTCGTCCGTTTTGGCGCCGCCGACGCGCCTGCGCTGCTGACCGGCGACCGGGTGACGAGCTATGCCGATCTCGATGCCGGGGTCGGACGGCTCGCGGCGTGGCTGCTCGATCAGGCGGGCGGCCCCGGCGAGCGCGTCGCGAGCTGGGGCGCGAAGAGTCGCGCAACCTGCCTGATGCCGCTCGCCGCGGCGCGCGGGGGGCTGATCCATGTGCCCGTCAACCCGCTGCTGAAAGGACCGCAGGTCGCGCATATATTGGCCGACAGCGGCGCGGTGCTGCTCGTCACCAACGGCTCGCGCGCCGACATGCTCGGCGATGGCCGCCCCGACGCTTGCGCGGTGCGCGATCTCAAGGTCGCTGAAGAGGTAATCGATTCGGGCGGCGACGGCCTGCCGCTTTCGGTCGCCGAGCCCGACGACCTCGCCGCCATCCTCTATACCAGCGGCTCGACCGGGCGCCCCAAGGGGGTGATGCTCAGCCATGCGAACCTGTGGCTCGGCGCCGAAAGCGTCGCCTCCTATCTGAAACTTTCGTCCCATGACCGCGTGCTCGGCGTGCTGCCGCTCAGCTTCGATTATGGGCAGAACCAGCTTTTGTCCGCGTGGCACGCGGGCGCGGCGGTCGCGCCGCTCGATTATCTGACCGCGCGCGACGTGGTGAAGGCGGTCGCGCGGCACCGGATCACGACGCTGGCGGGGGTGCCGCCCCTCTGGGTGCAACTGGTCGAAAGCGACTGGCCGGCCGAGACGGCGGCGCTGCTCGAACGGCTGACCAACAGCGGCGGCGCGCTGACCCCCTCGCTGATCGACGCGATGCGCGGCACCTTTCCGAACGCCGCCATTTATCCGATGTATGGGCTGACCGAGGCCTTTCGTTCGACTTACCTCGACCCCGCACTGGTGGCGACGCATCCGACCTCGATGGGGCGCGCGATCCCGCACGCCGAAATCCTCGTCTGCCGCCCCGACGGCAGCATCGCTGACGATGACGAGCCCGGCGAGCTTGTTCATTGCGGGCCGCTTGTCGCCAAAGGCTATTGGCGCGATGCCGAGCGCACCGCCGAACGCTTCAAACCCGCCCCGGCGGCGTCGCGCTATGGCGGGACTGCGGTCTGGTCGGGCGACACGGTGCGGCGCGATGCCGAGGGTCTTCTGACGTTCGTCGGCCGCGACGACGCGATGATCAAGACCGCGGGCAACCGCGTCAGCCCGACCGAGGTCGAGGATGCCGCCGTCGCGTCGGGCCTGATCTACGAAGCGGTCGCCTTCGGCGTCCCCGACGCGCGCCTCGGCGCCGCGATCGTGCTGATCGTGCGGGGGAAGGGGGCGCGCGACGAGGCGGGGCTGGCGGCGTATCTTCGCCAGACTCTCCCCAATTTCATGCAGCCGCAAGCTGTCGAATGGCGCGACGCCTTGCCGCGCAATCCCAACGGCAAGCTCGACCGGGTGGCGATCGCCGCCGACTGGAAGGTGACGGCATGAAACCGCACGGCCCGATCCCGCCCGCCTTTCGCGCCGATGCGAGCGGCATGTTGCTGATCGGCGGCGACCGCGCCGAAGCGCTTGCCGATGCGGCGGGCGATACGCCGCTGTTCGTCTATGACAGCGCGATGCTGACCGCGCGCGTCGCGGAGTGGCGTGCCGCGATGCCGAAGCAGGTCCAGCTTCATTATGCGATGAAGGCGAACCCCTATGCGCCGCTGCTCGCCTTGATGGCGGGGCTGGTCGACGGGTTCGACGTCGCCTCGGGCGGCGAGCTCAAGGCGGCGCTGGCGAGCGGGATGGCGGCGGCGCACATCAGTTTCGCGGGGCCGGGCAAGCGCGACCGCGAACTCGAAGCGGCGATCACGGCGGGCGCGACGCTCAACCTGGAGTCGATGGGCGAAGGTGAGCGGGCGCTTTCGATTGCCGAGCGGCTCGGCGTCGTCCCGCGCCTCGCGGTGCGGGTCAATCCCGATTTCGACCTCAAGGGATCGGGGATGAAGATGGGCGGCGGCGCCAAGCCCTTCGGGGTCGATGCCGCCGCGGTTCCGGCGCTGGTGCGCCGCCTGATCGACGCCGGCGCCGACTGGCGCGGCTTTCATATTTTCGCGGGATCGCAGGCGCTTGACGCCACCGCCATCGCCGACACGCAGGCGCAGACGGTGACGCTCGCGGCGCGGCTGGCGAACGACATCGGCGCGCCGCCCCCGCTCGTCAATCTGGGCGGCGGGATGGGCGTGCCCTATTTTCCCGGCGATACGGCGGTCGATGCCGCGGCGGTCGGCGCGGCGCTGGCGGAGACGCTCGGCGACCGCGATCCGGTTCTGGCGAATAGCGGTTTCGCGATGGAACTCGGGCGCTGGCTCGTCGCCGAGGCCGGGGTCTATCTGACCCGTATCGTCGATCGCAAGACCAGCCATGGCGAGACCTTCCTCGTCACCGACGGCGGGCTACACCACCAACTCGCCGCGAGCGGCAATTTCGGCACCGTGATCCGGCGCAACTATCCGATTGCGGTGGCAAGCCGCTTTGGCGAAGCGCCCGCGGAGACGGTGTCGGTGGTCGGCTGCCTCTGCACCCCGCTCGACCGGCTCGGCGATCAGGTGGCGCTGCCGCGCGCCGATGTCGGTGATCTTGTTGCGATTTTTCAGGCGGGGGCTTATGGAGCGACCGCGAGTCCAGCGGCCTTTCTGGGACAGGGACCGGCGCAGGAAATGCTCGTCTGAACCGCCGGCACGGTTAATTTCTGTGCCAAGGCGGCACAAGGTTCGACGAGCGCGGTGCGAACTTATCCCAATACTAACGGTATGTTCACCCTTTCCGAGCAATGGCTGACCCTGACGCAAAGGCTGTTGTCGCGGCATATGGAGCCTGCGCAGGGCCGCGGCCGCTCGAAAGGTGATTTGAATATGATGTCCTTCCCCCTGCTTCGCGCCGCCAAGGCGGCGCTTGTTTCGGGCATCGCCGCCACCGCGCTGACCGGCTGCATGGGTGCGGGCGGCGCCGCGCCGCAACTGCCGAGCGCCAATTTCGTCGCGAATCAGGAAGGGCCGGGCGAGGAATATATCATCGGCCCGCTCGACGAGCTTCAGATCTTCGTGTGGCGCAATCCCGAACTGGGCGGCAAGGTGCAGGTCCGCCCCGACGGCCGCATCACCACGCCGCTGATCACCGACATGCCCGCGGTCGGCAAGACGCCGACGATGCTGCAGCAGGACATCAAGCTCCAGCTCAGCCAGTATATCACCGACCCGATCGTCAGCGTGATCGTCACCAGCTTCAACAGCACTTTCTCGCAGCAGGTGCGCATCGTCGGCGCGACCGAAAAGCCCGCGTCGATCCCATTCCGCGCCAACATGACCGTGCTCGACGCGATGATCGCGGTCGGCGGCCTCGGCGAATATGCCGCGGGCAACAAGGCGCGGCTCGTCCGGTTCGACAAGGGCACGGGCAAGCAGCACGAATATGCGCTGCGCCTCAACGACCTGATCAAACGCGGCGACATCAAGGCGAATGTCCGGTTGCAGCCGGGCGACGTCATCATCATCCCCGAAAGCATGTTCTGACGCGGAGCCAGAACTCCGCACGATGCCGATTGCCAAGGATTGAAACCAGACGATGAACGGCCTTTACGACGAAATCCGGGTGATGGTGCACAGCGTCTGGACGCGGCGCTGGCTGGTGCTGGGCGTCGCATGGGGCATCTGCATCCTCGGCTGGCTGGCGGTCGCGTCGATCCCGAACCGCTATGACAGCCGCGCGCGGCTGCTCGTCGAGGTCAACCAGATCCTGCCCGACGATGCCGGCGGCAGCCCCTATTCGGGCGCCCGGCAGATCGACCAGATTCGCGAAACGCTGACCAGCGCGCGCAACCTTGAAAAGGTCGCGTTGACGACGGGTCTGATCGGTGCCGACGCCGGCGAGCGCGACAAGGCGGGCGCCGTCGCGATGCTGCAAAAGAATATCAAGGTCGTCCCGCAGCAGCAGAATATCTTCGAGATCACTTCGTCGGTCGGGGTCGGCAGCCTGTCCGACGCCGACAATGCGAAGCTGGCGTCGGGCGTGCTCGACAGCCTGATCACCGTGTTCCGCGACGATCAGCTTCGCGGCGGGCGTATGGACGCGCGCGAGGGGCTGAAATTCCTCGATGCGCAGATTGCCGATCGCGAAAAGGGGCTGCGCGAGGTCGAGGCGCGCCGCGGCGCGTTCGAGGCGCAGAATATCGGGCTGATTCCCGGCGGCAGCGGCTCGCCCGCGCAGCGTGTCGATGCCGCGCGCGCCGAACTCAGCCAGATCGATTCGCAGCTCGTCTCGGCGCAGGCGCAGCTCGCGGCGGCGAATGGACAGCTTTCGGCGACCCCCGCCACGGTGCCGGGCGTCGGCGGTGTCGGCGGCGGCGTCGCGCGTCAGCAGCTTGCCGGGGCGCAGAACGAACTTGCGTCGATGCGCGCGCGCGGCCTGACCGACGCGCACCCCGACGTGATCGCGCTCAAGAGCCAGATCGCCTCGCTGAAGGCGATGGCCGACCGCGAAGGTAGCGGCGGCGGTGGCGGCGGGATGCAGAACCCCGCCTATGCCTCGCTCGCCGCGATGCGTGCCGATCGCCAGGCGACGGTCAGCGCGCTGTCGGCGCGCAAGACGCAGCTGATGGGCGATATTGCGAAGATCACTTCGCAGCAGATCCAGAACCCCGGCATCGCGGCCGAATATGACCGGATCAACGGCGAATATACCGCGCTGAAGGCGCAATATGACAAGCTGCTCGCGCAGCGCGAGCAGGTGCGGCTGCGCGGTGAGGTGCAGACCGAAACCGACGCGATCAAGGTCGAACTGCTCGACCCGCCGACGAAGCCGACGAGCCCGGCGGCGCCGAACCGGCCGCTGTTCCTGACGCTCGTCCTCCTCGCGGGGGTCGGCGGCGGTATCGGCGCGGCCTTTGCCCTGTCGCAGGTGCGCGCCAGTTATGCGACCGCGGCGAAGCTCGAACGCGCGAGCGGGCTGCCGGTGATCGGATCGATCACCGAGGTGGTGACGCCCGACCGCCATGTCGAGCGGCGCAAGCGGCTCGTCTGGCTCGGCGGCGGCGCGGCGGCGCTCGTCGGCCTCTATGCGCTGTTGCTGATCGCCGAATTTGTCCAACGCGGCATGGTCGCGTGAGCGGGGAAGACGACATGAACGATCAACGCCCCGTCAAGCGCCCCCCTTCGCTGCTCGAACGCGCCGCCGACATGTTCGGTCTCGACCCCGCGAAGAATGCGGCGACGATCGACGTCTCCAAGCTGCCGCCCGAGCCCGAGAAAAAGGCGAAGAAGGCCAAGGCGAAGGAAGCGCCTGCCGACGTGCTGCCGCCCGAGGCGCCGGTGGTCGAGGCCGCGCCCGCGGTCGAGCCCGCGCCTGCGAAGCCGTCGCCGCGCAAGGAGATCGCCAGGGCCGCGCCCGCGATCGTGCCGAACCGTCAGGGCACGATCGACCGCGAGCGTCTCGCGGAGCGCGGCATGGTCGTCCCCGGCGCGCCGGTGACCGGCATCGCCGAGGAATATCGCATCGTGAAGCGCGAGATCATCCGCAATTTCGCGGGCACCGCGAACCGCCCGGTCGTGCCGCGCGGCCACCGCGTGCTGATCGCCTCGGCCAATCCGGGCGAGGGCAAGACCTTCACCGCGGTCAACCTCGCGCTCAGCCTCGCGGTCGAGGCCGATCACGACGTGCTGCTGATCGACGCCGACATCGCGAAGCCGAGCGTGCTGGAAACGCTGGGGCTGAAGGAGGGGCTCGAGAATGGTCCGGGCCTGATGGACGCGCTCGCCGACCCGCATCTGGCCCTGGGCGACTGCCTGATCCAGACCGACATTCCGGGGCTCAAGGTCATGCCCGCGGGCGCGCAGCATATGCACGACACCGAACTGCTCGCCTCCGCGCGCACCGAGACGCTGCTCGCGCAGCTCGAGGCGGGGGCGCCGGGGCGCATCGTCATCCTCGATTCGCCGCCGGTGCTCGCTGCCTCGCCCGCGGCGGTGCTCGCGGGGCATGTCGGCCAGCTCATCATGGTGGTGCGCGCCGACCAGACGCTCGAATCCGCGCTGCGCGACGCGATCGGCCTGATGGGCGCCTGCCCGCATATCCAGTTGTTGCTCAACGGCGTGAAATTCTCGCCGGGCGGCCGCCGCTTCGGCACCTATTATGGACAAGGAGGCGCGTCATGATGCGCACCAGTCTCAAGCTGCGCCGCGGGGCGGCGTTCGCGGCGCTGCTGCTCGCCGGAACGGCGACGGGCGCGCAGGCGCAATTTTCGGGCGATCCGGGCGCGGGCGGCGGGGACACGCCTGCCGCGGGCAGCGCGCTGGCGCCGGATTCGGGCACTGGCCGCCAGGGCAAGCGCGGCGAGCGTCAGCAGAAAAAGCGCCAGGTTGCCGTCACCCCCTATCTCGAAGTCGGGCAGGTCCTGTCCGCCGACCTCAAGAACGGCGGCGACGTGCTGACCTATACGACCGTTGCGGCGGGGGTCGATGCGTCGATCGTCACGCGCCGCGCCGAACTCGCGGGCACGCTCCGCTACGAGCATCGCTTCGGCGAGTCGGGCGGGCTGAGCGACGGCGACATCATCAGCGGCCTTGCGCGCGGGCGGCTCGAAGTATCGCGCGGTTTCAACCTCGAGGCCGGGGCGCTCGCGACGCGGACCAGCGTCGACGGGCGGGGCGCCGACGGGCTGTTCATCGGCCGCGCGAGCAACGCCGCCGACCTTTATTCCGTCTATGCCGGTCCGACGCTGGCGCAGCGCATCGGCGGGCTCGACGTCGGGGCGGGCTATCGCTTCGGCTATACGAAGATCGACGTCGGCTCGGCGCCGCTGCTCGGGCCCGGCGCTGCGGCGCAGGACGTCTTCGACAGCTCGACCAACCATGTCGCCTGGGCGAGCATCGGCCAGCGTCCCGGCGATCTGCCCTTCGGCTGGCAGGTGTCGGGCGGCTATGAGCGCGAGGATGCGAGCCAGCTCGACCAGCGATTCGAGGGCAAATATGCCCGCGCCGACGTCACCGTGCCGATCGGTCCGACCGTCGCGCTGCTCGGCGGCGTCGGCTATGAAGATATCGAAATCGGCCAGCGCAGCCCGGTTCTCGATCAGAACGGCGCGCCGGTGCGCGATGCATCGGGCCGCTTCGTCACCGACAAATCGGCGCCGCGCCAGCTTTCCTTCGACACCGACGGGCTGATCTGGGACGCCGGGGTGATGTGGCAGCCGAGCCGCCGCACCTCGCTGACCGCGAAGGTCGGCCGCCGCTATGGCGACACCATCTATACGGGCAGCCTGACCTATCGCCCCGACCATGCCACGCTGTTGCAGGTCGGCGTCTATGACGGGCTGTCGAGCCTCGGCCGCGGCATGTCGGGCGGGCTGTCGGCGCTGCCGACGCAATTCGACCCGACGCGCAATCCGATCAGCGGCGATGTCGATACCTGTGTCTTCGGACAGGGAACGGGCGGCTGTCTCAACGGCCAGATCGGCAATGCCGGGGCGTTCCAATATCGCAATAGCGGCGTTCAGGCCGTGCTGTCATCGCGCTACGGACGTTGGGCCTATGGCGTCGGGCTTGGCTATGATCGCCGCCGCCTGCTCGTGCCGCGCGGCTCGGTTCTTGCCAATCTCGACGGCGTGACCGACGAAAACTATTATCTGTTCCTGAGTGCGGGGCGTCCGCTGGGCGCCGCTGCCGACATCAGCATCACCGGCTATCTCAGCTATTTCGACAATGGCGCCCCCGGAGCGAGCGACGTTCAGTCGGCGGGACTTACGGCCTCCTATTCGCAGCGCTTCTGGCGCGGGCTGACCGGGACCGCCGCTGCGTCGATCAATGCCTTCGACCAGGACGGCTTTAACAGCGAGCTTATCGGTTCAGCCCTGGTGGGCCTGCGCTACAACTTCTGATCGGGGAATTTCGATGTACGATCAATATTATGGTTTCACCGGTCGTCCGTTCCAGCTGACGCCCGACCCGGCTTTCTATTTCGAGAGCGGCACCCACCGCAAGGCGATGTCCTACCTCGGCTACGGCCTTGCGCAGGGCGAGGGTTTCATCGTCATCACCGGCGACGTCGGCGCGGGCAAGACGACGCTGGTCGGGCATCTGATGAACACGATCGACCCCAATCGCCTGACCGCGGTCAAGCTGGTGTCGACGCAGGTCGAGGGCGACGACCTGCTCCGCCTCGTCGCCGAACAGTTCGCGATCGAATGGGAAGGGCAGAGCAAGGCCGAACTGCTGCGCGCGATCGAACAATATCTGCGCGAACAGGCGCGCGCCGGCCGCCGCACGCTGCTGATCGTCGACGAGGGGCAGAATCTCGCCATCTCGGCGCTCGAAGAACTCCGGATGCTGTCGAACTTCCAGCTCGGCGACCATTCGCTCCTGCAGATATTCCTGCTCGGCCAGCCCGAGTTTCGCCAGACGCTCTTCCACACACCCGCGCTCGAACAACTTCGCCAGCGCGTGATCGCGACGCACCACCTCGACCCGATGGAGCCCGAGGAGGTCGAACCCTATATCCTCCACCGCCTCAAGAAAGTCGGCTGGACGGGCAACCCCAGCTTCGCGCCCGAAGCGTTCGAGCTGATCTTCGATTATAGCGACGGCGTGCCGCGCAAGCTCAACGTGCTGGTCAGCCGCCTGCTGCTGTTCGGCGCGGTCGAGGAACTGCACCGTATCTCGGCGCAGCACGTCCGCAACGTCATCGCCGAGGTCGAGGCCGACCGCGGCATCGACGAGGCGAGCCTCGCGCCGCTGCCGGTCGAGGAGGTCGTCGCCCACGCGGCCGCCGCGACCGCGCCGCTCGACTGGCCGGCGCCCGCCGAAGCCGCGGATGATCGTCCTCCTTTCGCGGCGCCGGTCGAGTCCGTTGCCGAGCCTGCCGAAGCCGCGTCGGCTGTTCCGGTGCCGCCGGTCGACGACGCGCAAATCGACGCGCTCAAGGCGCAGATCGCCAGCCTCGAGGCGCGTCTCGTCGAACAGGACGCCGCGCTCCGCCGCGTGCTCGACCTGCTGATCGAATGGGTCGAGCGCGATCCCGAAAATTCGCCCAACCCTGCCCGGTCGGAAGTGTGGGCCGCGTGACGTGCTGAGCATCATCGGCTAAGATGCTGATGAAGGTGAGGGAAAATGCAGAACGGCCTGTCGGTCGATGTCGAGGACTGGTTCCAGGTCGGCGCCTTTGAGCGCACGATCGACCGCGCCGACTGGCCGGCGCTCGAATGCCGGGTCGAGGCGAATTGCGACGCGGTGCTGCAGATCTTCGCCGATGCGGGCGCGAAGGGCACTTTCTTCACGCTGGGCTGGGTGGCGGAGCGCTATCCGGCGCTGATCCGGCGGATCGTCGATGCGGGGCACGAACTGGCGAGCCATGGCTATGACCATAAGCGCGTGTTCCAGATGACCGCCGAGGCGTTCGCCGCCGACCTCCAGAAGACGCGGGCGATCCTCGAAGATCTCGGCGGTGTTGCCATCCGCGGCTATCGCGCGCCGAGCTTCTCGATCGATACGCGCACGCCTTGGGCGCATCCGGTGCTTGCCGAGCAGGGCTATGCCTATTCGTCGAGCGTCGCGCCCGTGGTGCACGACCATTATGGCTGGCCGCAAAGCCCGCGCCATGTCTGGCGACCGGTGGCGGGCAGCGATCTCGTCGAATGGCCGGTGACGACTGCGCGGTTTGCAGGGCGCACGCTGGCGGCGGGCGGCGGTGGGTTCATGCGCCTGCTTCCATACGCTTTCACGCGCTGGGCGATCGCGCGGATGAACGAAGAGGGGCATCCGGCGATCCTCTATTTTCATCCGTGGGAGATCGATCCCGGCCAGCCGCGCGTCGCCGATGCGCCGGTCAGGTCGAAGCTCCGCCATTACAGCGGTCTGTCGGCGATGGCGGGCAAGTTGAAGAAATTGCTTGTCGATTTCGAGTGGACCCGCGCCGATGCGCTGCTCCCCGCGCAGCAGGATCGCGCGCAGCCGTGGCGCGCCGCGGCGTGAACGCGCCGGCGCATCCGGTGACGCGGGGGCTGTCGGTCGCGCCGCTGGACGATGCGGCGGCGTGGGATGCCTATGTCGCGGCGCATCCCGGCGCTACGCCCTTCCATGCCCGCGCATGGTGCGAAGCGATCACCAAGGCGACGGGGCACAGATGCCATCTGCTCGCGGCCCAAGATGCGGCGGGCGCCGTCGTCGGCCTGCTGCCGCTTCACCATATCCAATCGCCGCTGTTCGGGCAGGCGCTCGTCGCGACCGGCTTTGCCGTCGACGGCGGGCTGCTCGCCGACAGCGAGGCGGCGGCGGACGCGCTTGCCGATGCGGCCGCATCGCTTGCTGCATCGCTCGGCGTTCCGTCGGTCGAACTGCGCGGGGGGGCGCTGCCCGCTGGTTCGGGCTGGCGGGTCGAGGAAGGCGTCTACGCCGGTTTCGCGCGCGACCTCGCCGTCGATGACGAGGCCGAACTGCTCGCCGTTCCGCGCAAGCAGCGTGCCGAGGTGCGCAAGGCGCTCGAAAGCGGGCTGAGCGTGACGACGGGCCGCGGCGTCGCCGAGCGCCGCGACCATTATCGCATCTATGCGACGAGCGTCCGCAATCTCGGCACGCCGGTGTTTCCGAAGGCGCTGTTCGACGCGGTGCTTGATGCCTTCGGCGACGATGCCGACATCTTGACCGTGCGCGACGGCGGGAAGCCGGTGGCGAGCGTGCTCAGCCTCTATTGGCGCGGCACGGTGATGCCCTATTGGGGTGGCGGCACCGCCGAGGCGCGGGGCCTGCGCGCCAACGAACGCATGTATTTCGCGCTGATGCTGCACGCGCGGGCGAAAGGCTGCACGCGCTTCGACTTCGGGCGTTCGAAGGTCGGCACCGGCCCCTTTGCCTATAAGAAGAATTGGGGCTTCGAGCCACGCCCGCTTGTCTATGCGCGCTGGCTCGCGCCGGGCGAAACGCCGCGCGACACCAATCCCAACAGCGCCAAATATAGGCTGCAAGTCGATCTCTGGAAGAAACTGCCGCTGTGGGCGGCGAACCGCATCGGCCCGCTGATCGCGCGCGGGCTGGGGTAATGGCCGAAATCTTGTTTCTGGTGCACCGCGCGCCATGGCCGCCCGATCGCGGTGATCGCATCCGCAGCTGGCATATGTTCGAGGCGCTGGCGAAGCTGGCGCCGGTCCACGTCGCCGCGCTCGCCGACACCGAAGCCGACGCAGCGGTCGCGCGCGCGAAAATGGCGCCGCTTTGCAAGAGCCTGTGCATCGAAGTGCGCAAGGTGTCGCGCCCCGCCGCGCTGGCGCAGGCGGTGCTGCGCGGCGAGCCGGTATCGAACCGGCTGTTCCGGAATGCCGCGCTCGCCGAGCATGTCGGGGCACTGCTGGCGCTCGGCACCGTCACCCATATCGTCGCCTTCTCGGGCCAGATGGCGCAATATCTGCCCGCGCGCTTCGACGGGCCGGTGATCATGGATTTCGTCGACGTCGATTCGGCGAAGTTCGCCACTTATGCGGAGCAGGACAAGCGCCAGCCGCTGAACTGGGTCCATGCACGCGAGGCGAAAAAACTCGCCGCGTTCGAGGCCGATGTCGCGCGCCGGGTCGATGCCAGCCTGTTCGTCAGCGAGGCCGAAGCGGCCTTGTTTCGCGAACGGAGCGGGCTCGGCGGCGATATCGTCTTCGCGGTCGAGAATGGCATCGACACCGATCGCTTCGACCCCGCGCTGGCGTTCGACAGGGTGGACGAGGGCGAAGGGCCGCTCGCGGTGTTCACCGGCCAGATGGACTATCGCCCGAACATCGACGCGGTGCAGTGGTTCGTGGCCGACATCTTCCCGCTCATCCGCAAGGCGCGTCCGGGCGCGCGCTTCGCGATCGTCGGCCGCGCCCCGCCTGAAGAGGTGCGTGCGCTGGCGGCGCTGCCCGGCGTGACCGTCACCGGCGAGGTGCCCGACGTTCGTCCGTGGCTCGCCGCCGCCGATGCCGTGGTCGCGCCGCTGCTGCTGGCGCGCGGGGTGCAGAACAAGCTGCTCGAAGCAATGGCGATGGCGCGGCCGGTGGTCGCGAGCGCCGCCGCCGCGACCGGAATCGACGCGGTGGACGGCGAACATCTGCTTGTCGCCGAAGATGCGACGGCCATGGCGGCAGCGATTGGGCGCCTGTTCGACGATCCGGCCGCGGCGGCCACGATGGGCAAGGCGGCGCGCGCGCGGATGATCGCGCGCTATGGCTGGGACGCCCGCCTCGCGCCGCTCGGCGCCTTGCTGGGGCTGGACGCGTGACGCGCTGGCAGCGGCATCTCGCGGCGCTGGCGGGCCTGTCGGCGGCGATCCTCGCGATCTTCCACGCCGATGCCGCCGACATGATCGGCATCTGGTGGCATAGTTCGACCTTCACCCACTGTCTGCTGATGGTGCCGATGATCGGCTGGCTGGTGTCGCAGCGCGTCGCGCCGCTGAGGCGGCTGACGCCGGCTTTCTGGTGGCCCGCGCTGGTGTGGATAGCGGGCGCGGGGCTGGTCTGGCTCGTCGGCGAGGCGGCGGGGGTCGGGCTGTTCCGCCAGCTCGCGCTGATCCTGATGCTGCAAGGGGCGGTCGGCGTGACGCTCGGCGAAAAGCTGGTGCGCGGGCTGCTCTTTCCGCTCGGCTATGCGCTGCTGCTCGTGCCGTTCGGCGAGGAACTGGTGCCTTTGCTCCAGACGCTCACCGCGCGGATCAGCATCGCGCTGCTCCACCTGTCGGGGCTTTCGGCCGAGATCGAGGGTGTGTTCATCACCACCCGCGCGGGCTTCTTCGAGGTGGCCGAGGCCTGCTCGGGGGTCAGTTTTCTGATGGCGATGCTCGCCTATGCGGTGTTCGCGGCGCACCTCTGTTTCCAAAGCTGGACGCGGCGGATCGTCTTCGTGGCGCTCGCGCTCGCGACGACGGTGCTCGCCAATGCGCTGCGTGCTTACGGCACGATGGTCGCCGCCGAAATCTGGGGGATCGAGCGCGCGGGCGGGATCGATCATGTCTTCTACGGCTGGTTCTTCTTCGGGTTTGTCATCCTGCTCGTGATGTTGATCGCGTGGCGCTGGTTCGACCGGCCCGCGAACGATGCTGCGGTCGATGTCGCGAGACTGGGCGGCCTGCCGCGTCATGCAGGACCGGCGAAGGCCGTGCTTCCCGCCGCGCTCGCGCTGCCCCTGCTCTTCGCCGCCTGGGGCTGGCTGATCGGCGGGCGCTCGGCGCCGCTGCCCGAAACCATGCCGATTGCGACCCCCGCCGGATGGGCGGCCACCGCGCCGGAGCAGGCGGCATGGATGCCGCGCTTCGACGGCGCCGACCAGCGGCAGGTGCGCGATTTCGCCGATGCGAAAGGGCGTCGCGTCACTGTCGCGATCGGCGGCTATGAACGGCAGGCCGAGGGGCGCGAGGTCGTCGCTTATGGTCAGGGCGCGGTCGATCCCGCCAGCAAATGGGCGTGGAGCGCGGCGCTGCCGCCGGTCGATGGCGGCAAGACCGACCGGCTGCTCCATCCCGGCCCGGTGCTGCGCGATGCCGCGACCTGGTATGTCGTCGATGGCTGTGCCACGGGCAGCCCGCGCGGCGCGAAACTCGCTGGTCTGAAAGCTCGGCTCTTCGGCGGCGATCCGCGCGCGCTGTCGCTGATCGTGTCGAGCGAGGAAGGGCAGGGCGGCCGCGATGCGATCATCGATTTCGTTTCCGCGTCGGGCGGAGCGCAGGCGATGGCTGACCGCGCGCTGAAACTGCGCTAAGGCCGCTTCCTATATGTGCGGGATCGCAGGCATTTATCATATCGAGACGGCCAAGCCGGTCGATCCCGCGCGCGTCCGCGCGATGCTCCATCCCATGAGCCATCGCGGCCCCGACGGGTCGGGCGACTGGACCGCGCCCGGCGTCGGACTCGGCCACCTGCGCCTGTCGATCATCGACATCGCGGGCAGTCCGCAGCCGATGGCGAGCGACGACGAAGCGGTCACGCTTACCTATAACGGCGAAATCTATAATTTCCGCGAGTTGCGCGCCGAGCTGGAGGATCGCGGCCACCGCTTCCGCACGTCGGGCGATACCGAGGTGATCATCGCGGCGTGGCGGCAATGGGGCGCCCAATGCCTGTCGCGCCTCAACGGCATGTTCGCTTTCGCGATCCACGACCATGCGCGCGGTTGCCTGTTCCTCGCGCGCGACCGGCTGGGGGTGAAGCCGCTCCATCACGTCCGCCTGTCGGATGGCTCGATCGCCTTCGCGTCGGAATTGAAGGGCCTGCTCCGCCACCCGCTGCTGCGGCAGGAGGCCAATCTGTCGGCGGTCGAGGATTTCCTGGCGCTGGGCTATGTTCCCGACGATGCCTGCATCGTCGCGGGGGTCGAGAAATTGCCCGCGGGCCATTATCTGCTCCTCGAACGCGGCAAGCCCGTTCCCGCGCCGGTGCGCTGGTGGGCGCCCGATTTCTCGAAGCGCGTCCGCGCGAGCGAAGGCGAGGCGGCCGAGCATCTGATCCACCTGATGCGCACCGCGGTGACCGACCGCATGGTCGCCGACGTGCCGCTGGGGGCCTTCCTGTCGGGCGGAGTCGACAGCAGCGCGGTCGTCGCCCTGATGGCCGAGGCGAGCGCCAAGGCGGTCAAGACCTGCACCATCGGCTTCGATCAGACGGCGCTCGACGAGACCGCCTATGCGCAGCAGATCGCCGAGCGCTTCGCGACCGACCATCGCACCCGCACCGTCGCGGCGGGCGATTTCGCGCTGATCGACCGGATCGCTGATATGTTCGACGAGCCCTTCGCCGATGCGAGCGCGCTGCCGACCTACCGCGTCTGCGAACTCGCGCGCGAGGAGGTGACCGTCGCGCTCTCGGGCGACGGCGCCGACGAAGCGTTTGCGGGCTATCGCCGCCTCGTCTTCCAGCATCAGGAGGAACGGCTGCGCGGGATGATCCCGCGTTTCCTGCGCAAGGGGCTGTTCGGCCCGCTGGCGCGCGTCTGGCCGCAGATGGACTGGGCGCCGCGCCCGCTGCGCGCGCGCGCGACGCTGGCGAGCCTGTCGCGGAGCGGAGCGGAAGGCTATGCCGAGGCGGTCGGGGTGACCGGCCCCGCGCAGCGCGCGCGCCTGTTCAACGACGCGGCGGTCCACGCGCTCGGCGACCATATCGGCGAGGCGCGCTACTGGAAGGCGATGGCCGAGGCGCCCGCCGCCGAACCCCTCGACCGCGCCCAATATGCCGACCTTCAGATATGGCTGCCCGGCGACATTTTGACCAAAACCGACCGGATGAGCATGGCGGTCAGCCTCGAAGCGCGCGAGCCTTTGCTCGACTATCGGTTGATCGAATTTGCCGCGACCTTGCCCGCGTCGATGCGCGTGCAGGGCGGCACCGGCAAGGCGATCCTCAAGAAGGCGATGGAGCGTTACCTGCCGCACGACATCCTCTATCGCCCCAAGATGGGTTTCGTGACGCCGGTGTCGCACTGGTTCCGCGGGCCGCTGGTCGAGCAGGCGAAGGCGCTCGCGACCTCGTCGACGCTGACGCGCTCGGGCTGGTTCGACATGGCCGAAATCGAGCGCATCGTCGCCGCGCACCAGTCGGGCCGCCGCGACCATGGACGGCTGATCTGGCAATTCTTCATGCTGGAGAAGTCGCTGGCGAAACTGTTCGGGATTTGATGCCCGATGGCCGCCATGGGGTGGGGATCGGACGGTGAGGGATGGCGCTACTGCCCCCTCCCGCCTGCGGGAGGGGGGAGAGGAGCGGCCGCAATCGCTCGCCAGCCGCCGCTCGGCCTATGCCTCGCTCAGGTCGAGCAGTTCGCGCGCATCCAACCCGATGCGGCGCATCTGCTGGGCGACCGGGGGCCAGATGTTGGTCAGGAAATCCTCGCGCATCAGCGCGCGCAGCCGGTCGGTCGCGCCTTCGGCGACGAACATGCCGACCCCGCGCTTCACCGTGACCAGCGCCTCGTCCTGAAAGGTCTGATAGGCCTTGGCGACCGTCAGCGGATTGGCGCCTTCTTCGGCGGCGAGCGACCGCACCGAGGGCAGCATGTCGCCGTCGCGGTAGGTGCCGTCGAGAATCGCGTTGGCGATGGTGTCGCGCAGGCGTTGATACACGGGTTTGGATTGATCGAGCATGGCGCTTTAATGCCATAAGACAGCATTACAGTCAAATCAGGATATTAGGCAACAGGGCCCTTGCTTGATATTATATGTCCCAGGGGCTCACGACATCGTCATATTCCGGACGCGGCCGTTCGGACAGGTCGCCGCCCGCCGTGCCGAGGAAGAAATAGCCGACTATGCGCTCGCCCTCGCGCGCGCCGAAGGCCCGGACGACCGCGGGGCTATAGGCGGCCCAGCCGGTCAGCCAGCTTCCCACGAAACCATGCGCGTGCGCGGCGTGGAGCAGGTTCATCCCGACCGCGCCCGCCGACATCTGCTGCTCCCACAGCGGAATCTTGCTGTCGGCGACCGGGGTCGAGAGCAGCACGAGGAGGGAGGGAGCCTGATGCGCGAACTGGTCGAGCGCCGACAGGTCCATGCCCGCGGCGCCGGGATTCTCATCGACCCATGCCTGCTTGAGCAATCGGGCGAACGCATCCCGCTGGTCGCCGGCGACCGTTACGATCCGCCACGGCGCGAGCTTGCCGTGATCGGGGGTGCGCAGCGCGAGCGCGATAATGGCGCGCAGCGTCGCGGCGTCGGGGCCGGGGGCGACCATGTCGCGCGCCTTGCCCGAGCGGCGGGTGGCGAGATGCGAGAGGAGCGAGGAGGTGTCGTTGAACATGAATATCCTTTGGGGCCATAGACCGGAATCGTCATTGCGAGCGAAGCAATCCAGAGCGGCTTGTCACACTCTGGATTGCTTCGCTTCGCTCGCAATGACGAGGTGAATCGATCCAGCCCGCTCCAGCCTTTGGCGCATCCCCTGGGCTTTCCTGCGCAACAACGCAAGTGTTGCGAACGGTTCGCAATAAATTTGCGGCGGGCGACATGGTTTCACGCGCAATTAGATTCTTCCCTTGCGCAATTTTCGCGCTAGGTTGCCCGATATGCGCGGCGAAAAAGCCGCAGACACGATAATCGGGGTAAGGGACGCAATCGCATGAAAGACATGGCCTTGTGGAATGAAGGGGATTGGATCGCGGTCATCGCGCTCGTCCTCCTCGCGGTATTCCTCAGCATCGGCGCGCTGATCGCCGGGAGCAAGAAACCCGAATTCGCCGGTCATCCCAAGGGCCTCTACATGCTCTTCTTCGCCGAGATGTGGGAGCGTTTCTCCTATTACGGCATGCGGGCGCTGCTGATCTTCTACCTGACCCAGCACTGGCTGTTTTCGGATTCCAAATCGAACCTGATCTATGGCGCCTATACCGCGCTCGTCTATATCACCCCGGTGCTCGGCGGCTATCTCGCCGACCGCTATCTGGGGCAGCGCAAGGCGGTGCTGTTCGGCGGCGTGCTGCTGGCGCTCGGCCATTTGTTCATGGCGTTCGAGGGCGATCACGGGATCACCGACGCCGCGACCAAGCAGGCCGACGGCGCGATCAACATCTTCTGGCTCGCGCTGGCGCTGATCATCGTCGGTTCGGGCTTCCTCAAGGCCAATATCTCGGTGATGGTCGGCCAGCTCTATCGCCTGACCGACCTGCGCCGCGACGCCGCCTACACCATCTTCTACATGGGGATTAACGTCGGCGCCGCGCTCGGCACCATCCTCGTCGGTTATCTGGGGCAGAAGATCGGCTGGTCCTATGGCTTCGGCCTGGCGGGCATCGGCATGGTCGCGGGGCTGATCGTCTTCGTGCTCGGCAAGAAGGTGCTGCTCGGCGCCGGCGAAGCCCCCGCGCCGCTCGCCCGGCAGAAGGAATTCGCGATCTACGGCGTCGGCCTCGCCGCGGTCGCGGTGATGTGGGCGCTCGTCCAGTATCAGGGCGTCATCCAGAATCTGCTGATCGTCTCCGGCGTCGCGCTGCTCGGCTATGTCCTTTATGAGAGCTTCAAGCTCGACAAGGAACCGCGCGAGCGCATGTTCGCGATCCTGTTCCTGATCGCGTTGAACCCGCTGTTCTGGGGACTGTTCGAACAGGCGGGGGGCAGCTTCAACCTCTATACCGACCGCTATGTCGACAAGGGCGGCGTGCCCGCGTCGGTGTTCCAGTCGATCAACCCCATCTACATCATCCTGTTCGCGCCGATGTTCGCCGCGCTCTGGCAATGGCTCGGCAAGCGCGGGCTCGAGCCGTCGGCGCCCGCGAAATTCGCGCTGGCGCTGGCGCAGGTCGGCGCGGGCTTCCTCGTCTTCGTCTGGGGCGCGAACAGCGTCGGACCCGAGGTGGCGACGCCGGTGCTCTTCGTCTTCCTGCTCTATATGCTCCACACGACCGGCGAGCTTTGCCTGTCGCCCGTCGGGCTCAGCGCGATGAACCGGCTGGCGCCGAGCTTCCTCGCCTCGCTGATCATGGGCGCGTGGTTCTATATGACCGCGGTCGGCAATTTCGTCGCGGGCAAGATCGGCGAAGCGACCGGCGGCGAAAGCGGCAATATGACCAAGGAGGCGACGCTCGCCATCTATCAGGAGATCGGCCTGATCACGATCGGCGTCAGCATCGTCGTGCTGGCGCTGTCGCCGATCGTGAAGAAATGGATGCACCTCGACACGCTGCGCGACCGCGACGATGCGGTGGCGGGCGAGAGCGAGCTTGGCGAAGCGCAGGCCGCGGGTGTCCATCCCGAACCCAAGGGGGCATGAACATGATGAAGGGCGTGAAGGGCGGCTTGCTCGCCGCGGTATCGCTGGCGCTCGCCGGCTGCGCGGCGACGGGAACCGAAGCGAAATCGGCGAGCGACAAGCCGGCTGCGACGGCCACGGCCGACCGGCCGGTGCGGTTCGACAAGAATCCCTATCCGTCGACCTACAAGCCTTATCCCTCGCGCCTGACGGTGGTGAAGAACGTCACCATCTTCGACGGCGAGGGCGGGCGGATCGACCATGGCTCGATCGTGCTGTCGAGCGGCAAGGTGTTGTCGCTCGGCGGCCCCGACATGGACTTGCCGACCGACGCCGACGTCTATGACGGCACGGGCAAATATCTGACCCCCGGCGTGATCGACATCCACAGCCACCTCGGCGACTATCCGAGCCCGAGTGTCGAGGGCCTTTCGGACGGAAATGAAGCGACCGGGCCGGTGACCGCCGAAGTCTGGGCCGAGCATAGCGTCTGGCCGCAGGACCCCGGCTTTACCCGCGCGCTCGTCAATGGCGGGATCACGACGCTCGAAATCCTGCCGGGCAGCGCGAACCTGATGGGCGGCCGCTCGGTCGTGCTCAAGAATGTGCCCGCGCGCACCGTGCAGGGGATGAAATTCCCCGGCGCGCCCTATGGCCTCAAAATGGCGTGCGGCGAGAATCCGAAGCGCGTCTATGGTAGTAAAGGCCGGATGCCCTCGACCCGCATGGGCAATATGGCGGTCGACCGCCAGACCTGGGCGAAAGCGGTCGCCTACAAGAAGAAGCTCGACGAGGGGAAAGCCGTCGATCGCGACCTGGCGATGGAAACGCTCGCGGGCGTGCTGTCGGGCGAAATTCTGATCCAGAACCATTGCTACCGCGCCGACGAAATGGCGCAGGTCATCGATATGAGCCACGAGTTCGGCTACAAGGTTTCGGCCTTCCACCACGCGGTCGAGGCCTACAAGATCGCGGACCTGCTCAAGAAGGAAGACATCTGCGCCGCGATGTGGGCCGATTGGTGGGGCTTCAAGATGGAAGCCTATGATTCGGTGCCCGAAAATATCGCACTGGTGTACAAGGAAGGCGCCTGCACGATCGTCCATTCGGACGACGCGAACCAGATCCAGCGCCTCAACCAGGAAGCCGCCAAGGCGCTCGCCGCCGGGCGCCGTATGGGGATGCAGATCAGCGACGAACAGGCCTGGACGTGGCTCGGCATCAATCCCGCGAAGGCGATCGGATTGGCCGACAAGATCGGCAGTTTGAAGCCCGGCAAGATGGCCGACGTCGTGCTGTGGAACGGCAATCCGTTCAGCGTCTATACGCGGCCGGAGAAGGTCTGGATCGACGGCGCGTTGATGTTCGACGCGAACGATCCGAAACGGCGGCCGGTGACCGACTTCGAACTCGGACAGCCGGGCGAAGGAGATGTGAAATGATCCGCACGCTTCTTCTTTCCGCCGCCGCGCTGATCGCGCTTCCTGCCACGGCGCAGGACATCGCCATCACCAACGCGAAGCTCGTCATCGGTGACGGCAGCGCGCCGATCGAGGGCGGCACCGTCGTCGTGCGCGGCGGCAAGGTCGTTGCCGCCGGGCGCGGCGTCGCGGTTCCCGCGGGCATCGAAAGCGTCGATGCTGAGGGGCGCTACGTCACCCCCGGCATCGTCGCGGCGTTCAGCCGCGTCGGACTGGTGGAGGTCGATTCGGTAACGGGCAGCAACGACCGCTCGGCGAACCGGTCGCGCTTTTCGGCGGGGCTCGACATTGCGCCCGCGCTCAACCCGATGGGGTCGCCGGTCGCGGTCAATCGTGCCGCGGGCGTCACCCGCGCGATCGTCGCGCCGGGATCGAGCAGCAATTTGTTCGCCGGGCAGGGCGCGGTCGTCGATCTGGCCGACGACATGGATATGGTGACCCGGCCGCGCGCGCTGCAATTCGTCGCCTTCGGCGAGGACGGGTCGGCCAAGGCCGGCGGCAGCCGCGCCGCGACCTTTCTGCTGTTCCGCGAGCAGTTGCTCGCCGCGCGCAGCTATGCCCGCAACCCTGCGACGCTGGCGGAATGGGGCAATGACGCGATGATCCAGCGCGCCGATGCCGAGGCGCTGGTGCGGGTGATCAACGGCACGACGCCGCTGTTCGTCCGCGTCGACCGCGCCGCCGACATATTGAACGTGCTCAAGCTGAAAGGCGAATTTCCCGCGCTGAAGCTCGTCCTCGTCGGCGCGACCGAGGGCTGGCTCGTCGCGCGCGCGATTGCGGCGGCGAAAGTGCCGGCGATCGTCTCGCCGCTCAGCGACCTGCCCGACAGTTTCGAGCGGCTGGGCGCGACCCAGTCGAACGCGGGGCGGCTGGAGGCGGCCGGGGTCGATGTCTCGGTCGGCGTGTTCGACGACGACGACGCGCACAAGATGGGCTATACCACCCAATATGCGGGCAATCTCGTTGGCCTGACCAAGCTGCCGGGCGCGAGCGGGCTGACATGGGACCAGGCCTTCGCCGCGATCACCAGCGCCCCGGCGCGCGCGATCGGGATGGAGGGCAGCATCGGCTCGCTGAAACCGGGCCGTGTCGGCGATGTCGTGATCTGGGATCACGATCCGCTCGAACTCGGCAGCCGCCCGGTGCAGATATGGATCGACGGCAAGCGCCAGTCGCTGACCACGCGTCAGGACCGTCTGCGCGACCGGTACCTGACGCCCGAGGAAGGCGCGCTGCCGAAAGCGTATGAGAGGTAGGAATATAATCGTCATCCTGGCGAAGGTCGGGATCTCGACCTCACGTCGTGATGCTCCGGTGAGATCCCGGCCTTCGCCGGGATGACGAACAGGGGTATGATCGGACGATTCCAACGGAAGGACCGATAGGAGAGGTCTGTCGATGCAACCCATGTCGCTTTTGGTCGTCACCGGCGCATTGTTCGTCGGCACGCATCTCGCCCTGTCGCATCCGCTGCGCGACGGGCTGGCGCGGGGGCTCGGCGAACGCGGGTTCCTGATCGTCTATTCGGTCGTGGCGATCGCGACCTTCCTCCTGATGGTGCAGGCGTTTCGCGGCCTGCCGCCCGAGCCGCCGCTCTGGACCGTCGGCGATCCCTTGTGGGTCATCGCTTCGCTGCTCGTTCTGTTCGCCAGCATCCTGTTCATGGGGTCGCTGATCGGCAATCCCGCCTTGCCCGCGCCGGGCGCGGCGGTGAGCGCGCAGGGCGCGCCGCGCGGGGTCTTTGCGATCACCCGCCACCCGATGATGTGGGGCTTTGCGCTCTGGGCGCTCGCGCATGGGCTGGTGATGCCGACGCCGGGGCAGATGGCGCTGTCCGCGATCATTGCCTTCCTCGCGCTTGTCGGATCGGCGGGGCAGGACGCGAAGAAAGCGCGGCTGATGGGCGATGCGTGGCGGCACTGGGCGGCGCGGACGAGCTTTATCCCCTTCGCCCGGCAGGTCGCGGGCACTACCCCGTGGGGCGACACCATCCCGCGCGGACACGCCTTGTTTGGCGGGATAGTGCTGTGGCTTGCGGCGACCTGGGCGCATGGCGCGCTCGGCTATATGGTCGCGGGGATCTGGCGCTGGGTGGGCTAGAGTAGAGGCGCGATGAACCACGAAGAAAAGGTCGCCGACCTCTCGCTGCGCCTGCTCGGCCGCGCCTATGACCAGCTCGACCGGGGCGAACAACGCGTCATCCGCGCCATCGCCGAACGCGCCCCGACGAGCCGGAACCTGTCCGGCAGCGACGACGACACGGATGCGTCGCAGACGAGTTTCGGCGAACGGCTCGCCGACCGCGTCGCGGCGATCGGCGGGTCGTGGGGGTTCATCATCGGCTTTGCGATCGTGCTGTTCGCGTGGATGCTGATCAACTCGAAAGCGCTCGAGGGTTTGGGGCTCAGCTTCGACCCGTTTCCCTTCATCTTCCTCAACCTGATGCTGTCGATGCTCGCCGCGATCCAGGCGCCGGTGATCATGATGAGCCAGAACCGGCAGGCGGCGAAGGACCGGCTGACCGAAAAGCTGGATTATGAAATCAACCTGCGCGCCGAGCTGGAGATCATGCGGCTGCACGAAAAGCTCGACCAGATGCGGTTTCACGAACTGCGCGAGATGGTCGAGGAACTGTGCGAGCGATTGGATAGGCGGGGGTAGCGACGGCGGCTTTGGGGTGGTGAGCGGATATTCCCCTCCCTGAAAGGGAGGGGTTAGGGGTGGGTAGCGAGCATAGCGAGCAAGGCGGAAGAACGCCGCCTTTGGCGGCTACCCACCCCCAGCCCCTCCCTTTCAGGGAGGGGAGATCAATGTCTACTTCCGGTTGGAAAGCCGTCCTCTCGATCTGCGGAGGGTGATAGAAGAGCGTAGATGAATTGCCACGCCCTCTTAACCACTTGCTGCTAGGCTCGCCGCCGATGACGGTTCATCCCGCCTTTCCGATCAGCGCCGCCGATGCCGCGCCGCTTGCCGTGCGCGTCGCCGATCCGTTGTCGTTGTCCGACGAGCTTGCGGCGGCGTGGGACCGGCTGGCGGGTGAAGCCAGCGAGCCCAATCCCTTCGTCGAGCGCTGGTGCCTGCAACCCGCGCTGCACCTGCTCGATCCCGATCGGCGGGCGCGGCTGGTGATGGTGCGCGCCGACGACGCGGGGCCGCTGATCGGCGTGATGCCGCTGGCGCCCGCGGCGAAATATGGCCGTCTGCCGCTGCGCCATGTGACCGGATGGGCGCATCCCAATCATTTTCTCGGGAGCCCGCTGGTCCGGGCCGGGATGGAGCCGCTCTTCTGGTCGATCCTGCTCGGCTGGTGCGACGCCGCACCCTGGGTGAGCACTCTGCTTCATGTGCCGCGCCTGACCGAAGACGGACCGCTGCACCGCGCGCTGGCCGAGGCCGCGCGCGGGCGCGGCGGTGAAGCGGAGACCGTCCACCGCGAGGAGCGCGCGCTGCTGGAAAGCAACCTCTCGGCCGAAGCCTATTGGGACGCGGCGGTGCGCGCAAAGAAGCGCAAGGAGCTTCGCCGCCAGGCGAACCGTCTTGCCGAACAGGGCGCGGTGTCCTTTCGCCGCTGGCAACCGGGCGAGGCGATCGAGCCCTGGATCGACGCCTTCCTCGATCTCGAAGCGCGCGGCTGGAAAGGCCGGGCCGGATCGGCGCTCGCCAGCCATGGCGAGACCGAAGCGTGGTTTCGCGCGATCGTCGCGGCCGCCGCCGGTGCGGGCAGGCTCGACATGCGGCTGCTCGCGCTCGACGATCGGCCGCTCGCGATGCTGATCAATTTTCTCAGCCCGCCGGGCGGCTTTTCGTTCAAGACCGCGTTCGACGAGGATTTCGCCCGCTTCTCGCCCGGGGTGCTGCTGCAACAGGCGAACCTCGACCTTTTGGACGACGATCGCATCGATTGGGTCGACAGCTGCGCCGCGCCCGGTCACCCGATGATCGACAGTGTGTGGCGCGAGCGTCGCCACCTCGTCTGGGTCAACGCACCGCTTGCGGGCGGCGCCGACCGGCTGCGCTTCAAGGCGCTGGTCGGCGTGGAAAAAATCTGGCGGCGCTGGAAACGCGCCGCGTCCGCCGAACATCATCCACAGGAATCGCCATGACGGCTCATCAGACCATCGGCCAGTCCGTTTTTCCCGCCGAAACGCTCGCGCGCATGGAAGCGCTCTATCCGGCGGAGGCGGGGCTGCTGCACCATCGCCTGCCCGACCATCCCCTGCTGTCGCTCGACGCGCTCGCGGCGCTCGGCGAAAGCCTGCCCGCCGCGCAGGCCGAATATAATCCCGGTGAACTGCCGATCGGAATCCGGCCCGAGGATATCCCGTCGAACGGCCTGTCGATCGGCGAGACGATCCGCACGATCGATACCAATCGCAGTTGGGCGGTGCTCAAGAATATCGAGACGGTGTCCGGCTATCGCACGCTGCTGATGGATCTGCTCGGCGAACTCGAACCCGTCGTCGCGCCACGCACCGGGGCGATGCTGACGCCGCAGGGCTTCATCTTCATCTCCTCGCCCGGATCGATCACGCCGTTCCACTTCGACCCCGAGCATAATATCCTGCTGCAATTGCGCGGCAACAAGGTGATGAACGTCTGGCCCGCGGGCGACGAGCGTTTCGCGCATCGCACCGAACATGAGCGCTATCATCTCGGCGGGCACCGTAATCTGCCCTGGCAGGACAGCTTTCGCGAGCGCGCGCAGCAAGTGCCGCTCGGCCCCGGCGACGCGGTGCTGATGCCGGTGATGGCGCCGCATTTCGTCGCCAATGGCGATGCGCCCTCGATCTCGCTGTCGATCACCTGGCGCAGCGAATGGAGCTATCGCGAGTCCGAGGCGCACGCCGCCAACGCCACGCTCCGCCGCATCGGCCTCGACCCCGCAATGCCGCCGCGCTGGCCGAGCTATGCCTGGGCGAAAACCATCGGCTGGCGGGTAGCGCGGAAGCTGAAACTCGTGTCCTGAACCGACCGTTACAGATTGCTTTCAATTGCGCACATTTGGCGTTATGGGCGCCCATCCCGATATTTCGAGCCCCTAGAGGATAGATGGCGAAAGAAGAACTTCTGGAGATGCGCGGCCAGGTGGTCGAATTGCTTCCCAACGCAATGTTCCGCGTGAAGCTGGAAAATGATCACGAGATTCTGGGCCACACGGCCGGCAAGATGCGCAAGAACCGCATCCGCGTTCTGGTGGGCGACGAAGTGCTCGTCGAACTCACCCCCTATGACCTGACCAAGGGTCGGATCACCTATCGCTTCAAGTGAGCGGCGCGGCGACACCTCCCGCGCCAATTCCGGCTCTCGTCTTGGCTTCGACCTCGCCGCGCCGGCGCGAATTGCTGGCGCGCATCGGCCTGACGCCCGTGCGCGTCGCGGCCCCCGACATCGATGAGACGCCGCTGAAGGGCGAACTGCCGCGCGCCTATGTCGCGCGGCTCGCGGCGAGCAAGGCGCTGGCGGTCGACCGCGCGCCGGATGAAGTGGTACTTGCGGGCGACACGACCGTTGCGGTCGGGCGCCGCATCCTCGAAAAGCCGGTCGACGAGGCCGACCTCCGCCGGATGCTCGGACTGCTTTCGGGGCGGCGGCATCATGTCTGGTCGGGTGTCTGCGTCATTGGTCCCGACGGCCGCCCGCGGGCTCGCGTTGCTGACACGATCGTGGCGTTCAAGGGGCTGAGTCAGGCCGAAATCGACTGGTATGTCGAAAGCGGAGAGGGGATGGGCAAGGCGGGCGGCTATGCGATCCAGGGCAAGGCGGAAGTTTTCGTCCGCTTTCTGTCGGGCAGCCATTCCAACGTTGTCGGCCTGCCGCTGTTCGAGACGCGCGCGCTTTTGAGCAGCGCCGGAGTGCCGCTTGGCTGAGTGGCTTTATGAAGCCGGTATCGGCGAATGCCGCGCCGCGCTGGTCGAGGACGGGGCAATCGTCGAAGCGCGGATCGAACGCGACGGTGACGGTCCGCGCGTCGGTGCGGTGTTGGCGGCGCGGCTGGTCGAACCGGGCAAGGTTGCGCTCGATGCGCCAGGCGAGCCGTTCGCGACGCTGCCCCCGCCGCCGGGGCTTTCGCTGGGAACGCGGCTGACCGTCGAGATCACCCGCATGGCGCTGCGCGAGCGCGGGCGAGACAAGCCGGCGCGCGCGCGCCTGTCCGACCTGGCGGCGGGCGCCGGTCCCGATCTGCGCGCGCGCATCGCGGCGATGGAGCTGCCGATCGCCGAGCTGAACACGATGGGCCCTGACCGTCTGGAAGAAGCGGGCTGGTCCGAGCTGATCGGGCATATCCGCGCGGGCCACTGGCCGTTCGCGGGCGGCGCGCTGTGGGTCGACACGACGCCCGCGATGACGCTGATCGACATCGACGGCGACGGAAGCGGGCTGGCGCTCGCGCAAGCCGGGGCCGCCGCGGCGGCGCATGTCATTCGCTGCTGCGATATCGGCGGGTCGATCGGCATCGATTTCCCGACCCTCGGCGGCCGCGCCGAGCGGCAGGCGATCGACGCGCTGGTCGACGAACTGCTGCCGCCGCCCTTCGAGCGCACCGCGATCAACGGCTTCGGCCTGATGCAGATCATCCGCCGCCGCGAGCGGCCGTCGCTGGTCGAGCAGGTGCGATTCGATCCCGTCGCCACCGACGCCGCGCTGCTGCTGCGCCAGGCGGAACGGGCAAAGGGCGCCGGCGCATTGCAACTGACCGCGCGCCCGGCCGTTGCCGATCATATCGCGGCGCGCGCCGACTGGATCGCCGAGTTGCAGAAACGCACCGGGCGGCCGGTCGAGATCGTGCGCGATGCCCAAGTGAAAGGAGTGGGCCATGCCCAGTGAAGCCGCCGCCGTACCCGGGAAATGCCCGCTTTGCGGCAAACCGCGCGTCCAGCAATATCGCCCGTTCTGCAGCCGCGGCTGCCGCGACCGCGACCTCAATCACTGGTTCGACGAACGCTATCGCACCCCCGCGCACGAAGGGCCCGACGGGGGCACCGACGATGCCCGGTTCGAAGGCGATTGACCCCGCGAAATTGACGCAACAAAGGCTCTGGACAGGATGAAACACCCTGCCTATAGCCGCCGCTCGCCAGCAGGCCGACCGGCCTCGCGACGCCCGTGCCCGGGTAGCTCAGTTGGTAGAGCATGCGACTGAAAATCGCAGTGTCGGCGGTTCGACTCCGTCCCCGGGCACCATTTCATCGGTATGCGTCGGCTTTTCCGGGAAACTGGCGTTCGCTTCGGCGGCACTGTCGCGGGTCCATGCTTTGATCATATCGCTTCGCCGCCGAAAGGGTCGAGCGTTCCGAACCAGGCGACCAGGGCCAGGATCGCGAGGGCGGCCGCCGCTTCGAGGATCAGACTCCTGCGCAGGGCGGCGATGGCTTTGGACGGATGTGTGTCGCCGCCTGCGTCCATCCGCGCGGCTGCGATACCGAGCGCCGGGGTGAGCCGCCAGCGATTGGCGGCGGCGAGGGCGAGCATGAGCGCGAACAGCGCGAGCTTGGCGAACAGTCCTTGTCCATAGGGCGCGGCGAGCGACCGGCCGAGATTCTCCGCGCCGATGATCATCTGACCGTTGAGGAGCCCGGTTCCCGCGATGGTCAGGACGCAGATCGTTCCCACGACCGAAAAGCGATCGAGGCTGCGCACGGCGATCGCGACCGTCCCCGGCGACGGGCCGCCGCGCCGGGGAGACAGAAGCAGCAGAAAGGCGGCGATCGCGCCGATCCACACCGCCGCCGCCGCCATATGCACGATGTCGCCGATCCGGTGGACGGTTCCGGCGGCGCCCTCGGTCGCGCCGGCGTGGCCCGACCAGGCGAGCGTGCCGACCGCCACCAGGCCCGCCGCCGCGAGTAGCGGGGCGACGATGGTGGGCCACCGCCTTATCCAGATCGACGCCGCCAGCGCGGCGGCGAGCGCGGCGCTGCGATAGAGCCAGGCGGTGCCGACATCGCTTTGTCCGACGATGTCCCGGAACGACTGCGCGTCGAGCGCGAGGAGACCGACGCCCTGCATCGATGCCGCGAGCACGCCCATGCCGAGGGCCGACAGGAGAAGCCCGGCCGCGCAGAGCCACCGTTCGGCGCGCCAGATACCGTCCGTCAGTTCGGGGCTTGCGCGGTCTTGCCGCGTCAGGGCGTGGAGCGGGAAAGCGGCGAGACCGGCGACGAGCATCAGGTCCGCATAGAGCGCGAACCGGATGCCGATCAGGACGGGGTCGCTCACCGCCCTATTTCACCGTGAAGCTGAATTCGCTGCCCATGCGATGGGTGTCCGCGCCCGCGGCCGACCAGCTCAGCGTATAGCTGCCCGCCGCGAGCGGACGCTTGAGCAGGAGCGTCATCGACTTGCCGTCCTTGCCCATCGCCGACGAATAGGGAATTTTCATCGGCGGATGATCGGCCATTCCGGGCATGGCGGTCATGACGAGGCTGGTCTTGATCGTCGCGGGGATCAGCTTCTCGCTGAAGTGCAGACTCACCGACGTCACTTTCGAGACCGTCGAGCCGGCGGCAGGGGTCGAAGCCATGAGCCGGGTGTGGGCGCTTGCCGCGACTGGCGCCACCAGCAGGGCGAGGGCTGCGGCTGCGGATGGAAGAAGGGACTTGAGCATAAAACCTCCAATATCGGGTCTGTCCTGCTAATACGCGGACGGGCGGATTTTCCCTCATCGACCGGTTTGAGGGATGATCGCCGCGGGCGCGTATGCTCTATATAGGAAGGCTGTTCGGCAAAGAGGTCTCATGGACGACGAACTTCGCATCTTGGGCCGGGTCGACCTGCCGGCGGCGCTCGACGCGCTCGACGACCGGGTCGTCCGCGCGCTCGGCGTCCGGCGCCGCGAGGCGGTGGTGATGCGCAGGGTGATGACGCTCGCCGCCGTCCTGTCGCTCGGCGGCGGCATTTTCGCGGGGAGCGTAGTTTCGCGGCCCGCGGTGGCGGCGAGCCCGCTCAGCCCGCTCGCCCCGGCCAGCGCGCTGGCGCCCTCGTCGCTGCTGGACGCGCAATAACATGCTCTCCCGCCGCGTGCTTCTGGTCTGCCTTATCGCCTTTGCCGCCGCCATCGCCGGGGTGTTCGTCGGCCGCCTGGCGACCGACACCCCGAGAGCCAATGAAACCGAGCTTCATGCGCTTCTGCACAGCCAGCTCGACCTGACGGCCGCGCAGAAGGGCCGGATCGACACGATCGAGGCCGATTTCGCCGGCCGCCGGCGCGCGCTGGAGCAGGAGATGCGCGCCGCCAATGTGGCGCTCGCGCAGGCGATCGAGGCCGAGCACGGCTATGGCCCGCGCGTCACCGGGGCGATCGATCACAGCCATCGGGTCATGGGAACGCTGCAAAAGGAAACGCTGGAACATCTCTTTGCGATGCGCGCCGTCCTCGACCGCGACCAGGCGCGTATGTTCGACAAGAGCGTGGTCAAGGCGCTGACCGCCGATGCGCGGTGAGTGCCGGCCCGTCGCAATGGACGGACACCGACCTGGCCGCGCTGGCCCGCGCCGGGCGCGAAGACGCCTGCCGGGAACTGCTGAATCGCCACAAGGCCGGGGTCTACCGGCTGATCGTCCGGCAGACCGGCGATGCCGAGGAGGCGATGGATTTGACGCAGGAGGCGTTTGTCGCGGGTTTCGCGGCGATCGATCGCTATGATGGCGAGCGGCCCTTTCGCATCTGGATCAGCCGGATTGCGATCAACAAGTGCCGCGACTGGGCGCGGCGGCGCAAGGTTCGCGCCTTTTTCACGCGCGCGCTCCCGATCGAAGCCGCGCATGATGTCGCCAGCGGCACGCCATTGCCCGATAGCGAGGCGGGCGATCGGTTCGAACTCGTCCGCGTCCGCGCCGCGATAGCCGATCTGCCCCGGAATTTGCGCGAGGTTCTGCTGCTGCGCGGGGTGGAGGAGATGAGCCAGGCGGAAACGGCGGCGCTGCTCGACGTCAGCGAGAAGACGGTCGAGACGCGCCTCTATCGCGCGCGCGCGAAACTGCGGCAATTGCTTGCCGGGTCGGGCGGCGGCGGATGATATGGATGCGGTGAACGACGGATTGACGTGAGGGGCGGCGGCGGCGCCTGCGTATGAAAGCAAAGAACAAGCATAAACGGTCGGAATGAACATGCAGATCAACAGGCGTCGGTTCGTCAGCGGGGTTTTGGGCGGCGGGGCCGCGGCGACGGCGGCGGCATGGTTTCCCGCCTGGGCGCAGCCGGTGTCGCCTGGCATCACCGCGCCCATCCCGACGGTGTCGGGCAGCGACATCAGGCTGCGCATCGCGCGCCAGACGCTGTTGGTCGACGGCAAGCCGAGCCGCGCGATCGGGATCAACGGGACGGTGCCGGCGCCGCTGGTGCGCCTGAAGGAAGGGCAGACGGCAAGGCTCACCGTCGTCAACGACCTCGATGAGGACAGTTCGATCCACTGGCACGGGCTTCTGCTTCCGTTTCAGATGGATGGGGTTCCGGGGGTCAGTTTTCCGGGGATCAGGCCGCGCTCGACCTTCGTCTATGAATTTCCGGTGATCCAGTCGGGCACCTATTGGTATCACAGCCATTCGGGCCTTCAGGAACAGGTCGGTCATTATGGGCCGATCGTCATCGACCCCGAAGGCGCCGATCCGATCGCCTATGACCGCGAGCATGTCGTCGTGCTGTCCGATCACAGCCGGATCTCGCCCGAGGCGATCTTTCACAAGCTCAAGGTCGATCCCGGCCATTTCAATAACCAGCGCCAGACGCTGTCCGGCCTGCTCGCCGGCAAGGATCAGCCGCTCAGGGAACGGATCGACTGGGGCCGGATGCGGATGGACCCGACCGACGTCGCCGACGTCAACGGTTCGACCTACAGCTTCCTCGTCAACGGCCATGGCCCGCGCGACAATTGGACCGCGCTTTTTCAACCGGGCGAGCGCGTCCGGCTGCGGATCATCAACGCCTCGGCCATGTCGATCTTCAATGTCCGTATCCCGGGGCTACGGATGACGGTGGTGCAGGCCGACGGCCTGAACATCGTCCCGGTCGAGACCGACGAGTTCCAGATCGCCGTTGCCGAGACCTATGACGTCATCGTGACCCCGGCCGAGGATCGCGCCTATACGCTGGTCGCCGAAGCCAATGACCGGTCGGGGATGGGGCGGGCGACGCTGGCGCCGCGCCCCGGCCTGGTGGCGGAGGTGCCGCCGCTGCGACCGCGGCCGCTCGCGACCATGAAGGATATGGGGATGGGCGCCATGGGGGCGATGACGGGCGATGACGCCGCGTGTCCCGCCGAACATGCCGCGATGGGACATTGCACGCCGGCCGTCGACGGCGGGGCGATGGCGGGCATGGACCATGGATCGGGCGGCGCCATGGAGCATGGAATGCGCGACTTCGACGCCGCGCCGCAGGTCAGGCGCGACCCGGGCGTCCAGACGATCTCGCCGATGCCCGTCGACCGGATGGGCGAGCCCGGCCAGGGCCTGGAGGATGCCGGGCACGCGGTCCTGACCTACAAGGACCTCGTTGCGCTCGACCGCAATCCCGACGTTCGCGCCCCCGAACGCTCGCTCGACATCCATCTGACGGGCAATATGGAGCGCTTCATGTGGTCGTTCGACGGCATGAAGATGTCGGATCACCACGAACCCATCCCCTTCATCGAAGGCGAGCGGGTGCGCGTGAACCTGATCAACGATTCGATGATGAGCCACCCGATCCACCTCCATGGCCATTTCTTTGAGCTGGTCACGGGGAAGGGCGACCGGGCGCCGCGCAAGCATACGGTGCTCGTCCAGCCGGGAGGGATCGCAACCTTCGATTTCACCGCCGACGCGGTCGGTGACTGGGCGTTCCACTGTCACCTTCTCTATCACATGTATGCGGGCATGATGCGCGTCGTCAGCGTCCGTCCGCGGGGAGAGCCGGCATGACGCGGCTCGCCCTGATCGTCGCCGCCCAGGCGCTGCTCTTCGCCGTTCCGGCGGGCGCGCAGGACCATGCGATGCACGATATGCAGCCCGCGGCACCCGCGTCCGATCCCATATGCCCGCCGGACCATGCCGCGATGGGCCATTGCACGCCCGCCGCGCCGCCGCCCGCTCCGCAAATGGGCGCGGCCGGCACCGACCTGCCGCCGGGCGACGCGCCCGCTCCCGCGCCGCCCGGCGACTGGTATGCCGACCATATCTATCCGAAGGCGGAGATGGATCGCGCGCGTCACGAGATGATGAAGGAAAATGGCGGACAGACGATCGCGTTTCTCAGCCTCGACCGCGCCGAATATCAGGCGCGCAAGGGGCGCGACGGATATCGCTGGGGCGCCGAAGGCTGGTATGGCGGCGACATCGACCGCATCACGCTCAAGAGCGAAGGCGAAGGCCGGTGGGGCGAGGGGGTGGAGGAGGCCGAGCTTCAACTGCTCTACAGCCGGGCGGTCGGCCCCTATTTCAACCTCCAGGCCGGTGTGCGGCAGGATCTGGGCGAGGGGCCCGACCGCAGCTATGCCGTCGTCGGGTTCGAAGGACTGGCCCCCTATTGGTTCGAGGTCGAGGGTGCGTTGTTCCTGTCGAACAAGGGCGATCTGCTCGGGCGTGTCGAGGGCTATTACGACCAGCGCATCACCCAGCGGCTGGTCCTGCAACCGCGCGCGGAGGTCAATTTCGCGCTTCAGGACGTTCCCGAAACGGGCACCGGATCGGGGCTTTCCGATGTCGAACTGGGGGTTCGGCTGCGCTACGAGATCGTCAGGGAATTTGCGCCCTATGTCGGGGTCGAATGGGCACGCAAGCTCGGCGACACCGCGCGCTTCGCGCGCGCCGGCGGAGAGGATGCGGACGGCGTCAGTTTCGTTCTGGGAGTGCGCGCCTGGTTTTAGCCCGGGTTGATGTCGTTGGCGCTTGAGAAGGCTGTGGTCGGATTGCGCGCACTATAACGAAATAGGAATATCGCATATTCGACAATCTATTATATCGATATAGAAAGCCCGCTAGGTTTCGCTCGTCCAATCGTTCAGGCCGGCACGGGACCTCCCGCAAGAGGACAGGATGCGTCCGGCCGCTGGGGAGGGTAGATTATGCGAATGAATCGAAACTGGCGCCGGGCCTTGCTTGTTACCGCTGCGGCCTGCGCCTTGCCGACCATGGCCGAGGCGCAGTCGGCGCCCGCCGACAATGAAAGTGCCGGCAGCGCGGCGCTGGGCGACGATATCGTCGTGACGGCGCGCAAGCGCGAGGAAAGCCTGCAGGACGTGCCGATCTCGGTCCAGGCGTTCAGCAGCGCGGCGCTCGAACGCGCGGGGATCAAGGATTTCTCCGAAGTCGCCTATCGCGTGCCGGGGCTCAAGCTCAGCGCCGAGCGCGCGGTCGACACCGAACTCTTCATCCGCGGTATCGGCTCCGACATTCAGGGCGCGGGCGCCGACGCGGCGGTCGGCATCTTCGTCGACGGCGTCTATCTGTCGCGCGGCACCGGATCGCTGCTCGACCTTTATGATCTCGAACGCGTCGAGGTGCTCAAGGGGCCGCAGGCGCTGCGCTTCGGCAAGAGCGTCGTCGGCGGCCTGATCAACTATGTCACCAAAAAGCCCGGCGATACCTTCGAGGGCCGGTTCGAGGCGACCTATGGCAATTACAACCGCCTCGACGTCGCGGGGTCGGTCCGCGGGCCGGTGTCCGATACGGTCAGCCTCGGCCTGACCGCCAGCTCGCGCACCCACGACGGCTATGCCAAGAATCTCGGCGGCGGCGATGAGGAGGACCAGAATATGCAGTCGGTCCGCGCCCAGCTTCGCTGGCAGCCCGACGCGACGCTCGATATTAACCTGTCGGCCGATTATACGCGCCACCGCGACGGCGCGCGCTGGGTCGACATCCTGGTTCCCGGCGACAGCCAGGAAGTGACCTATCTCGGCTATTATGCGCCGCCGATCGACAGCCTGCCCGATTTCGTGCTGCCGAACCGCAACGCACCGTTCAAGAGCGCCAGGCATCGCTCGGGCAAGCATAATTTCACCGGCTTCCAGAACGGCGATATGTATGGGGTGAGCGGCACCATCGACTGGCAGCCGAGCGACGGACTCAGCGTCACCTCGCAGACCGCCTATCGCGACAGTTCCTTGCAGGCGCGCGAGGACGGATCGGGGATGTTCTTCGACTTCCCGATCGATCCCGCGACCAACGCACCCGACATCACCTCGGCGATGCGCGCGGGGCTGGACACCTATCTCGCCACCGTGCCCGACAGCTATTTCGACAGCGGCAAGGCCGAGGATGTGAAGCAATTCTCGCAGGAACTGCGCCTGCGTTTCGACAATGGCGGGCCGCTGCGCGTCGAAGGCGGCGTTTATTATCTGCGCGAGAAAATCCGCCGGGCGGAGGATGTGAACTTCCTCTTCCCCGATTATCAGGCGATCGAGTCCTTCGCTTATGCCATCGCCTATGGCGGCATACCGGATACGCCGACGCCGGGGTCGAACCACACGGTCACCACCTCGCTCAACGACAATGTCGGTGTCTTCGGCGAACTCAGCTACAGCATCACCGACAAGCTGACTTTCGAGGCCGGGCTGCGCTATGCCTACGACCACAAGCGCTATTCGAACAATCGCTCGGGCGTGTCGTTCGAGAATGAGGCGGTCAATTTCAGGGTCGGCGAGACGCGGAGCTGGGACGCCTGGCTGCCGAGCGCGACGCTGCGTTTCGAGCCGAGCGACAATGTCACCCTCTATGGCCGCTATGCCAAGGGCTACAAGCCCGGCGGCTGGACCGGCGAGGATGCCAATAATCCGGCCGAAGCGCTGGTGTCGTTCGACCCCGAAACCGCCGACAGCTTCGAGGTCGGGGCGAAGCTGGCGCTCGCCAACCGGCGCCTGTTTATCAACGCCGCGGCCTATTACACCAATTACGACAATCTCCAGACCAACCAGTTCCTGTCGCCGGGGCCGGGGGTGCCGCCCGACAATTTCGTGTTCAACGCCAAGAACGGCACCCGCGCCTATGGCCTCGAGCTCGATTTCCAGGCGCGGATCACCGACGGCTTCACTTTGTCGGGCAATTACGCCTTTTCGAAGTGCAATTTCACCGGCGAGCTGATCATCGATGACGAGGGCACCGACCTCGACGGCAACACCTGCCGCCGCACGCCGAAGCACGCCTTCAACGTCGCGGCCAATTTCGAACAGCCGGTCAGCGAGGGGCTGGTGCTCGTCCTCGGCAGCGACTTCCAGTATACGGGGGCCAATTTCTTCGACAATCCGAACACGCCGATCCTGAAGTTCGGCGACGAAATCCTGCTCAATGCGCGGATCGGATTGCGCGACGCCGACGACAAGTGGGAGTTGACGGCCTGGGCGAAGAATCTGACCAACGAGCTCAACTATACGAGCAAGCTCGAATTATTCGGGACCATCTATTCGACCTATATCCCGCCGCGCACCTATGGCGTGACCGCGCGGTTCCGTTTCTGAGGTTTGATGAGGTCAGCAAATATTCGTCATTGCGAGCGAGGCGAAGCAATCCAGAGCGGTTTACGCGCACGCTGGATTGCCGCGTCCCCCGGATCAAGTCCGGGGTCCTCGCAATGACGATGTGAGTCAATACGAAGGAGGTTCGCAATGAAGCGCGGCATCAGGATCATGGCAGGCATGGGGGCGGGGCTGGCCGCGCTGCTCGGCGCGGCGGCGCTGAACGCCGCGGACGGCAGCGAACATGCCGAGGCGCCGGTCGACATCCGCGACCCCTGGCTCAAGGCGTGGATCGCCGCGACCCCCGACAATCCGCCGCGCCCGCCGGTTCCGGGCACCGATTACGGCATGAACCCCGACGGCAGTTTTCGCCACCCGGTCGCGACGCCGCTCACCAACGACGCGCCGGCCTTTCCCGGCGAGCTCGATCATTGGGACCAGAACAGCTACGCGAAGAATGTGAAGGTCATCGCTTTCTATCCCGCGGTGACCTCGCCCTGGCACGCCTGGGCGAACATCGCCGATTTCGGCGGCAAGCGCTATCTCTATGCCCACGATCGCGACTATCTGCGCATCCTCGACGTCACCGACCCGCGCAAGGCGAAGACGGTGTGGTCGCAAGGCGGCGTCTGGGGTCCGAAGGGGTCGAGCGAGGATTGGGACGCGGCGGCGGTCACCGATTATTTCGGCGGCGTCACCATCGCCTGGAACAAGAAACTGCAACGCAACGTCCTCGTCGCCTCCTACGAGATCGGCCGCTTCGGCCTGATGGAAGACAAGAAGCGCGAGCCGGGCAAGGTGGCCGAGCAGCGCCACTATAATTCGCTCAAGGGTTTCAAGGTCTTCGTCATGGACGGCCCGACCCCCGACAAGTGGAAGCTGATCGCGACGCGCACCACCGATTACCAGCACCCCGACGCACCGATCGGCGAGCAGCAGGGTTCGGGCGCGCTCGACGCGGTGGCGTGGTGGGGCGGCAAATATATGCTGCTTTCGGCGGCGCCCGACGACAGCTATTCGGCGACCGAATATCCCGACTATCTCTATTCGCCCGGCTATCAGGTCTGGGATATGTCGGACCCGGCCGATCCGAAATTCGTCTCGCAGATCACGGTTCCGGGGCAGCGGCTCGGCGACAAGGACAGCGAGGCCGCCTATCGCGCCAATCCGCGCGCCGGCAACCGGACGAGCTGGATGGGCTCGCGAACCGCGCTGCTGCTCACCAAGCCGATCGAGGACGGCGGCAAGATCGGCTTCGGCGGCATGGGCGGCCTCGGCTTCTACAGCTTCGATCTCTCCGATCCCGCCAATCCCAAAACGCTCGGCCATGTGACGATCCCGCCGAGCTATGCCGGGACCGAGTTCGACAATGTCGACGTCAGCCAGTACGACCGCACCGGCTTCGTGTTCGGCAACGGCTATCCGATGAACGGCAATTGCTATGAGCCGTACAAGGACATTTATTCGATCGACGCGCGCGATCCCGCGCATCCGAAGATCGCGGCGCGCTTCCCGCGCCCGACGCCGCCGAAGGACGCCGATTTCACCGATTATTGCCAGCGTCGCGGCAGCTTCGGCCCCAAAAGGTCGGGCGGGATAGGGCAGCCCGGGCAGGCGGAGGATCGCCAGGGCCTCGCCATCTATGCCTTTTATACCGCGGGGATTCAGATCTTCGACGTCAAGGACCCGGCGAAACCGAGCATCGCGGGTTATTTCGTGCCGCGCTTCCCGACCGACGCCGAACTGCCCGACTATGCGAAGGAAAATTCGACCTTCGCGGTGTTCACCGAATATGACCGCAACATCATCTGGGCCTTTTCGGTGAACGGCGTCTACGCGCTGTCGAGCCCGCTGCTCGGCAAACCGAACCTCGGCGCGCCAAAGGCGGTCTGGCCTGCGCGGCGATAGGTCAATCCCATGCAAGCTAAATCAATCCGATTCCCCGAGCGAAGCCGAGGGGCTCGTTCGAGCGAAACGAGAACCTGCACCGTCGCGGCCTCGACTTCGCTCGGCAGGGCCCCTCGGCTTCGCTCGGGGAGTCGGGATTTGCTTGTAGCTCACCATCCCGATCCCACTTTCTGAAGGATAAACTCATGCGCGCAGCCATGATGGCGCTGGCGGGGGCCTTGCTCCTCGCCGGATGCTCGAACGCGGCCCCCGACAAGCCGGCGGCGAAGTCCGCCGAACCCGCGGGCGACAATATCCTCCACATCAGCTGGGGCGGCATCGCCGAGGCCGATGCGGGCGAGGCGAAGCGGCACTGGTCGACCTGGACGATCAACCTCGTCGATGGCGGCCCGGCCTATGGCTGGCTGTCCGACAAGGGCGCCGCCTTGCCGCATGCGCTGAATTTCGAGCTCGCGGGCACCGGCAAGATCGACGCCGTCGCGCTCGACAATCGGTTCGAGCCCGTGGTGCGCGAGGACGGGTCGATGTCGCAGACCGCCGAAGGGTCGCCGGTGCGGCGCTTCGCGCTGCTCGGCTCGACCAAGGGGCCGGAAGGCCCCTACGAGACGCTCGTCGAGGGCGAGGCGAAGGCCGATGCGCAGACCGTCGTCAAGCTGCCGAAGCAGGCCGCCACGCGCTGGCTGCGGCTGCGCATCGACAGCAATTGGGCGGGCAGCGGCCAGACGCGGCTTTCGGACCTCGCGGTCCTCGGCACGCTCGATCAGCGCGGCGGCGCGGCCATCGCCGACGCCAGCGGCATTTACAGTCACGAATACGGCCCGATCCTGCTGCGGCAAAAGGGCAATGAGGTCTTCGGCTGTTATAACGACGGGCTCGGCACGCTGCGCGGCACGGTCTTCGGCCGGATCATGCGGCTCGCCTGGTATTCGAAGGCGGAGGGCAGCATCGGCGCGGCGACGCTGGTCGCGGCGAACGGCAAGCTCTATGGCTTCTGGTATCGCCCCGAAGACAGGATGGGCAGCCCGTGGAATGCGGTGAGGGAAGGCGGCCTTGAAGGCGCCGACCTCGGCAAATGCCGCGCGGCGCTCTATCCGCCAGCCTGAGGATCTGCCCATGCGTTTCGATGTCCCCGCTCCCACCGCCGAAATCGCCGGAAGCGGCGAGCGTTTTCCCGTCCGCCGCATCTTCTGCGTCGGCAAGAATTACGCCGACCATGCGCGCGAGATGGGCGGCGATCCGACGCGCGAGCCGCCCTTCTTCTTCTCGAAGCCCGCCGATGCGCTGGTGGCGGGAGCGGCCGACATCGCGATGCCGCCGCGCACCGGCAACCTGCATCACGAGATCGAGCTCGTCGTGGCGCTCGCGAAGGGCGGCGCGAATATCGCGTCCGACGATGCGGCGGATTGCATCTTCGGCTATGCCGTCGGCAACGACCTGACCCGCCGCGACTTGCAGGCCGACGCCAAGGCCGGCGGGCGGCCGTGGGACATGGCGAAGGGCTTCGACCATAGCGCCGTCCTCTCGCCGATCCGCCCCGCGGCCGAGATCGGCCATCCGTCGAGTGCGCGCATTTGGCTGTCAGTGGGTGGCGAGGTGCGGCAGGACGGCGACATCGCCGACATGATCTGGCCGGTCGCCGACATTATCGCCGAATTGTCGACCTATGTCGAACTCAAGCCTGGCGACCTCATCTATACCGGTACGCCTGCGGGCGTCGGCCGCATCGTGGCGGGCGATGTCGTCGAGGGCGGGATCGACGGCATCGGGACGATTGCGAACCGCTTCCTATAACTGGTTCGCCATATCATCGCGGGTATTTGATATTATTTGTGTATGGCGCCCGCGCCTAATCGGGGTGCGACTGCACTCTCGCATGAAGGATCGCGCATGACATCGACCACAGTGGCCCGCAACGTCGTGACGGGGCTGCGCGACCTGGGCGTGCGTCATATCTTCGGCGTGCCGAGCGGCGGCTGGGTCGATTATATGGAGGCGATCCGCACCACCGACGGCATCGATTTCGTGCTGACCAGCCACGAAGGCGGCGCGGGCTTCATGGCCGATGTGTGCGGGCGGCTGACCGGCGTGCCCGGCGCCTGCTTCGGCACCTTCGGGCCGGGCGCCACCAACCTTGCGACCGGAATCGGCGGCGCGACGCTCGACCGCTCGCCGATGATCGCGCTGACCGACGAGATGCCCGCGCCGCTGCGCGGCCGCACGGTGCAGATGGGAATCGACCATCAGGCGCTGTTCGCGCCGCTGACCAAGGCGACGATGCGGATCGCGGCCGGCAGCGCCGTCGACACGCTGGCCGATGCGGCGCGCATCGCGCTGTCGGGCCGCCCCGGCGCCGTGCATGTCGGACTGCCGCAGGGGATGAGCGCGGAGGCGGTCGAGGCCGCGACGATCGGCGCGGTCACCGTTGACCCGCTGCCGGCGCCCGATGCCGCCGCGATCGACGTGCTCGTCGCCGCCTTTGCCGCCGCCGAAAAGCCGGTGCTGGCGATCGGTCTCGGCGCCGTCCACGCGAAGGTGCAGGACCGTATCGTCGCGCTCGCCGAGCGCTTCGGTCTGCCGGTGCTGCTGACTCCGATGGCGAAGGGCATGGTTGCCGAGGATCATCCCAATTATGCGGGCGTCCTCTTCCACGCGCTGTCCGACACGGTCGGGCTCACCCATGCCGAGGCCGATCTGGTCGTCGCGGTCGGCTATGATCCGATCGAGTTCAATTATGAAAGCTGGATGAAGGACGGGCTGGCGCTCGCCAGCATCGACGTCGCGCCCGCCGACATCGACCGCGAAACACATCCGGTCGCCGCCGAGGTCGTTGGCGCGATCACGCCCGCGCTCGACGCGCTGTTCGCGCTGCCCGCCGAAGCCAAGGGCTGGGACCTCGCCGCGCTCGCCGAGCGCAAGGCGGCGATGTTCGCGAAGCTCGCGGGGCAGGGCGGGCGCTTCGGCCCCTGCGCGGCGCTCGACGTGCTTCGCGACGTCCTACCCGACGACGGCATCATGACCTGCGACGTCGGCGCGCACACCCATCTGATCGGCCAGCATTGGCGCACGCCCCGGCCGGGGACGCAGATCATGACCAACGGCTGGTCGGCGATGGGCTTCGGCCTGCCCGCCGCGATCGCCGCGAAGCTCTGCCGCCCCGCCACGCCCGTGTGCTGCGTCGTCGGCGACGGCGGCTTCCTGATGACCGTCGGCGAGCTGGCGACCGCGGCGCGCGAGAAATTGCCGATCGTGATCGTCGTCTTCACCGACAACGACCTCGCGCTGATCCGCATCAAGCAGGAAAAGAAGGCGAACCCGATCTACGGCACCCCGGTGCGCGCCGAGGGGACGATCGGCGGCCCGTCGCTGTTCGGCGTCCCCGTCACGGTCGCGCGCGACCCCGCCGAGTTCCGCGCCGCGCTCGAGGCCGGGTTCGCCGCCGACGGTCCGGTGATCGTCGAGGCGCTGCTCGACAGCCGCGAATATGACGAACTGGTGCTCCGCAAGGACAAGCCATGATGCATGTCGCGGTCGATACCGGCCGGTCGCTGCTGATCGGCGGTCGCTGGGAAGCGGCGGCGGAGACGATGCCGGTGGTCAATCCGTGGTCGGGCGAAGCGCTCGGCGCGGTCGCCTGCGCCGATGGAAGCCATGTCGAGCGCGCGGTGGCGAGCGCCCTGCGCGGCGCCGAGGCGATGCGCGACCTGTCGACCGGCGAACGCTCGCGTATCCTCCACGCCGCCGCGACGGCGCTTGCGGCCGATGCAGAACGCTTCGCCGCCGCGATCACCGCCGAGACCGGCAAGTCGATCCGCGCCGCGACGCGTGAGGTCGCGCGCGCGGTCAACACGCTTCGCCTCTCGGCGGAGGAGGCGCTGCGGCTCGCGGGCGAGACGATCGCCTTCGACAGCTTTCCGGGCGGCGAGGCGCGGTCGGGCCATTATGTCTATGAACCCGTCGGGGTGATCGCCGCGATCACGCCGTTCAACGATCCGCTGAACCTCGTCTGCCACAAGCTTGGCCCGGCCTTCGCGGCGGGCAATGCGGTGGTGCTCAAGCCCGCCGAGCAGGCGCCGCTCGTCGCGGTCCTGCTCGCGAAACTGCTGCTCGCGGAGGGACTGCCCGCCGAGGCGCTGAACCTGCTGACCGGGCGCGGGTGCGATTTCGGCGGTGCGCTGACCGGACATCCCGGCGTGGCGATGGTCAGCTTCACCGGCGGCGCCAATGTCGGTCAGGCGATCTGCCGGTCGGCGGGGATCAAGCGCGTCGCGATGGAACTCGGCGGCAACGGCCCGGTGATCGTGATGGACGACGCCGATGTCGAAAAGGCCGCCGCCGCCTGCGTATCGGGCGCGTTCGGCGCGGCGGGGCAGAATTGCATCGGCGTCCAGCGCCTCTACGTCCACGATGCCATCTACGACGTTTTTCGCGAGGCGCTGGTCGCCGCTGCCGGCGCATTGCGCGTCGGCGACCCGATGGACCCCGCGACCGACGTCGGGCCGATGATCGGCGGTGACGAAGCGGCGCGGATCGTCGGCTGGGCCGACGAGGCCGTCGCGCGCGGCGCAACCCTGCTCGCGGGCGGTGAGCGCGCCGGGGCGCTGGTGCGGCCGACTCTGCTCGCGGACGTTCCCGACGACGCGCGCGTCGCCTGCCACGAAGCTTTCGGCCCGGTGGTCAGCCTGTTCCGCTTCGCCGACTTGGACGAAGCCATCGACGCCGCCAACCGCGCCGACTATGCGATCCACGCCGCCATCTTCACCGAATCGCTCCGGCATGCGCGCCACGCTGCGCGGCGGCTGCGTGCGGCGGGGGTGATGATCAACGATTCGACCGATTACCGGCTCGACGCCATGCCCTTCGGCGGCGCGGGGCGGGGGAATATGGGCCGCGAAGGCGTGCGCTTCGCCGCGCGCGAAATGTCGCAGACGAAGGTGATTTGTTTCCATGACGCTTGATACTCTCGACCGCGCCGCGTGTGAGGCGATGGACGCCGCCGACCCGCTCGCGCCGCTCCGCAACCGCTTCGACCTGCCCGAAGGGATGATCTATCTCGACGGCAATTCGCTCGGCGCGATGCCGAAGGGCGCGGCGGCGCGCGCGCACGACGTGGTGACGCGCGAATGGGGCACCGACCTGATCAAGAGCTGGAACAGCGCCGGCTGGTTCGACCTGCCGGTGCGCCTCGGCGACAAGCTCGCGCCGCTGCTCGGCGCCGCGCCGGGCGAAGTGGTCGTCTGCGATTCGACGAGCCAGAATCTGTTCAAGGTCCTGTCCGCCGCGGTCGCGCTGCGCCCCGAGCGCCGCGTGCTGATCCTCGAAGGCAGCAATTTCCCCACGAATAATTATATCGCGCAAGGCGTCGCCGCGGCGACCGGCGGGCGCGTCGAGGTTCGGCTCTGCGAAAAGGACGAGATCGCCGATGCGATCGACGAAGACACGATCGCGGTCGCGATCACCCATGTCCATTACAAGTCGGGGCACGTCCACGACATGGCGGCGATCACCGCGCGCGCGCAGGCGGCGGGAGCGCTTGCGATCTGGGATTTGTGCCACAGCGCCGGGGCGATGCCCGTGGATCTGGGCGGCTGCAATGCCGATTTCGCGGTCGGCTGCACCTATAAATATCTGAACGGCGGCCCCGGCTCGCCCGCCTTCCTGTTCGCGGCGCAGCGGCACCAGGGGCAGGCACTCCAGCCCGTCACCGGCTGGTGGGGCCACGCCGCGCCCTTCGCGTTCGAGCCGGGATACCGCCCGCAACACGACATCCGCCAGTTCCTGATCGGCACCCAGCCGATCCTGTCGATGGCGCTCGTCGAGGTCGGGCTCGACATTCATCTCGCCGCCGACATGGACGCGATCCGGGCGAAATCGATGGCGCTGACCGACCTCTTCATCCGCCTCGTCGAGACACGCTGCGCCGGACATGGCTTCAAGCTCGCTTCGCCGCGCGACGCGGCGGCGCGCGGCAGCCAGGTGTCCTTTGCGCACGCCGACGGCTATCCGATCATGCGCGCGCTGATCGCCGCCGGGGTGATCGGCGATTTCCGCGCCCCCGACACGGTGCGCTTTGGCTTCACGCCGCTCTATGTCGGCTTTGCCGACGTGTGGGACGCGGTCGACCGGCTGGTGACGATCATGGATGGCGACATCTGGAAATTGCCCGAGCATCAGGTCCGCGACGCGGTCACATGAGCGGCAGGGGAGGGGATGCAAGCATGGACGAACAGGCCTATCTCGACCGCGAGGCGGGGCTCGAACGCGGGCTCAGCAAGGCGCAGATCACGATGATCGGCCTCGGCGGCGCGATCGGCACCGGCCTGTTCATGGGCTCGGGGATCGCGATCGGCTATGCCGGGCCGGGCGTGCTCGTCAGCTATGCGATCGCGGCGCTGGTCGCGGTGATCATGGTGTTCAGCCTCTCCGAAATGGCGGTTGTCCATCCGACCGCGGGTTCGTTCGGCACCTATGCCGAAATCTACCTCGGGCCAATGATGGGCTTCATCGTCCGCTATACCTACTGGATCCAGCAGGTGCTGCTGATCGGCAGCGAGGCGGTCGCGGTCGGCATCTACATGGGCTGGTGGTTCCCCGACACGCCGGTATGGATGTGGGCGCTCGGCAGCGCCGCCACCGTCGTCTGGGTCAACACGCGCGCGGTGCATAATTTCGGCTCGGTCGAATATTGGCTGACCGTGATCAAGGTGTCGGCGATCGTCGCTTTCATCATCGTCGGGCTGAGCCGCATCTTCGGCGTCGTCGGCGATCCGGTCGGGCTCCACAACGTCACCGGGCTCGCGGGCGGCTTTCTGCCGAACGGCTTTTCGGGCGTCTGGCTGGCGGTGCTGATGGCGCTGTTTTCGTTCATGGGTCTGGAGTTCGTCGTCGGCACCGCGAGCGAGGCGAAGGATCCCAGGGTCGCAATCCCCGCCGCGCTCAGGACGATGGCGGCGCGGCTGTTCCTCTTCTATATCCTCGCGCTGTTCATCATCGTCGCCTTCCTGCCGTGGACCGAGTCCGGCGCGAAGGTCGTCACCGAAAGCCCGTTCGTGAAGATGTTCGCGAGCGCGGGCATTCCCTATGCGGCGGGGCTGATGAATTTCGTCGTCGCGACCGCGGCGCTGTCGGCGATGAACACCAGCATTTATTTGGGCTCGCGAATGCTCTTTTCGCTCGCGCGCGGCGGCTATGCGCCGCGGAAGCTGGGCGAGCTCAACGCGCAGCATGTGCCGATGCGCGCGACGATCGTCACCGGCATCGGCATTCTCGCCGCCGCCTCGCTGTCGATCCTGACCCCGCTCGCGTATAATTATCTCTTCGGCATCGTGCTGTTCGGCGGGCTGCTCGTCTGGAGCGCGATCCTGGTCAGCCACCTGCGCTTCCGCCGCAAACATCATGCGGCCGACCTGCCGGTGCGGATGCCCTTCTTCCCCTATGCGCAGCTCTTGGGGCTGGGATTGCTCGGCGCAATCACGGTGACGATGGCGGTCGACGCCGACTGGCAGGTCGCGGTGTTCGCGGGCGGGCCGTGGCTGGTGCTGATCACCGCCGCCTATTTCGTCTGGCGGCGTGTTGCGGCGGTCAGCGCCTGATCAACCTAGACGGGAACGACACGCGGGGGAACAGGGAGATGATAAGCTGGCGCTAGCCCAGCGCGTCCTGATCCTGTCCCAGTTCGCCCCGGATCTCCGCGGCGACTTCGTGAACGACGCCCATGAAATAGGCGGCGGCGGCCGATAGTTCGACATTGGCGTGCGTCGTCGCGCCGATCCGCGAATTGGCGCCCTCCAGCGTCACCGGCAGCGCGACGAGTCCCGCCTGGCCGAGCCCGACCTGATGCGGCATCGCGGCGAGCATGTCGGTACTGACCAGCAGCGCATGATTGGTCAGGATCGACACCGATTCGATCACGTCGCGCGGGGGTTCGAGGTCTTCGTGGCGAAAGGCATGGTCGATCTGGCGGCGCAGCGAGGTCTGCGGCGGCGGCATCACCCACGCCTGCTCGACCAGCTCGGCGAGCGTCAGCGCGGTTCGTTCCGCCAGCGGATGCCCCTCGCGCACCATGATCGATACGGTGTCGAGATAGAGCACCTCCTGCTTCAGCCCCTCGCGCTCGCGATATTCGGGCAGGCGGCCGAGCACGACGTCGATGTCGCCGGTGCGCAGCCCCGGCATCAGCCGGTCGATCGTCCCCTCGGCGACCGTCACCGCGATCCCCGGCCGCCGTTCGCGCAGCAGCGCGAGCGCGCGCGGCAGCAGCGAGGTCGAAGCCGCGAGCAAAGTCCCGACATGGACGCGCCCCGACAAGCCCTCCTCGAGCGATTGCAGTTCCTCGCTCGCGTGGCGGAGCTGGGCGAGGATCAGCTTGGCGTGCTTGATCATCACCGCGCCGAAATCGGTCGGGCTGACCCCGCGCGACGAGCGCTCGAATAACTGGACGCCGAGCGCGTCCTCGAGCTCCTTGATGCTCTTCGTCGCGGCGGGTTGCGCGATGTTCAGCGCCTGCGAACCCTTCAAGACCGTGCCCTCGTCGGCGATCGCGGTGAGCAGGCGGAGCTGGCGCAGCTTCAACCGGCTCAGCAGGAAATTCTCGTGAAATTTAGGCATGATGACCCTCCGCCCCGATTTTGGTCGGTTATAGCCGTTTTGTAATAGCTAGGGCAAGTCTAGGGATTATTGTTGATAGCTGACCGCCGTTACTCAACTTCATGGCCCGCGCGCATCGGCGCTCCGCGGGAAGGCGAAATGGCGAGGATGCGGCGACAATCATGATGGACGAGGGTGCGACACAGGCGGCAGTGATCGACATGCACAGCCACTTCTTTCCCGCGATGGATGCCGCCTATCGCGCGCGTGCCGAGGCCGAAGGCCTGCCCTGGCTGCGCGATGACGGCGCGGGCCACGGCTTCATCATGCAGGGCGCGAAGACGTTTCGTCCGGTCGACGACATCCTCTGGGACCCCGCGCGGCGCGTCGAGGCGCTCGACGAGCAGGGGATCGATCTTCAGATCATCTGCGCGACCCCGATCATGTTCGGATACAGCCGCCCGGCCGAGCAGGCGCTCGATTGCGCGCGGCGCTTCAACGACGAGGCACTCGCTTTCTGCAACCACGCGCCGCACCGGATGAAGGCGCTCGCGCAGGTGCCGCTGCAGGACATCGACCTGTCGTGCGCCGAGGTCAGCCGCGCGATGGAGACCGGCCATCTCGGCGTCCAGATCGGCAACCACATGGGGCTGCGCAACCTCGACGACGAAGGCATTTTGACCTTTCTCACCCATTGCGCGGAGGTCGGCGCCGCGGTGCTCGTCCACCCGTGGGACATGATGGCGCGCGAGCGGATGCCCCAATATATGCTGCCCTGGCTCGTCGCGATGCCCGCCGAGACGCAGCTTTCGATCCTGTCGCTGATCCTCTCGGGCGCGTTCGAGCGCCTGCCCAGGAGCCTGCGCATCTGCTTCGGCCACGGCGGCGGCAGCTTCGCCTTCCTGCTCGGCCGGGTCGAAAATGCGTGGAAGCATCGCGACATCGTCCGCGTCGACTGCCCGAACCCGCCCTCTTCCTATGTCGACCGTTTCTTCGTCGATTCGGCGGTGTTCGATCCGCGCGCGCTCAGCCTGCTCGTCGATGTGATGGGCGAGGACCGCATCCTGCTCGGCTCCGACCATCCCTTTCCGCTCGGCGAACAGGACATCGGCGCGCTGGTGCGCGAGCATGATGGCCTGTCGGCGACGCAGAAGGCGAAGATATTCAGCGGCAATGCGCGGACGTTCCTGAATTTATAATCGTCATTGCGAGCGAAGCGAAGCAATCCAGAGTGGTCTTGCACCGCTCTGGAT
>NZ_JAOZVW010000064.1 GCF_025869345.1 Sphingopyxis sp.
CCAGAGCGGGCTGGCGCAGGGCTGCTCTGGACCCCCGCCTTCGCGGGGGAACACGGCTTTTCCATAATCGAACGGCTGAAAGCTGAATCCCCACAATCCCTAGGCAGGCGAAGGGCTCGACACGAACGGGAGAGAGGTGGCGCCGGTTAAACGCGTGGGCCTTCCACGCGGCGTTTTTCTTCCGCCGCCTGGGACAAATCGTCCCATTGACGCGCCGCAACATTTTTCATTGATCCAGGTCAATGTTCCGGGCCGCGCGCGCGGCCATGGACTTCGATGGGCTGGCCGATGGAGCCGCACCGAACGGGGATTCGCGATGATGGACGATCTGGTTTTCAAGGCGGGCGGCTGGATGGGGCTGGCCCTGCTGGCGCTTGTCTTTGCGGCGCTGGCGGTCGACACGCCCTTTGCCGTGCATATGGTCATCGTCGCGGTCGCCTGCCTGATCGTCCTGTGGAGCCGCCTCTCGGCCGCCGATTATGGCGGGATGGCGCGCGGCCTTTTGAAGATGCCGCCCGACGAGGGCGCTTATGACGACGACCCGGTGCGCTGGGGCGTCATCGCCACCATCTTCTGGGGCGTCGCGGGGCTTGCGGTCGGCCTCTATATCGCGTTGCAGCTCGCCTTTCCGGCGCTCAATCTCGGCATCGAATATACCAGCTTCGGGCGGCTGCGCCCGCTGCACACGTCGGCCGTGGTCTTCGCCTTCGGCGGCAATGCGCTGATCGCGACGAGCTTCTACGTCGTCCAGCGCACCTGCCGCGCGCGGCTCGCCTTTCCGGGCGCCGCGCGTTTCGTCTTCTGGGGCTATCAGCTCTTTCTGGTGCTCGCGGCCACCGGCTACGTCATGGGGGTCACCGAGGCGCGCGAATATGCCGAGCCCGAATGGTATGTCGACCTGTGGCTGACGATCGTCTGGGTTGTCTATTTCATCGTCTTCGTCGGCACGATCGTCAAACGCCGCGAGCCGCATATCTATGTCGCCAACTGGTTTTACCTCAGCTTCATCGTCACCATCGCGATGCTCCACATCGTCAACAATCTGTCGGTTCCGGCGACGATCTTCGGGTCGAAGAGCTATTCGGCCTTTGCCGGGGTGCAGGATGCGCTGACGCAATGGTGGTATGGGCATAATGCGGTCGCCTTCTTCCTGACCGTGCCCTTCCTCGCGATGATGTATTATTTCGTGCCCAAGCAGGCGGAGCGGCCGATCTACAGCTATCGCCTGTCGATCCTTCACTTCTGGTCGCTGATCTTCCTCTACATCTGGGCCGGACCGCACCACCTGCATTATACGGCGCTGCCCGACTGGGCGCAGACGCTGGGCATGGTGTTTTCGGTCGTGCTGTGGATGCCGAGCTGGGGCGGCATGATCAACGGGCTGATGACGCTCAACGGCGCATGGGACAAGATTCGTACCGACCCGATCATCCGCATGATGGTCGTCGCGCTGGCTTTCTATGGCATGGCGACCTTCGAGGGTCCGATGCTGTCGGTGAAGGCGTTCAACAGCCTCAGCCACTATACCGAATGGACGATCGCGCACGTCCATGCCGGGGCGCTCGGCTGGAACGGCATGATCACCTTTGCCGCCGTCTATTATCTGGTGCCGCGCCTGTGGGGGCGTCCGCGGCTCTATTCGCTGCGCATGGTCAACTGGCACTTCTGGCTCGCGACGCTGGGGATCGTTTTCTACGCCGCCTCGATGTGGGTCGCGGGGATCATGCAGGGGCTGATGTGGCGCGAATATGGCGCCGACGGCTACCTCGTCTACAGCTTTGCCGAGACCGTCGCGGCGATGCATCCGATGTATCTGATCCGCGCCGCGGGCGGGGCGATGTATCTCGCCGGCTTCCTGCTGCTCGTCTACAATGTCTGGGCGACGCTCGCGGGCAAGGTCCGCGCGGAAAAGCCGATGACCGAGACTCCCTACAACGCCGCCGCGGACCGTCCGCTCGCGCCCGTTCCCGCCGAATAAGGAGCCAAGGCAAATGGCGACCCAACCTGCCGAAAAGCGCTTCAGCCACAAGAAGCTCGAACGCAATGTCAGCCTGCTCGGCTTCTTCTCGCTGATCGCCGTCGCGATCGGCGGCATCGTCGAGATCGCACCCCTGTTCTGGATCGACAACACGATCGAGAAGGTCGACGGGATGCGGCCCTACACGCCGCTCGAACTCGCGGGGCGCAACATCTATATCCGCGAGGGCTGCTATACCTGCCACAGCCAGATGATCCGTCCGTTCCGCGACGAGGTCGAACGCTATGGCCACTACAGCCTGGCGGCGGAGAGCATGTACGACCATCCGTTCCAATGGGGGTCGAAGCGCACCGGGCCCGACCTCGCGCGCGTCGGTGGACGCTATTCGGACGAATGGCACAAGGCGCATCTGATCGACCCGCGCAGCGTCGTCCCCGAATCGATCATGCCCGGCTATGCCTTCCTCGCCGATCGCGATCTGGGCGCGGGCGACATGGCGCGCGACCTGACCGCGCTCTACCGCGTCGGCGTTCCCTATACCAAGGCCGACATCGCGAAGGCGAACGAGGACATCCGCGCGCAGGCCGATCCGAATGCGGGCGCCGGCGATCTCGTCAAGCGCTACCCCAAGGCGCAGGTGCGCGATTTCGACGGCGACCCGTCGCGGGTGACCGAGATGGACGCGCTGATCGCCTATCTCCAGATGCTCGGCACGCTCGTCGATGTCGAGAAGGCGGCGCCGCAGGAACAGGCGCATGTGCCCGACACGACCCCCGGAGCGGCGCGATGAGCTATGACGAAGTCCGGCATTTCGCCGATAGCTGGGGCCTGATCGTCATGGTGGCGATGTTCCTCCTCTTCATCGCCTGGCCGTTCCGCAAGGGCGCCCGCCGTCACCATGACGAAGCCGCGAACATGATCTTCAAGGAAGACGACAATGGCCGATCATAAGCGCATCGACGACGTGACGGGGACGGCGACGTCGGGTCACGAATGGGACGGCATCGAGGAACTCGACACGCCGATGCCGCGCTGGTGGCTGTGGTCGCTCTATGCGACGATCGTCTGGGGCATCGTCTATGTCATCCTCTATCCCGCCTGGCCGATGATCCATGGCGCGACCGAGGGCGTGCTCGGCTGGAGCAGCCGCGGCCAGCTCGAACAGGAGATGCAGGCCGACGCGCAGCGCCGCGCCCCGGTGATGAACGCGATCGCCGCGACCGCGATCGCCGACCTGCCCGCGAAGCCCGCGCTGATGCAGGCGGCGGTGCAGGGCGGGGCGGCCGCCTTTCGCGTCCATTGCGTCCAGTGCCACGGCGCGGGCGGCGCGGGGGTCAAGAAACTCTATCCCAGCCTGACCGACGACGACTGGCTGTGGGGCGGCGACCTTTCCACGATCGAATATACGATCACCCACGGCATCCGGAATCCCGATCATGCGGCGACGCGGACCAGCCAGATGCCCGCTTTCGGGCGCGACGGCATCCTCGAACCCGCGCAGATCGCCGACGTCGTCAGCCACGTCCGCGTCATCAGCCATCAGGAAAAGCCGAGTGCGTCGTCGGCGCGCGGCGCCGTGCTGTTCGAGGCGAATTGCGCGGTGTGCCATGGCCCCGCCGGCGACGGCGGGCGCGAGGTCGGCGCGCCGAAGCTGACCGACGCCATCTGGCTCTATGGCGGCGACCGCGCGAGCATCACCGCGACGGTGACCCAGCCGCGCAACGGCGTGATGCCGCGCTGGGGCGCGCGGCTCGACCCGGTGACGATCAAGATGCTCGCCGCCTATGTCTATTCGCTCGGCGGCGGCGAAAAGGCGCCGGCGCCGGCCCCGGCGGCCGCGACGGCGGAAGGACGGGGAGCCGATGGCCAGCCCTGAAGACCTGACCGGCGAGCATGGCTCGCTCTATGCGGCGCGCAAGGGCGTCTACCCCAAGAAGGTGGACGGCCCGTTCCGGCGCTTCAAATGGGCGATCATGGCGGTCACGCTGGCGATCTATTACGGAACGCCGTGGATTCGCTGGGATCGCGGCCCGCACGCGCCCGATCAGGCGGTGCTCGTCGACCTTGCCAACCGGCGATTCTATATGTTCCAGATCGAGATCTGGCCGCATGAATTCTATTATGTCGCGGGCCTGCTCATCATGGCGGGGATCGGGCTGTTCCTCGTCACCAGCGCGGTCGGGCGCGCCTGGTGCGGCTATGCCTGCCCGCAAACGGTGTGGACCGACCTGTTCCAGTATGTCGACCGGCTGATCGACGGCGACCGCAACGCGCAGATCCGCCTCGCGAACGGGCCGTGGACGGCGGAGAAGATCGCGAAGCGGACGGTCAAATATGCGATTTATCTGACCGTCGCCTTCTGGACCGGCGGCGCGTGGATCATGTATTTCGCCGACGCGCCGACGTTGACGCACGATTTCTGGGCGGGGCAGGCGGCGCCGGTCGCCTATGTCACCGTGGCGGTGCTCACCGCGACGACCTTCGTCCTCGGCGGCTTCCTGCGCGAGCAGGTGTGCATCTATATGTGCCCCTGGCCGCGCATCCAGACCGCGATGATGGACGAGAAGTCGCTGCTCGTGACCTATAAGGACTGGCGCGGCGAACCGCGCGGCAGCGTCAAGAAGGCCGAGAAGAACCCCGGCGCCTTCGGCGACTGCGTCGATTGCAACCAGTGCGTTGCGGTCTGCCCGACCGGCATCGATATCCGCGAGGGGCCGCAGATCGGCTGCATCACCTGCGCCCTCTGCATCGACGCCTGCGACAGCGTGATGGCGCAGGTCGGGCGGCCGCGCGGGCTGATCGATTATTGCACCCTCGACGACGCCGCGACCGAAAAGGCGGGCGGGATCGCGCCGCCGATCCGCAAGACGCTGTTCCGCCCGCGCACCCTGATCTATTTCGGCCTGTGGGGCGCGATCGGCCTCGCGATGCTCTTCACCCTCGGCCAGCGCACCAGGCTCGACCTCGCCGTCCAGCACGAGCGCAGCCCGCTCTATGTCCAGCTGTCCGACGGCGCGATCCGCAACAATTATACGCTGAAGCTGCGCAACATGGAGCTTCGCCCGCGTGACGTCGAGGTGACGCTGAGCGGCCTGCCCGGCGCGCGGCTGTGGACCGAGGACGGCGCGCGCGAAACCGCGGGGCAGAGCCTGCGGATGCCGCTCGCGCCCGACAGCGTGACGAGCGCGAAGCTGTTCGTCGTCGCCCCCGGTGCGGGCCCGGCGCGGCAGGATTTCACCATCGCGGTGCGCGCGCTCGACGACGATCCGCGCGGCGACCGCGAGACGATCCAGTTCGACCGCCCGGGGACCGAGCCATGACCGACGAGCCCGAACGCAAGCCCTTCACCGGGCGCCATGCGGCGATGATCCTCGTCGCCTTCTTCGGCGTCGTCATCAGCGTCAATATCGTGATGGCCAGCTTCGCGCTGTCGACCTTCGGCGGCACTGTCGTCGACAACAGCTATGTCGCGAGCCAGCATTACAACGAATGGCTTGCGCGCGCCGACGCGCAGGACCGGCTCGGCTGGGACAGGAGCGTCACGGTCGATGCGGACCGCCACGTCCGGCTGACCGTCCGTAAGGACGGCGCGGCGGTGGAGGGGTTGCGCATCGTTGCGACCCTTCGCCACCCACTCGGCCAGACGCCCGCGCGCGCGATGCGCTTCGCGCCCGCGGCGGACGGCACGCTGCGCTCGCTCGATGCGCTGCCCGCCGGGCGCTGGCAGCTCGACCTGTCGGTGCATCGCGGCACCGACGAGGCGCGCTACCGGATCGACCTCAAATGACCGAAGCCGCCGCCTCGCTCATCGAGCGCGATTTCGCGGTGCCCGACATCCGCTGCGCGGGCTGCATCGCCAAGCTGGAACAGGGGCTGGTGCGCGACCGGCGGATCGCGGCGGCGCGCGTTAATTTCACCGAAAAGCGCGTGCATATCTCCTGCACCCCCGACGCCGAAACGCCCGAGCTGATCGGCGCCTTCTCGCTGCTCGGGTTCGAAGCGCATCCGATCGGCGACGGCCCGGCCGAGGTCGACGGCGGCGCGTCCGACAGCCGGGCGCTGCTGCGCGCGGTCGCGGTCGCGGGCTTCGCGATGATGAACATCATGCTGCTGTCGGTGTCGGTCTGGTCGGGCGCGAGCGGCGCGACGCGCGATCTGTTCCACTGGCTCTCGGCGGCGATCGCGCTGCCTACCGTGGCCTATGCCGGGCGCAGCTTCTTCCGCTCGGCGTGGCGCGCGGTGCGCCACGGCCGGACTAACATGGACGTGCCGATCAGCATCGGAGTGCTGATCGCGACCGCGCTCAGCCTCTACGAAACCGCGACGCACGGCCCCCACGCCTATTTCGACGGCGTGGTGATGCTGCTTTTCTTCCTGCTCTGCGGCCGCTGGCTCGACAGCGTGATGCGCGACCGCGCGCGCGGCGGGGTGACCGCGCTGCTCCGCAACATGGGCACCGGCGCGATGGTCGTCGGCGCCGACGAGACGAGCCGCTGGGTCGACGCCACCGCGCTCCAGCCCGGCATGGTGATGCTCGTCGCGGCGGGCGAGCGCCTGTCGGCGGACGGCGTCATCACCGGCGGCGCCAGCCGGATCGACCTGTCGCTGCTGACCGGCGAGAGCGCGCCGCAGGAGGTGCGGCTCGGCGATCCGGTCCACGCCGGGACGCTGAACGTCGAGGCGCCGATCCGCGTCCGGGTGACCGCGGCGGGCGCCGACACCGCGATCGCCGACATCGCGCGGCTGATGGGCGAGGCGGCGCAGGGCAAGTCGCGTTATGTTCGCATCGCCGACCGCGCGGCGCGTTACTATGCGCCCGCCGTCCACACGCTGGCGCTGCTTGCCTTCGCCGGCTGGATGATCGCGGGCGCGGGCTGGCATCACAGCCTGCTGATCGCGGTCGCGGTGCTGATCATCACCTGTCCCTGCGCGCTCGGCCTCGCAGTGCCGGCGGCGCAGATCGTCGCGGCGGGCACGCTGATGCGCGTCGGGGTGCTGGTGAAGGACGGATCGGCGCTCGAACGGCTGGCCGAGGTCGACCGCGCGATGATCGACAAGACGGGAACGCTGACGCTTGGCCGCCCGGTCGCGACGAACCTCGACGAAGCCGATACGACCGCGCGTGGATTGTTGCTCGCGCTCGCACGCGCCAGCCGCCATCCGCTCAGCGAGGCCCTGACCCGCGACCTGACGGTGATGGACGTCATGCCGGTGGCGGTCGAGGCGATCCGCGAGACCCCCGGCTTTGGGGTTGAGGCCTTGTGGGAAGGGCAGCGGGTGACGCTCGGCCGCCCGGCGCAGCCCGCCGACGACAGCGCGCTCGCGACCGAGCTGGCGGTCGACGGCGTTCCGGCGATCACTGTCCGCTTCGCCGACGCGCTGCGTCCCGATGCCGCCGAAACGATCGCCGCGCTGGAACAGGCGGGCGTCGCGCCGACCATATTGTCGGGCGACCGCGCTGCCGCCGTCGCGCCGGTCGCGCGCGCGCTCGGCCTCACCGCCCAGACCGGCATGAGTCCGCAGGACAAGCTCGCCGCCATCGCGCGGCAGGCGGTGGCGGGGCACAAGGTGCTGATGATCGGCGACGGGCTCAACGACGGTCCCGCGCTCGCCGCGGGCCACGCCTCGATCGCGCCGGGCTCGGCGAGCGACGCGGGCAAGAATGCCGCCGACTGCATCTTCCTCGGCGACCGGCTGATGCCGGTGGTGCAGGCGATCCGCGTCGCGCGGCGGACGCAGGCGATCGTACGGCAGAATTTCACGCTCGCGATCGGCTATAACGTCATCGCCGTGCCGCTTGCCTTCATGGGCTATGTGACGCCGCTGGTCGCCGCCATCGCCATGTCGGGATCGTCGCTGATCGTCGTCGGCAACGCGCTGCGGCTGAAGGGCGCGGCGCGGTGAACGGGCTGCTCGTCCTGATCCCGGTCGCGCTCGGCCTCGGCCTCATCGGTCTTGCCGCCTTCTTCTGGTCGCTGCGCGGCGGGCAGTTCGACGATCTCGACGGCGCCGCGCTCCGCATCTTTGTCGAAGAAGAGGAAGAGGATGATACGCCATGACCGTGCGGTCTATCGTCCTGATGCTGGGCGCGGCGGCGCTGATGCAGCCGCCTGTGGCCGACGCGCATGTGCTGACGATCCCGGCGTGCGGCGGCCGGACGCACCGGATGATCGTCCCCGGCGATCCCGCCGACCCCGAACAGCGCCGCGACTGCGCCAAGGCCTGCCACGCGATTGGCGACCGGCGGGGCAAACGGGCGGGGCCGAAGGGCTGCTGCTAGGGCCGCGCCCCAGAGTTGGGGATTTGGGTTGGCATCGTCATTGCGAGCGAAGCGAAGCAATCCAGAGCGGTTTGCGCCTACTCTGGATTGCTTCGCTTCGCTCGCAATGACGAACAAGGATTGATCCCGGTCAATGTCGCGGCGGACGTTTGCCCATAGGATGCCCACATGTGGACCTATCATCCCGATCTGCTCGCAAAGCCGGTGCCGCGTTACACCAGCTATCCGACCGCGATGGAGTTCGTCGAAGACGTCGGCGCCGACGATTATGCGCGCGCGCTCGATGCGGTGGACTCGGCGACGCCGGTCTCGCTCTATGTCCACATCCCCTTTTGCGAGAATATCTGCTGGTATTGCGGCTGCAACACTGGCGCCGCCGGACGCAAGCAGCGGCTCGACGATTATCTGACGGCGCTCCGGGCAGAGATCGCGCTCGTCGCGAAGCGGCTCGGCGGGCGCGGGCGCATTCGCCGCATCGCCTTCGGCGGCGGCAGCCCGAACGCGATCGCGCCGGTCGAGCTGGTGCGGCTGCTCGACCTGCTGCTCACCGTCTTCGACGCGCACCGCCCCGACGTCTCGATCGAGCTCGACCCGCGCGGTTTCTCGTCCGAATGGGCGCTGGTGCTCGCGGCGGCGCATGTGACGCGCGTCAGCCTGGGCGTCCAGACCTTCGCGCCGCACGTCCAGCAGGCGATCGGGCGCATCCAGCCGCTGTCGCATATCGAGCGCGCCGTCGCGGCGCTGCGCCTGCGCGACATCGACGCGATCAACTTCGACCTGATGTACGGGCTGCCGGGGCAGGAGCTCGCCGATGTCGACGCGACGATCGACGAGGCGCTGGCGCTGGCGCCGAGCCGCATCGCCTTTTTCGGCTATGCCCATCTGCCGCAGATGATCGCGCGCCAGCGGCGGATCGACGCGAGCCGGCTACCCGGCCAGCGGCTGCGTTTCGAGCAGGCCGAACTCGGTTACCGGCGCCTGACCGCCGCCGGCTATGTCCCCGTTGGCTTCGACCATTTCGCGCGTCCCGACGATTCGCTCGCCGTGGCGGCGCGCGAGGGGCGGGTGAACCGCAATTTCCAGGGCTTTACCGAGGACGACGCCCCCGTCCTCATCGGCTTCGGCGCCAGCGCGATCAGCAAATTCCCCGACCTGATCGTCCAGAACGAGAAGAAATCGGGCCCCTATCGCGACCTTGTCGGCGAAGGCCGGCTCGCGGCGGCGCGAGGCGTCCGCGTCGATGCGCGGGAGCAGCGCCGGGCCGCGCATATCCGCGACCTGCTGTGCAACGGGCGGGCGCATCTGGACGCCGCTGAGATCGCTTCGGCCCGCGGCGCCCTGTCGGATTTCGAGCAGAAGGGCGTGATCGAATGGGACGGGGAGGCGCTGGTGATCCGCGATTGCGGCTTGCCTTACGCTCGCCACGTCGCCGCCTGCTTCGACGGGATCAGGGGAAATATCGCCGCGGCTTGAGTTGCCCTTTGCCCGTCAATGGGTGGCGACGAGCGCCAGGACCACGCCGATGACGACCAGGAACAGCCCCGCGGCCTCCTGCCAGCGGACGGGTTCGCGCAGATAGAAATGCGCGAAGCCGATGGTGAAGACGACTTCGACCTGCCCGACGATCCGCACCAGCGCGGCGGGGGCGGCGGCGAAGCCGGTATACCAGCAGGCCGAACCGAGCGCCGACAACAGGCCGACCTGGCTCGACGAGCGCCATGTCCGCCCAACGGCGCGGAGCGTGTCGCGATCGCGCGCGACGATCCACGCGAGATGAAGCGCGCTTTGCATCGCCATCACGACGACCAGCGTGACGAGCGCCGACGCGACGAGGTCGAGGCCGGGCAGTTCGGCGGTCGCGAACTTGATCGCGACCGCCGCGAAGGCGAACATCGACCCGGCCCCCAGGCCGTGGAGCGCGGCGGGCTGCCCGAGCGACCCCAGTATCTCGCGCGCGGTGATCCCGCGTCCGGCCAGCGCGAGCGTCAGCACGCCCGCGACGCCGGCGACAATCCCCACCCAGGCGAGCAGCGGCAGCCGCTCGCCGAAGAAGAGCGCGGTCACCAGCGCCACCTGAATCGCCTCGGTCTTGGAAAAGGCGGTGCCGACCACGAAGCCGCGATGCCCGAAAGCGAGGATCAGCAGGATCGTTCCCGCCATTTGCGCGACCGCGCCGACCAGCGCGAAGCCCAGAAAGGCGGGGCCGAGCGCGGGAATCGCGACGGGGTGCGCCCAGAGCCAGATGGCCGCGAAGAGCGCCGCAAAGGGCAGGCCATAAAGATAGCGCACGAGACCGGCGCCGCTGACGCTGAGCTCTGCGCGCAGCCGCTGCTGGAGCGCGGTGCGCCACGCCTGGAACAGGCCCCCGAACAGCGAGGCGGGAAGCCAGATCGGGTTCATGCCGCGAAGCCCGCGGTGCGCGTCGCCGGAAGCGGTCCTCTGTCTAAAATCGTGCGTCTCCCCTCGCGCCTCTTGCCCCGCACCCTGCGTTCGGCCTATATAATTAGTATTCTAAGTAAATAGCGGTCGGGGCGCAACGGTGCAAATGCGATCGAAAATTGGAAAGGGCAATATGGAGCCGGCGGATGACGCGGCGAACGGGAAGGCGGGCCGGGCGATGCGGCCGTCCGGCCCCCGCACGCTCTACGACAAGCTGTGGGATGCCCATGCCGTCGCCGAGGACGATGGCGAGACCCTGCTCTACATCGACCTGCACCTGCTCCACGAAGTGACCTCGCCGCAGGCCTTCGCGGGGCTTGCGGCGGCGGGGCGGACGGTGCGGCGGCCGGAGCGCGCGCTGGGGCTGTCCGATCACAATGTCCCGACGGCGGGACAGGCGGCGGGCCCGGCGGGCGTCGCCGACGCCGCGGCGCGGGCGCAGCTCGAGGCGCTCGTCGCCAACACGCGCCGCTTCGGGATCGAGAATTTTCCGATGGGCGATCCGCGCGGCGGCATCGTCCATGTCGTGGGCCCCGAACAGGGGCGCTCGCAGCCGGGCATGACGATCGTCTGCGGCGACAGCCACACCTCGACCCACGGCGCGTTCGGGGCGCTCGCCTTCGGAATCGGCACGTCGGAGGTCGAGCATGTGCTCGCGACGCAGACGATCCGCCAGCGCAAGTCGCGCAATATGCGGATCAGCGTCGAGGGGCGCCTCGCGCCGCACGTCCATGCCAAGGATCTGGCGCTGCACCTGCTCGGGCTGGTCGGAGTCGACGGGGCGACCGGGCATGTCATCGAATATGCGGGAAGCGCGGTGCGCGGACTGTCGATGGAAGGCCGGATGACGCTGTGCAATCTCAGCATCGAGATGGGCGCGCGAGCCGGGCTGGTCGCGCCCGACGCGACGACCTTCGCCTATCTCGAAGGCCGGGCGGCGGCGCCGGCGGGCGATGCGTGGACGGCGGCGCTGGCGCGCTGGCGGGCGCTGCCCAGCGACGCAGCGGCCGTTTTCGATCGCGAGATACGCGTCGATGCCGCCGATGTGGTGCCGATGGTGAGCTGGGGCACGAACCCGTCGCAGGTGATCGGCATCGACGGGCGGATTCCCGACCCCGCCGGGCTACCGAACGGCGATGCCCGCGACGCCGCCGGGCGCGCGCTCGCCTATATGGCGCTGGCGCCGGGGCAGCCGATCGCCGGGACGCGGCTCGACCGGGTGTTCATCGGCAGCTGCACCAACAGCCGGATCGAGGATCTGCGCGTCGTCGCGAACATCGTGCGCGGACGCCGCGTCGCGCCGCATGTCCGCGCGATGGTCGTGCCGGGGTCGGGGCTGGTCAAGCGGGCGGCCGAGGCGGAAGGGATCGATGCCGTGCTGCGCGCGGCGGGCTTCGACTGGCGCGAGCCCGGATGCTCGATGTGCGTCGGCATGAACCCCGACCGATTGCAGCCCGGCGAACGCTGCGCCGCGACCTCGAACCGCAATTTCGAGAACCGCCAGGGACGCGGCGGGCGCACCCACCTGATGAGCCCGGCGCTCGCCGCCGCCAGCGCGATCGCGGGGTGCATCGCCGACCCGGCGAGCCTCGATTAGGCTATCCGCTCGAACCGCGCGATCGCGGCCTCGTGCCGCATCGTCCGCGCGATGTCGTCGAGCCCCTCGATCAGCGTACGCCGGTCGTCGGGGTCGACGTCGAACGCAATGTCTTCGCCCGATGCGAGCGTGATCCGCAGGTCGATCAGGTCGATGGTCAGCGGCGCGAATTGCGCGAGCGCGACCGCTTCGCGAAGCCGTTCGCAAACCTCGTCGGGCAGCCGGATCAGCAGCAGTCCGTTCTTGCGCGCATTGTTCGAGAAGATGTCGCCAAAGCTTGGCGCGATAATGCAGCGGATGCCGAAATCGGCGAGCGCCCACACCGCATGTTCGCGCGACGATCCGCAGCCGAAATTCCGGTCGGCGATCAGGATTTGGGCATTCCGGCATGGGGCGGCGTTCAGGACGAAGGCCGCGCGCTCGGTGCCGTCCGGCGCATAGCGAAGTTCCTGAAAAGCGTGCCTGCCGAGGCCGCTGCGCGACAGCGCCTTCATGAAGCGCGCGGGAATGATCATGTCGGTATCGACATTGGCGAGCGGCAGCGGCGCGGCCGCCGCCGTCAGCCGGGTGAATTTTTCCACGAATCTCTTTCTATAACTTAGTATTCTAAGTATATGGCAAGAGCGCCCCTGTCCAATATTATCGGTGCGCTGTGGCTATTGCCGCGCGAATCATAGACCCTTAAGGTTCGCGCAAAGGGGACAGTCCTTGACGAAGAAGAACCAGTCTTTCCGGTATCCGGCGGAATATTACACCAACCCGGAAAACAGCATCGGCTATCTCGCGCGCATCGTTTTCCGGTCCTTTTCGCGCCTGCTCGAACGCAGCACGCTGGCCCATGACGTGTCGGCGGGGCAATGGCGTTTCCTGCGCCAGCTTTGGCGCGAGGACGGCATCACCCAGCGCGAACTCAGTGAACGGGTGGGGATGCGCGAGCCGACGACGGTGGTGGCGCTGAAGGGGCTCGAAAAGGCGGGTTTCATCACGCGCAAGAAGACGGCGGAGGATCGGCGCAAGACCTTCATCTATCTGACGCCGCACGCCAAGAAGCTCGAACTGATCCTCGCGCCGCTGAATGCCGAAGTGCACAAGGTCGCGACCCGCGGCATGACCGACGAGGAGGTCGAGACGCTCCGGCTTCTGATGCGGCGCGTCGTCGAGAATCTGGCCGACGAAACCGCCAAGCTGTCGACGCTGTCGGACATCAAGGCCTGACCGCGGCGTCAAAAGCGGTTGCGGTGCCTTCCCGAAATAGATTAGTATTCTAATCATTTTATCGGGAGGGAAAATTGACCAGGATTGCGGTTGTCGTGGGAAGCACGCGCGAGGGGTCGTTCAACCGGATGCTCGGAAAGCTCGCTGTCGGGGCGCTGGAGGCGGAAGGCGCCGCCGTCGCCGACGTCGATCTCGCCGATTTCGATCTGCCGCTTTATTCGGCGGCGCGCGAAGCCGGGGATTTCCCCGCCGATGCCGAACGGCTGAAGCAGCTGTTCGCGGAACAGGATGGCCTGCTGTTCGTATCGCCCGAATATAATGGCTCGGTATCGCCCTTGCTCAAGAACGCCATCGACTGGGCGTCGCGCCCGACCGGCGGCGAATCGCTCGTTGCGCTCAGCGCCTATCGCGGAAAAGCGAGTGCGGTCATGGCGGCGTCGATCAGCCCGTTCGGCGGGCTGCGCGGCCTGATGCATCTGCGCCAGATTCTGTCGACGATCCAGACATTGGTCATTCCCGAGCAGGTGCTGGTGCCGAACGCCCATGCCGCCTTCGACGCCGACGGCAACCTCGTCGAAGCGCTGCCCGCGACGCTGGTCGGCATGACTGCAGCGCGGCTCGTCACGGTGGCAAAGGCTCTCGCTGCTTAGCTCTTGCGCTCGATATTGTCGCCCCAGTCGGCCTCGAGCGCCGCGAGCAATGCGTCGAACCGGTCGTGGCCGAGCCGCTCGGCGAGCTGATCGGACAGCGCGTCCATCGCGTGCTGCGCATCCTGCCGCATCCGCGCGCCGGTCGGGGTCAGCGACACGATCATGTGCCGCCGGTCGCCGGGGTCGGGGGTGAGTTCGACCATGCCGAGCCGCACCATCTGGTTGATCGTGCTGTGGATCGCCTGGCGCGATACGCCCAGATTGCGCGCGATGTCCGATGGGCGCACGATGCCGCTGACGATATTGGTCATGACCATCGATTGCGGCCGGCTGATATCGGGCCAGCCGCGATCGTGAAGCCGCGACTGAAGGCCTTCGTCGAGCCAGCAGAAGCGCTGGAACAGAGCGATGATAAGCTGATTGGTGCGCATGGGATGCTGACGATATACCCCTGTCGCCGGCGGGCGCCGGCAGGGTCACGCTAGAAGAGCAGGAGACGCGAGGCAAGGCAGGGCGGCGTTGCCAAAGCAAAATACTTAGTATACTATCTTTTTAGAGCCGAGGGAGAGAAGCACCGCATGGACGGTTTGATGCAGAATGTGCCACTGACGGTCGATCGGATCATCGACCATGCCGCGAACTGGCATGGCGCGCGCGAGATCGTGTCGCGTGATGCCGAAGGGCGCGTCACCCGCACGACCTATGCCGATGTCCGCAAGGATGCGAAGCGCGTCTCCAACGCGCTCGCGGCGGCGGGAATGAAGCCTGGCGACCGCGTCGCGACGATGGGCTGGAACAGCGCGCGGCATCTGGCCGCCTGGTACGGCGCGGCGGGAATGGGGGTCGTGCTTCACACGCTCAACCCGCGGCTGTTCCTGGAGCAGATTGCCTATATCGCCAATCATGCCGGTGACCGGCTATTGATCGCCGACCCCGCGACCGTCGATCTGGTCGAGGAGCTGCTGCCGCAGGTGCCGTCGATCGAGACGGTGATCCTCTTCTGCGACGCGGCCTCGATGCCGAAGACCAGTTTCGCGGCGATCGCCTTCGACGACTGGGTCGCGGACCAGCCCATCGAATATGCGTGGGGGGGCTTCGACGAAAATGCCGCCTGCGGGCTCTGCTATACCAGCGGGACGACGGGCAATCCCAAGGGCGTGCTCTATTCGCACCGCTCCAATTACATCCATGCGCTGATGACCTTGCAGCGCGACGCGCTGGCGCTGTCGGCGCGCGATACGGTGCTGCTCGTCGTGCCGATGTATCATGCCAATGCCTGGGGCGTCGTCTATTCGGCGCCCGCGGTCGGCGCGAAACTGGTGCTGCCGGGGCAGCGGATGGACGGCGAATCGATCTATGATCTGATCGAGGCGGAGGGCGTCACTTACTCGGCCGCGGTCCCGACGGTATGGCAGATGCTGCTCACCTATATGCAGGAAAACGGCAAGCGCTTCACGACGCTGGAACGTGTCACCATCGGCGGCTCGGCGTGCCCCGAATCGCTGATCCGTACCTTCCGCGACGATTATGGCGTCGACGTCATCCAGGGCTGGGGCATGACCGAAACCTCGCCGCTCGGCACGGTGTCGGTGCCCAATGCGCCGGTCGCGGCGAAGGGCGACGACGAGCAGATGGCCTATAAGCTCAAGCAGGGTCGCCTACTCTGCGGGCTGGAGATGAAGCTGGTCGACGATGCGGGCAATCGCCTGCCGCACGACGGCAAGACCCCGGGCCGGCTGATGATCAAGGGGCCGACGATCGCGGGCGCCTATTATGGCGGCGATGGCGGCGACGTGCTCGACGCCGAAGGTTTTTTCGACACCGGCGATGTCAGCACGATCGACGCCGAGGGCTATATGCAGATCACCGACCGCGCCAAGGATGTGGTCAAATCGGGCGGCGAGTGGATCAGCTCGATCGAGATCGAGAATATCGCGATGGGGCATGACGCGGTCGCCAACGCGGCGGTCGTCGGCATCGCGCATCCCAAATGGGACGAGCGCCCGATCCTGCTCTGCGAGCTGAAACCCGGCGCGAGCGCGTCCGCCGACGATCTCAAGGCGTATCTCGACGGCAAGATCGCCAAATGGTGGATGCCCGACGACGTGCTGTTCGTGGACAGCATTCCGCTCGGCCCCACGGGCAAGATCGACAAGAAGGCGATCCGCGCCGGGCTGGAGGGCTATAAGCTGCCCTTTGAGGTCAGCCGTTAATATGTTCCCCATTTTCGTCATCCCGGACTTGATCCGGGATCCATTCAACCAGCGTCGAAAATATGGATCCCGGATCAAGTCCGGGATGACGATGGTGAGAGATAGCCAGCAGGAGAGAAGCTAATGGACCCGAACGGGATCGAAGGACTGGATGTGCAATTCATCGGACGCGTGTCGCCGACGGCGCCGCGCATCCAGGCGGGCGGGCATCCGTGCCAGGGCATTTACTGGACCGAGGCGGGCAAGCGGCCGAAGGTCGCGATCATCGCCACCCATTACAATGTCGACTTCTCCGAACATTATATCGCGCCCTATTTCGCGCGCCAGGGCTTCGGCTTCCTCGGCTGGAACACGCGTTATCGCGGGGTCGAGGATCAGTTCCTGCTCGAACATGCGGTGCTCGACATCGGCGTCGGCATGAAATGGCTGAAGGAAGAGGCCGGGGTCGAGCAGATCGTCATTCTCGGCAATTCGGGCGGCGGCTCCTTGATGGGCGCCTATCAGGCTGAGGCGATCGCGCCGACGCTGACCGACCGGCTGCCTTCGGTGGGGCAGGATGCGCTGGCGCAGTTGGTGAAGGGCGATCTCTATATCAGCTTCAACGCGCATCAGGGACGCCCCGAAGTGCTGACCGACTGGATGGACGCCTCGGTGATCGACGAGAATGATCCGACTTTGACCGACCCCGAACTCGACCCGTTCAACCCCGACAACGGCCCGCCCTATTCGGAAGACTTTATCGCCAGATATCGCGCCGGCCAGCGCGCCCGCAACCAGCGCATCACCGACTGGGCGAAGGCCGAGCTCGCGCGCCTGAACGCGGCGGGCATTCCCGACCGCATCTTCCCGATGTTCCGCTGCTGGGGCGACATCCGCTGCGTCGATCCGGCGATCGACCCGTCCGACCGCAAGCCCAACTGGTGCTATCGCGGCGACCCCAAGATCGCGAACCGCACGCCCAGCATCGGGCGCGCCAATACGATCAAGACGTGGCTCAACATGTGGAGCCTCGAAACCTCGCCGTGCCAGGGTCAGCCGCATCTCGCCAAGCACGACACACCCGCGCTGGTCGTGCAGGGGACGGCCGATACCGGCGTCTTTCCCAGCGACGCGCGGAAAATATTCGACTTCCTCGGGTCCAGCGACAAGAAACTCGAACTGATCAAGGGCGCGCATTATTTCGAGGATTCGATCGAAGAGCGCCAAAATGCCGCCGATCTGGTCGGCGCGTGGATCCGGGAGAAGCTCTGACGTGACGGCGGACGCCGAGATTGTTGCGGGACTGCGCGACGCCGGTCTGGTCGGTGAGGGCGATGTCGTCCTCGAGCCGCTGACCGGCGGCGTGTCGTGCGATGTCTGGAAGGTCGAGACGCCGACCGGGCCGATCGTCGTCAAGCGGCCGCTCGAACAATTGCGCGTCGCCGCCGAATGGCACGCGCCGGTCGAGCGCGGGCAGAGCGAAGTGCGCTGGCTGCGGCGTGCGCGCGGCGTCGATGCGCGCATCGCGCCCGAGGTGCTCGCCGAGCTGCCGGTCGGGCACGCTTTCGCGATGCGCTTCGTGCCCGGCTGCCCGGTGTGGAAGGACGAGTTGATCGCGGGGCGCGTCGATGTCGATTTCGCGGGCGCGGTCGGCCGGTCGATCGCCGCGGTGCACGCCGCGACCGCGAACAGCGCCGCCGACCGCGACGCCTTTCCCACCGACGCGATGTTCCGCGCGCTGCGCGTCGATCCCTTCCTGCTGTTCGTGGCGCAGAAGGATGCCGAGCTCGCCCCCGCGATTTATGCGCTCGCCGACGACCTCACGTCGCGCAAGGTCGCGCTCGTCCACGGCGACGTCAGCCCCAAGAATATCCTCGTCAGTGCCGAGGGGCCGGTGTTCCTCGATGCCGAATGCGCGGTTTACGGCGACCCCGCTTTCGACCTGGCCTTTTGCACGACCCATCTGCTGCTCAAGGCGGTGTGGCTGGACGACGAACGGCTCGGACAGTCGGCGGCGGCGCTTGTCGAAGCCTATCGTGCCGGCATCGATTGGGAAGAACCCGCCGGCCTGCTGCTCCGCGCGGGCAAGCTGACCGCCGCGCTGCTGCTCGCGCGCGTCGAGGGCAAGTCGCCCGCCCCCTATCTGACCGACCCCGATCATCGACGCATCGTGCGCGACCAGGCGCGCGCATTGCTGCGGGCGCCGACGCCGCTCGACGCGCTCGTTTCCCATTGGCAAAGGACTCTTCCATGATGTCGCGCATCGCCTCCGTCACCGGCCGCCAGCTCTGGGATTCGCGCGGTCGGCCCACCGTCGAGGCCGAGGTCGTGCTCGAATCGGGCGCGGTGGGCCGCGCCATCGCGCCTGCGGGCGCGTCGCGCGGTGCGCATGAGGCGATCGACCTGCGCGACGGCGGCGAGGCCTTCGGCGGCTATGGCGTCAATCGCGCGGTCGCCGGGATCGGGTCGGAGATCGCGAGCGCGATCGCCGGGATGGATGCGCGCGAGCAGGCGGCGGTCGACGCGGCGCTCTGTGCGCTCGACAATACGCCGAACAAGGCGCGGCTCGGCGCGAACGCGGTCGTCGCGGTGTCGATGGCGGTTCTCCACGCCGCCGCTGCGGACGCGCGCGAGCCGCTGTGGCGCTATCTCGCGGGGGGACGCAAAGTGCGCGTGCCGCTCCCCGAAATCCAGATTTTCGGCGGCGGCGCGCACGCCGGGCGGCGCACCGACGTGCAGGATTTCATGATCATGTGCCCGAAGGCGGGCAGTTTTCGCCGCGCGCTCGAAATCACCGACGATGTCTATCGCGCCGCGGGCAAATTGATGGAAGCGAAGGGGCCGCTGTCGGGGGTCGCCGACGAGGGCGGCTGGTGGCCGAATTTCGCGTCGAACGAGGATGCGCTGGACACGCTGACCAAAGCGATCGAGGCGAGCGGGCACCGCGCGGGCGAGGAGGTGTTCATCTCGCTCGACATTGCGGCGAACGAGCTCGGCGACGCCTCGGGCTACAGCCTCGCGCTCGACGACGGCCGCCTGACCAGCGAAGAGATGGCGGCGCGCATTGTCGAATGGGCAAAGCGCTATCCGATCCTGTCGATCGAGGATCCGGCGGGGCAGGACGACTGGACGGCGATGGCGGCGGTGACCGCAGCGATCGGCGAGCGGGTACAGATCATCGGCGACGATGTGCTCGTCACCAGCGCCGAGCGCGTCGAGCGGGCAGGCGAAGCGTCAGTGTGCAACGCGGCGCTGATCAAGGTCAACCAGGTCGGCACGGTCACCGAGGCGAAGGCCGCGCTCGACGCCGCGGTCGCGCGCGGTTGGGGCGCGATCGTCTCGGCGCGCTCGGGCGAGAGCGAGGATGTCACCATCGCGCACCTCGCGACAGGCTGGGACGCGGGGCAGTTGAAGGTCGGCAGCTTCACCCGCTCCGAGCGGATGGCGAAGTGGAACGAGATGCTGCGGATCGAAGAGGCGATGGGAGCCGGTGCGGAGTTCGCCGGCTTTTCGGCCTTCGCCGGATCGATCGGCCGGGTCACGGCATGATCGTTCTCCACGCCCGCCCGAGCCCCGGTTTCCGTGAAGCCGTCGATGCGATCTTCGGTCCCGGCGTCGTCGTCCATGTCGACGAGGCCGCGCCGCTCGATGACGTCGCGGACGAAATCACCGCGCTGCTCCATGTGCTGACGCCGGTCACGGCCGACTTCATCGCGTCGGCGCCGAAGCTCAAGCTGATCCAGAAGCTCGGTGTCGGGGTCAACACGATCGCGCTTGATGCGGCGCGGGAGCACGGGGCCGCCGTCTGCAACATGCCCGGCACCAACAGCCAGGCGGTCGCCGAAATGGCGCTGTCGCTGACGATGGCGGTACTCCGCCGGACCTGCTTCTTCGACGCGCGGACGCGGGCCGGGGAGGGATGGACCGCCGACCCGTCCGAACTCGACAGTGTGGGAGAGGTGGCGGGGCGCACCGTCGGGCTCGTCGGTTTCGGTCATTCGGCGCAGTTGCTGGCGCCGGTGCTTGCCGCGCTGGGGGCAAGGGTCGTCTATACCGCGCGGAGCGCGCGCGAGGTTCCCTACGAATTTTGGCCGCTCGACCGCCTGCTGGCGGGGAGCGATGTGGTGTCGCTCCACATTCCGCTCACCGACGAGACGCGTGGCATCGTCGATCCCTTTGCGATGAAGAAGGGTGCGGTGCTGGTGAACACCGCGCGCGGCGAACTCGTCGATCAGGGGCGGCTGGTCGAGGCGCTGGCGTCGGGGCATCTGCGCGGCGCCGGGCTCGACGTGTTCGCCGAGGAGCCGCTGCCGCGCAGCAACCCGCTGCTCGGCCTGCCGAACGCCGTGCTCGCACCGCATATCGCGTGGCTGACCCCCGAAACGCTAGCACGCAGCCTGTCGGTGGCGCAGGAAAATTGCCGTCGGCTTGGGGCGGGCGAAGCGCTGCTGCATCGGGTCGTATGAATCTCCCTCCGTCATTGCGAGCGAAGCGAAGCAATCCAGAGTGTGCATAAACCGCTCTGGATTGCTTCGCTTCGCTCGCAATGACGATGGCCAGGAATTTGAATCATGACTCTCCCCATCGTCCTCATCACCGGCCAGCTTCTGACCGACGCCGTGTGGCAGCCTTTGCTCGACGCATGGGCTGGCCGCGACGTAATCGTCGCCGACAATCGCAGCGACGACAGCATCGAAGGCTTCGCGCAGCGCTTGCTCGACAACGCGCCGCCGAAATTCGTGCTGATCGCCCATGCGATGGGCGGCTTCGTCGCTTTCGAGGTGATGCGCCGCGCGCCCGAGCGCGTCGCGAAACTGGTGCTGATATCGACGCTCGCCTCGGCCGATGGTCCGGCGCAGACCGCGCGGCGGCAGGGCTATATAGACCTCGTCGAAAGCGGCCGCTTCGACCAGGTCGTCGAGGAACGCATCCCGATCCTCTTCCCCGAGGAGAAGCGCGGCGACGCGCGGCTGCTCGGCATCGCGCGGCGGATGGCGGCCGACACCGGCGCCGACACTTTCCTTGCGCAGCAGCGCGCGATCATGGCGCGCATCGACAGCCGCCCGCGGCTCGGCGAGATCGCGGTGCCGGTGCTGCTGATCTGGGGCGAAAGGGACGGCATCACCAGCCGCGCGCACCATGACGAGATCGCGGAGGCGATCCCCGGCGCGCGGCTGGAGGTCGTGCCGGGGGCCGGGCATCTGCCGACGGTCGAGACGCCGGAGGTGGTGGTGCCGTTGCTGACGGACTTTATCGATCGATAGCTCCCCTCCCTGAAAGGGAGGGGCTGGGGGCGGGTGGCCGCAGGCGTTCTTCCTGAAACGCAGACCCACCCCGCTACGACTAGGCAGCAAGCTGCCAAGTCTTCGCACCCCTCCCTTTCAGGGAGGGGATGACGGCTATTTCAACTCCGCCCGCACCAGCGCCGCCCCGTCGACCATCGCTTTCAGCTTGGCCTGCGAATGCGCGCGGCTGTGGTATTTCATCCCGCAGTCGGGCGCGATCCACAGGCGTTCGGCGTCGATATAGCGCAGCGCCTCGCGGATGCGGCCCGCGACCACCTCGGGAGTCTCGACCTCTGGGATCGACAGGTCGAGCACGCCGTACATGATCGTCTTGCTCGGCAGTTCGGCGAGGATCGCGGGGTCGAGCCCCGGCTGCGCCGCCTCGATCGAGATCACGTCGATGTCCGACGCCTCAAGCTCGGCGAGGAAGTCATAGGCCTTGGGCTTCGGCCCCGTCGCGCCCGCGCCGTGGTGGACCATCGCATAGCCGAAGCAGATGTGCAGCGCGGTGGTGCCGCCCACGCCGTCGAGCGCGCGGTTGATCGCCTCGATCGCATAGGCGCCCGCCTCACCCGCGCGCGCTTGCAGATAGGGCTCGTCGAGCTGGACGACGTCGACCCCGGCCGCGAACAGATCCTTGACCTCGGCATTGACCGCGTCGGCATAGTCCATCGCGAGCGACCGCGCATCGGGATAATAGCCGTTCTCCGCCTGCTGCGTCATGGTGAAGGGGCCCGGCAGGGTGAGCTTCACCGGCCTGGTCGCATGGCGGCGCAGGAAAGCGGCGTCCTGCGCCTCGATCGGCGCGACGCGGCGGATCGGGCCCGAGACGAGCGGCACGGGATTGGCGTTGCCGGTGCGGTCGATCGCGGTGCCGTGCTTTTCGGTGTCGATCCCCGACAAGGCGGTCGCGAGCCGGTTCGAATAGCTTTCGCGGCGCATCTCGCCGTCACCGACGATGTCGATGCCGATCTCTTCCTGATCGCGGATCGCCATCAGCGTCGCGGCCTCCTGCGCCTCGGCGAGCCACGGTTCGGGGATGCGCCACAGCGTCTCGGCGCGGACGCGCGGGGGCAGGCTGGCCTTCAATCGCTCGCGGTCGATCAGCCAGTCGGGCTGGGGGTAGCTTCCGACGATCGTCGTGGGCAATATGGGGTGGTCGAACAAGGCCAATCCTCTCGATTTTAGGGCTGGTCCGTTTTTACTTAGTATTCTATCTAATTCAAGCGAAACAGCAGCGAAGGAGAGCGAAATGATCGATCTGGACGCGATCCGGACCTTGGCGGACATACCCGCGGCGCAGGCCCGGAAGCGCGGCGATGCGGTCGCGGTGAAATTCGGGGAGCGCGAAACGAGCTTCGCCGAACTCGACGCCCGGTCGAATCGCGTCGCGAACGCGCTGCTCGCCGCCGGGGTCGCGCCGGGCGACCGCGTGTCGGCGCTGACCAAGAATCACGATGGCTGGTATCCGCTCTTCTTCGGCACCGCGCGGGCGCGCGCCTGCCTCGCCCCGGTCAACTGCCGGCTCGCGGCCGGGGAGATCGCCTTCATTCTCGGCGATGCCGCGCCAAAACTGCTGTTCGTCGGCGAGGATTTCTTCGACCTCGCGCTCGCGGCGGTCGCCGACCTCGCCGCGCCGCCGCGGCTGGTCGCGCTCTATGGCGACCATCCGGCGTTCGAGAGCCTCGATGCGTGGCTTGGCGATGCGGCGGCGACCGCGCCCGCCGACGAACCGCAGCTAAGCGACGACGTCCTCCAACTCTACACCAGCGGCACGACGGGGCGGCCGAAGGGCGTCGTGCTTGCGAACAAGAATTACCGCCGCTTCCTCGAAATGGCGACCGAGGTCGACGGCTTCGCTTATGGCGAGGACGAGACGGTGATGATCGTCATGCCCCTGTTCCACGTCGCGGGCACGAACGTCAGCTTCTCGGGCCTCGCGCAGGGCGGGCGGCTCGTGCTGGTCAAGGATTTCGCTGCCGCCGATGCGATTCGGATGATGACCGAGGAACGCGTCGCGCACGCTTTCCTCGCCCCGGCGATGATCCAGATGATGCTCCAGCAGCCGGGCGCGGAGGCGGGCGACTATTCCGAACTCCGTTCGATCGCCTATGGCGCCTCGCCGATCGCCGAGGACGTGCTGCGCCGCGCGCGCGCGGTCTTCGGCTGCGACTTCGTGCAATTCTATGGGATGACCGAAAGTTCGGGCGGCGGCTCCTACCTTTCACCCGCGGCGCACGACCTGCCGGGCAAGCTCACCTCGTGCGGTCAGCCGTGGCCGCAGACCGAAATGGCGATCCTGGGCGGCGGCGGCCAGCCGCTCGGCGACGGCGAGATCGGCGAGATCGCGATCCGCGGCGACATCGTGATGAAGGAATATTGGCATCGCCCCGAAGCGACCGCCGAGACGGTGGTGGACGGCTGGCTGCGCACCGGCGACGTCGGCTACCGCGACGCCGACGGCTATTATTTCGTCCACGATCGGATCAAGGATATGATCGTGTCGGGGGGCGAGAATGTCTATCCGGCCGAGGTCGAGAGCGCGATCATGGGCTGCCCCGGCATCGCCGACGTCGCGGTGATCGGCGTCCCCGACGACAAATGGGGCGAAGCGGTGAAGGCGCTGGTCGTGCCCGCGCCGGGCGCCGAGATCGATGCCGCCGCCGTCATCGGCTGGGCGCGCGAACGCATCGCCGCCTACAAGGCGCCGAAGAGCATCGACGTCATCGACGCGCTGCCGCGCAATCCGTCGGGCAAGGTGCTCCGCCGCGAATTGCGCGCGCCCTATTGGGAAGGCCGCGACAGGGCGGTGGGATAGGGGGCGGACGTAGCCGCTCCTCCCCGGCACGGGGAGGGGGACCACCGAAGGTGGTGGAGGGGCAGGTGCGTCATGGCGCGCCTTTTCTGGATCGAAGCGTAAACCGAGGGTGCCCCTCCACCATGCTTCGCATGGTCCCCCTCCCCGTGCCGGGGAGAATCAGCTTGTCGTCTTCCAGCCGACCGTCAAAAAAATGGCCCGGCGCAGGGCCGGGCCAAGAGGAGTTCCCAGTGGTACCCTTGGGAATGTCTATTCGGCCGGCACCGGCGTCCGGCCCATGATCATGCCCTCGCGCTTGGTGCCGTCCGCCTGCACCGGATCATGCGTGATGTCGCGTTCGTCGAGCGCGCGCGTCCAGGCCGCGAATTCGAGGCAGACGCCGTCGGGGTCGAAGAAATAGACCGAGCGGACATAGACGTCGTCGTTGAGCTCGGCCGACGACTGGGTCGGCGAATTGTCGTGGTTGAGGATCGGCGTGACCTCGACCCCCTTGGCGACGAGGCGCTGGTAATATTCGTCGAATTTTTCGGCGCGGACATTGATCGCGATATGGTTCATCGATCCGTGCGCCGACACGAAGCTGCCCTTCGTCGGTAGCGCGGCGGGGGCCGAGATGCCGGGGACCGCTTTGGGCGCGTTCGGGAACCAGAAGAAGGCGAGGCTGTCGCCGTTGCCGATGTCGAAGAAGAAATGCTGGCCGCGCCCGCCGGGCAGGTCGATCGTCTTGGTGAGCGGCATGCCAAGGACATCGCGATAGAATTCGACCGTCTTCGCCATATCCTTGCACACGAGCGCCAGATGATTGACGCCGAGGAACTCGAACTCCTTGTTGGATGCAGTCATGATCCGTCTCCTTTGTCGCAGTTCAATTGGAATTGGCGCTCGGGCGCGCCTTCATGCGGTCGTACCAGGCCGTAACATTGGTGGCCGCGGGATCGATCGGCTGGCCGACGCCCGCGCCGAAATCGAGAAAGGCGAAGAGCATCAGGTCGGCGAGGGTCAGCGCGTCGCCGGCGATGAAGTCGCGTCCCGCGATCAGCGGGTCGAGCCAGCGGATGCCGTCCTGCGCGACCGCCTTCAGCCCCGCCGCCGCTTCGGGCAAGCAGCGCATCCGCGATTCGAACAGCGGCAGGCCCTCGGCGAAGCGGAAGCCGTTGGTGAGCGGTTCGCAAATCTTGAGGTCGACGCGGCGCGTCCACATGCGGGTGTTCGCGCGTTCCTCGGCCGTGGTGCCGATCAGCGCGGGTTCGGGGAAGCGCTCTTCCAGATATTCGCAGATCGCGGTGATCTCGGTCAGCACCGAACCGTCGTCGAGCGCGAGCGCCGGGGTCTGTCCGGCCGGGTTCACATCGACGGCATAGGGCGCACGCCGGTTCTCGCCGCCGCGAAGATCGACCGTGACCTCGGGAAGCTCGATGCCCTTTTCCGCCATGAACAGGGTCACGACGCGCGGGTTGGGGCCGACACTATTATAGAATTTCATGTCTCTTCTCTCACCTCGAGCCTTTTAGGGCATTTTGACGAAATCGTCAACTAAATTGACGATTGAAGCGTTAGGCCGGGGCGCGGCCAGCGGACGCGGTAGAGGATGCCCGTCGTCGATGCCGTGATATAGGCATCGCGCCGGTCGGCGCCGCCGAACGCGATGTTGGTGATGCCGACATCGGGCAGCGGCAGATATTCCGATCCGCCCCCTGCGGGATCGAAGATGGTGATCCCGCCCTCGACCATGGTGCCGACGCAGATGCGGCCATCCTCCTCGATCGCGAGGCTATCGAGCAGGCGAAAAGCGGGCGGGGTGCCGACGAAGCGGCCCGGCGCCCAGGGCAGGGGCGGGGCGAGTTCGCCCGCCGCGACGACGTCCATTGCCCAGACGCGCGCGGTCATCGTCTCGCTGACGTAAAGGGTGTTGCCGCCGGGCGAGAGGCCGATGCCGTTCGGCCCCATCATGTCGGCGCGCTGGCGCGTGATCGCCGACCCGTCGGCCCTGGCGTAATAGATCGCGCCATGGTCGCGGCCGCTCGCGCGGACCTGGCCGTGGTCGGTGAACCAGAAGCCGCCGTGCGCGTCGAAGACGATGTCGTTCGGTCCCTTCAGCCGCTCGCCTTCGAAGCTGTCGTAGAGCGTCGTGACCGCGCCGGTGACAAGGTCGACGCGCTGGATCGAACCGCACGCCGCGGCGTTCGCGGCGTGGCCGGGAAAGAGCAGGGGGCCGGCCTCGACCCACTGGAACCCGCCATTGTTGCAGACATAGGCGGCGCCGTCGGGGCCGATCGCCAGCCCGTTGGGACCGCCGCCGAGTTCGGCGACGACCGAAACGGCGCCGTCCGCCGCGACACGCGTCAGCGTGCCGCGCGCGATCTCGACGAGCAGCACCGACCCGTCGGGCATCGGCACAGGACCTTCGGGAAAGCGAAGGCCGCTCGCGACGACCTCGGGCTGGCCGAACCCGCTCATCGGTTTGCCGGACGCGCGGGGCTGAGGAAGTCGGCGGCGCTGAAGCCCTCGGGCGCCGCGACCTCGACGATCGGGTCCTCGCGCGCGTCATATTCCATGCGCAGCGCGCGGGTGATGACGGCGTGCATGTCGTAAAGGCAGGTGATGTAGGTGAACTCGAAAATCTGTTCGTCGTCCCAGAAGCTCTTGAGCTTTTCGAATATCTCGAGCGGGACGCGGCCGCCGGCCTGGCTCAGGCAGTCGGCATAGGCGAGGACGGCGCGTTCCTGCTCGTCATAGCAATCGGCGACCTGCCAATAGGCGATGCCCGCGATCTTCTCCTCGCTGACGCCGAGGCCGCGCAGCGACTTGCAATGCTGCGAAAAGACGAACTGGCTGCCCTTCACCCAGCCGGCGCGGGTCTGGCCGAGTTCGCGCAGCACCGGATCGATCTTGCGCGCCGGGTGGCGATAGACTGCGAAGCCGTCGACGGCGTGTTTGAAGATATCGGGCGCGAGCGCGAAGACGGTCCACCAGTCGCCCGGCGTCCCGGTCGCGGTGCCCGGCTCGGCGACCGGGTCGCGGTCGCCGAACAGACGGTCGTAATAAGCGGTGACGATCTCGTCGGTGACTTCCGAACGGGAAACCTGGCGCAGGACGGGCATAGGGTTACTCCTCAGGCGTTGGCAAATTTGCGGAACTCGGCGACATGCGCGCTGTCGAAATATTCGTCGAGCCGCGTGATCTTCCCGTTCTCGACCTTGCAGACGATCGCGCAGGGCAGGCGGACCTCGCCGTTATCGTGGACGCGGCGGCCCTTCAGCACATGCTGCTGGACGAAGCCGCCGGGAAAGGCGGTGAGCCGGCGGTCGGCATATTCGCGATCCTTGATGCGCGCGACCATGCCGGTCAGCGTCTCGGCGGTCTGCGCCGGGGTGACGATCGCTTCGTCGGTATTGTGCCAGATTTCGGCGTCGGGCGTGAAGCTGCTTTGCATCGTCGCAATGTCGCCCGCCTCGATCGCGTCGAAGAAGCGCTGCGCCATCGCGCGGATATCATCCTGTTCTGCCATCATGGTCTCCTTGCGGTCATGCCGCGAAATCGCGGTCGAGGTGGCGCGTCATCGCGATCTGGACGGCACAGGCCGCGACCGCGAAGGGAATGAGCGCCATCAATCCCCAGCGCAGGCTTTCGATGCCGTGACCGGGTTTCAGCATGTCGCTGACGAAGCCCACGAACAGCGGGCCGAAACCCAGGCCGACGATGTTGAACATCAGCATCAGGATCGCGGTCGCGGTGGCGCGCGCGCGCGGCGGGGTCAGATTTTGCACCAGCGCCAGCGACGGGGCGATGTAGAAGGTGCAGGCGGTCAGCGGCACGATCATCAACGCCAGCGCCGCGGGCCAGCCGTCGACCGTCAGCGCGGCGATCAGCGACGGGATCAGGATCGCGGTGGCGATCGCGGGGACGCGGCCATAGGCGCGCGGCGAGTGTCGCGACAGGCGCGCCACCAGCCATCCGCCGCCGAGCGTTCCAGCGGCGAAGGTGATGCCGGCGACCGGCGCGAACCATGTTCCCATCGCGGCGAGCGGCATGGCCTGGACGCGCATCAGATAGGCCGGAATCCAGTTGAGCATCCCATAGCTCACGAAGGCGGCAAAGGCGGTCGCGGGCAGGACCAGCATCAGCGAGCGGCGTTCGCGGAACAGCCCCAGCGCCCGGGCGAAGGGGACCGGATCGTCGTTTGCGCTTTCGTCCATCTGGCCGCGCGCCGGCTCGTGCACCAGCCAGATCAGCAACGGCCCCACGAGGATGCCGACCGCGCCGATCGTCAGAAAGGCGTTCCGCCAGCCGATCGTCGCCGCGGCCCAGGCGCCGAAGGCGGCGCCGACGAATACGCCGAAGGGACCGTTGCAGGTGAACAGCGCCATCGCGACGGGGCGCCGGTCCGGCGGATAATAGTCGGCCAGGACCGACACCGACGGCGCGGTGCCGCCCGCCTCGCCGGCTCCGACCCCGAAGCGCATCAGCGCCAACTGCCAGAAATTGGACACCAGCCCGCACGCCGCGGTGAAGCCGCTCCACAGGATGCAGGCGATGCCGATCAGCCTGATGCGATTCCAGCGGTCGGCGAGGATGGCGACCGGGACACCCATTCCCGCATAGAACAGGGCAAAGGCCAGCCCGGTCAGCAACCCGAACTGGGTATCGCTCAGCGCGATATCGGCGCGGATCGGTTCGATCAGCATCGCGAGCAGCTGGCGGTCGACGAAGTTGATCGTGCCGACCACGAACAGCATCGCCAGCGCGACGTTGCGGCGCAGCGCGAGCCCGCTGCCGGGCGCGGCGTCGGCGCGACGGAGAGTGGTGGCCTCGGTCATGTCTCTCCCCGAATGCGCGAGTCTTATCGGTCGAAAATACTTAGGTATTTAAGTTTAACTGTCAAACAGATTTACGGTTCGCAGGCGCGCACGAAAACGCCCCCGCTCCTTGCGGAGCGAGGGCGCGGGACTGCCTTGCGGGCGATCAGAAGGAGGCGCCGAGGGTCAGCCCGAAGGTGCGCGGCGCGCCGTAAAAGCGCTGGGTGAAATAGTTCGACGTGGGGGTCAGTGCCGACACATAGGTCTTGTTGGTCAGATTCTTGCCCCACAGCATCGCGCGGAAGCGTCCGTCCTCGCTTTCCCAGCCGAGCGAGCCGTCGACGAGGATGAAATCCCCGGTCTTGCCAAAGGGATCGTTGACCACGGTCGATTCGAAATGGCTGCGATACAGCATCGCCGCCCGGAAGGTCAGATTGCCCGCGCTGCCCATCGGAACCGTGTAGTCGGCGCTCGCCTGCGTCTGCCATTTCGGCGCGCGCACCAGCTTGAGGCTCGTATAATCCTCATCCACCAGATATTTGCCGCCCGGCAGCGCCGTCACGTCGCCGCAGGTCGAGGTCGGCGTTGTCGAATAGCTGGCGGGGCCGTCGAGGTCGGCGCAGAAATCGGTATATTTGGCGTCGAGATAGCCGACATTGGCCGACAGGCGGAAATTCTGCGTCGGACGCAGCGTCGCCTCCAGTTCGATCCCCTTGCTCGTCGCCGCACCGATATTCTGCTGCGCGGTTTCCTGGCCCGAGGCGACGTTGGGATTGGAGAAGAAGACGCCGAATTCGAGCTGCTTGAACTTGGTGATGAAGCCGGTGAGGTTGAGGCGGAGCAGCCGGTCGAAGAAATCGCCCTTCAGCCCGGCCTCGAACAGTTCGGACGTGTTGTCCTGCGTCGGACCGGCAGTCGTCGGCGTCGCCGAGCGGGCGCCGAAGCCGCCGCCCTTGTAACCCTGGCTATAGCCTGCATAGACCATCACATCGTCGGTCAGGCGATAGTCGATCCCGGCCTTGAAGGTCGCGCGGTCGCGCTTGTAGCCGAGTTTGAAAGCCGCGCCGGTCGCCAGATTGGCATTGGCGATCTCTTCCATATCGGCGAGCGATTTCACCACCGAACGCGAGGTGAAATAGGCCGGCGACAGCAGGGTGCCGACGGGGTCGCGGAAATAATCCTTCGATTCCCAGCTCTGCCGGACGCCCAGCGTGATGTTCAGCCGGTCGGTGATGCCATAGATCGCCTGCGCGAACAGCGCCTTGGAGCTGTTGTCCTGCGACACGAAATCCTGACTGCCGAACTTCAGCGCCGGGTTGAGCAACACCGGCAGCGTCGGAAACGCCTGCGCCAGTTCGAAGCTCTGCTTCAGATAATAGCCGCCGAAGACGAGGTTGAGCCGGGCAAGCGCGTCGCTGCGGTCCGAAAAATCGGACTGCAGGCGCAGCTCCTGGCTGAACTGTCGGTGCGACTGCAGGCGGAAGGTCGGGAAGAAGAAGATTTCTGACTGGTCATAGTCGCTGTCGTTGAAATCGTCGGTCTCGATATAGCCGGTGATCGACTTGACCTGCCACGAGCCGAGGTCGAGCCCGACATTGCCGATGAAGCCGAGCTGGTCGGTGTCGTGGTTGGTGGGGAAGTCGCGGCCGATGGTGAAGGCACCGTCGTCGGGTTCCTCGAACCCGAATATCGTATAGAGCAGCTGGCTCCGGTTGGGTGCCGCATCGCCGCCCGGCGCGCTCGACCGGTCGCGGACGAGGAAGGCCTTGAGGTTGATGTCGAGATTGTCGGTGGGCGTGAAGACGATCGTGCCGCGCAGCGTCAGCCGGTCCTGGCCGCCGACCTTCTTGCCGTTCAGACGGTTGGTGAAATAGCCGTCATAGGTTTCCTTGTTGAGGACGAGCCGTGCCGCGAGCTTGTCCTGGATCAGCGGCATGTCGACCGCGGCGCGCGCGTCCATCCGCCCATAGTTGCCGACGGTCACCTCGGCCTGCACGCCCCAGTCGCGGCCGGGATTCTTGGTATAGGCGGCGATGCCGCCCGCGAGCGAATTCTTGCCGAACGAAGTGCCCTGCGGCCCGCGCAGCACCTCGATCCGGTCGAGGTCGAAGGTGTCGAGCATCGTCGCCACCGGGCGGGTGATGTAGACGCCGTCGATCGAGACGCCGACCGGGCTTTCCTCGGTCGATTCGATGCCCTGCGCGCCGAGGCCGCGGATGAAGATCGCCGCCGAATTGGAAAATGTCGCGACCGGCTGGATGCTGATGTTCGGGGTCGAGGGCGCCAGGTCGGTGATGTCGCGCGCGGCGGCGGCGGTCAGGCTCCGCTCGTCGAATGCCGAAATCGCCTGCGGAACATTTTGGATCGTTTCGTTGCGGAAACGCGCGGTGACGACGATGTCGTCCGATCCGCTGCCTTCCGAAGCGCCCTCGTCCTGCGCGATCGCCGGGGCGGCGAAAGCGAGCGTTGCGATCGCCGCGACGCTGGACAGCAGAATCTGATTATGAGTCTTCATGGTCACCCTCCCATTGAGTGTATGCCGCGGTATCGAAAAGCGGTTTCGATCCGTCAATTTGATTGACCCTTAGTATACTAATTGTTTTATGCTTGTCCATAGGCTGGAAAAGAGGATTCGCATATATGACCGAAGAAAATCAGCACCCCGCTCCGGCGGCCCTCGCGAGCCGTCCTCTGTGTACCGTCGAGTTCGAGGTCGGGGGCGGGCTGATCGCGATCGGCGCTTCGCCCTTCGGTGACCGGCGGCTCGGCTACATCACCGGCGGGCGATTTTTCGGGCCGCGAATCAACGGCATCGTCTTGCCCGGCGGCGGCAACTGGTCGCGCGGCGGGCGCCTCGGCGAAGTCGCCTCGGCCGGCACCTTCGACGCGCGCGCGGTGTGGCAGACCGACGACGGCGCTCTCATCTATCTGAGCTACACCGGCCGCAGCGTCATTCCCGACGATGTTCGCGCGACCTTTGCCGATCCCGCGGTGCCCGATGCCGACTCGTCGCGCTACTATCTGCGAATCGCGCCGGTGTTCGAAACCGCGAGCGTCGAATATGGCTGGCTGAACGGCCTGCTCGCGGTCGGCGTCGGCGAGCGCACCGACTTCGGGGTCCGCCATGTGATCCACGAGATTCTCTGACGATGATCGACCTTCATTATTCGGCGACCCCCAACGGGCAGAAGATCGCGATCATGCTCGAGGAGATCGGCGCGCCCTATCGCGTCCTTTCCTATGACATCTTCAACGGTGATCAGTTGACCGAGGCGTTCGGGCGCATCAATCCGAACCACAAGCTGCCCGCCATCGTCGACCAGAATCCGGCGGGCGGCGGCGAGCCGGTGACCGTCTTCGAATCGGGGGCGATCCTTCAGTATCTGGCGGAGAAGAGCGGGCGCTTCCTCCCCGCATCGGGCGCCGCGCGTGCCGCGACCCTGTCGTGGCTGACCTGGCAGGTCGCGGGGCTCGGCCCGATGGGCGGGCAGGCGAGCCATTTCCTGCGCTACGCCCCGGCGGGGCAGGATTATGCGGTCGAACGCTACACGAAGGAGGTGACGCGCCTGCTCACCGTCCTCGAACGGCGGCTGGAAAAGAGCGCCTATGTCGCGGGCGACGACTATACGATCGCCGACATGGCGATCTGGCCCGGCCGCGCCTCGGCCTTCGTCATGGGGATGGTGTTGGACGACTGGCCGGCGATGCACGACTGGTTCGAGCGCATCCGCGCGCGGCCCGCGGTCGCGCGCGCGATGGGGCGTGAGGATCTGAAGGCTCCGGCGAAATATATCGGGCGGCACCAGACGCTCGACGCGCGCGAATGGTCGAATATGTTCGGCGATGCGAACCATGCCGCGGTGAAGGGGGATTGAGGGAGAGGGCGGTTGCGACCGATTGCGGACGCCCGGCCTCTCCTGACTTTGTCATCCCCGCGAAAGCGGGGACCCAGAGCGTGCGTCGGCTAACCCCACCCTGGGTTCCCGCTTTCGCGGGAATGACAAAGGTGGGGAAGGGCTGCTTCCCATCCCAACGCAGCCATTCGTCAGCCGTCCTCTACCGCTTCACATGCTGCCGGTCGCCCCACAGGATCGCGCGATGTTCGTCGGTGAAGCCGGTGAGGCCGCCCTCGATCGTCTCGGCGCGCGCGACGCCGACCTGCATCCCTTCGGCGACCGCCGGGCGCGCGAGCATCGCGGCGCCCCAGCGCTCGACGTTCGGAAAGCGGCCCGCCTTGTCGATGAACTGGCGGCGGAGATAGGGCAGGGTCGCCATGTCGGCGATCGTATAGGCGTCGCCCGCCAGCCACTCGGCCTCGCCCAATCTTTTGTCGAGCACCATCATCAGCCGGTCGACCTCGCGGGCATAGCGTTCGATCGCATAGGGGTGCCGGTCCTTGGCATAATGGGTGAAATGCGCCTCCTGCCCGAACATCGGGCCGACGCCCGACACCTGGAACATCAGCCATTGCCAGCAGATCGCGCGCTTCACCGGATTCTCGGGAAGGAAGCGGCCGGTCTTCTGCGCCAGATAGAGGAGGATCGCCCCCGTCTCCCACAGTATGAAGCCCGGCCCCTCCGGCCCGTCGTCGTCGACGATCACCGGCGTCTTGTTGTTCGGATTGAGCGCGAGAAATTCGGGCGTGAGCTGTTCGCCTGCCAGGATGTCGACGGGCTCGAGCCGCCACGCGAGCTCCATTTCGAGCAGCGCGATCGCGATCTTGCGCGCGTTCGGGGTGGGGCCGCCATAGAGGGTGATCATCGCGTCACGCCTCGCGGCCGAGCCAGCGCTTCAGCACCTCGGCGCCGTCCTGGCCGACGGTGAGCGGGGCGGGGCGACGGACGCCGCCGGGTGTCGCCGACAGCTTGGGGAAGACGCCCTGCATCCGAATTTCGCCCAGTTCCTCGTCAGCGACCGTCACCAGCGCCTCGCGCGCGGCGAAATGCGGGTCGGCGAGCATATCTTCGGCGTCGTAGACGCGGCCTGCCGGGACGCCCGCCGCGATCATCTTCGCTTCGAGCTCCTCGATCGTCATCGTCTTCGTCCAGTCGCCGATCAGCGCGTCGAGCTCCTCCTGCCGCGCTCCGCGCGCGCGATGCGTGGCATAGCGTTCGTCCGTGGCGAGTTCGGGGCGCCCCATCGCTTCGGCCAGCCGCGCGAAGACCCCGTCCTGGTTCGCGCCGATCAGATATTCGCCGTCGCTGCACGGATAGACGTTCGACGGTGCGATGCCGGGCAGCGTCGACCCGGTGCGGCGCCGCTTCACTCCGCTCGCCGAATAATCGGCGACAGTCGATTCCATGACCTGCAGGACCGCTTCGTAGAGCGCCGAATCGACGATCTGGCCTTCGCCGGTCTTGCTGCGGTGATGGAGCGCCGCGAGCGCGCCGAGACAACCATAGGTGGCGGCGAGTGTGTCGCCGATCGACACCCCCATGCGCGCGGGCGGCAGGTCGGGATAGCCGACGATGCCGCGCCAGCCGCCCATCGCCTCGCCGATGCCGCCGAAGCCGGCGCGCTTCGAATAAGGGCCGGTCTGACCATAGCCCGACACGCGCACGACGATCAGCCCCGGATTGGCCTTGCGCAGCTCGACGGGATCGAGATTCCATTTTTCGAGCGTGCCGGGGCGGAAATTCTCGATCAATATATCGGCCTTGGCGATCAGTTCGCGCGCGAGCGCCTGGCCTTCTTCCGACCTCAGGTCGACCGCGACCGAATATTTGTTGCGCGCGATGACGCGCCACCAGCTTGGGCGGTCGCCCTGACCCCAGTGGCGCATCTGGTCGCCGGTCTCGGGCGGTTCGAGCTTGACGATCTCGGCCCCCATGTCGCCGAGCAACTGGCCGCAGAAGGGGCCGGCAATAAGCTGTCCCATCTCGACCACCTTGATTCCGTCCAGCGCTCCCCCGCCGCTTGCGTTCGTCATGTCGTTCCTTTCGGGTCGGGGCCTGATAGAAACAGGCTCAAGCCGCCCATGGCCATTGTATACTTAGAATGCTATGTAATTTTCAACCTGCTAAATGACTCGGGAAAAGTTCGGGACCGATATGGTGAAAAATCGCAGCGTGGAAATGGTCGAGGTCGGGCCGCGCGACGGCCTGCAGAATGAATCGGCGATCGTCTCGACCGCCGACAAGGCCGAACTGATCCGCCGCGCCATAGCTTATGGCGCGCGGCGGATCGAGGTGACGAGCTTCGTCAATCCCAAGAAGGTGCCGCAACTGGCCGATGCCGAGTCCCTGGTGGCGATGCTGCCTGAGCGCGACGACGTCACCTATATCGGGCTCGTGCTCAACCGCCGCGGCGCCGAGCGCGCACTGGCGACGGGGCGAATCGACGAGCTTGGCGCGGTGTGCGTGACGAGCGATTCGTTCGGCATCCGCAATCAGGGGCAGAGCTCCGACGAATCGCTCGCCGCGGCGATCGAGATCGTCGGTCTGGCGAAGGCGGCGGGGCGCAGCGGGCAGATCACCGTCGCCACTGCCTTCGGTTGCCCGTTCGAGGGCGAGGTCGCGATCGACCGTGTCGTCGAAATGGCGAAGCGCGCGGCCGACGCCGACCCGCGCGAGATCGCGCTCGCCGACACGATTGGCGCCGGCACCCCGGCGGAGGTCGCCGAAACGGTGGGGCGCGTGCGCGCGGCGGTCGGCGCGCTGCCGGTGCGGGTGCATTTTCACAATACGCGCGGCAGCGGGCTCGCCAATGTCTGGGCGGCGGTGAACGAGGGCGCGGCGACGGTCGACGCCTCGCTCGGCGGCCTCGGCGGCTGTCCCTTCGCGCCGGGCGCGGCGGGCAATGTCGCGACCGAGGACGTCGTCTACCTGCTCGAACGCAGCGGCGTGGCGACCGGGCTGGACCTGCCGCGGGCGGTCGAGGCGGCGGGCTGGCTCGGCGGTGTGATGGCGCGCCCGCTGCCCGCGATGGTGAGCCGGGCCCCCGCTTTTCCGGGCTAACGGCCCAAGTTTTCCGCGATTTCTGCGGCCACGCGCGACGGGCGCATCGCTGCTCGATGGCCATTAGGAATTTTATTCACACACACGATAGTGAATATTGACTCCTCCGTGAATGTGACGGATAAACCTCCCAGATCGGTGGCAACGACCGCCGACGGGAGGGAGAGTTTGTATGAAGGCTCAGCTTTTCGCGTCCGCATCGGCGGCCGCCTTGTTCGCGCTACCCGTTTCGGCGATGGCCCAATCCACTGATGGCGACGCACCCGCCGATACCGGCGTCCGCGCCGACACCCACGACAGCAAGGACATCATCGTCACCGCGACGCGCCGCACCGAGCGGCTTCAGGATGTTCCGCTCAGCGTCACCGCCTTTGGTCAGAAGGAACTCGATGACCTGGGGATCGTCGGCTATGAGGGGATCGCGCAGAATACCCCCGGCGTGGTCGTCAACCGGCCGACCCAGAATTTCAACAATTTCACCGCGCGCGGCATCAACACCAACGGCTATTCGGCCGGGCTGCAAAGCGCGGTCGCCATCTATGTCGACGAGCTGCCGATCTCGGCGAACGGCAATTCGACGATCCTCGACCCCAATCTCTATGACGTCGAGCGCGTCGAGTTCCTGCGCGGGCCGCAGGGGACGCTGTTCGGGTCGAACTCGCTCGCGGGCGCGATGCGGATCATCACCAAGAGCCCTGACCTCGACGAATTCCAAGCGTCGGCGAGCGTCGACCTCGGCCTCACCGGCTCGGATTCGCTACGCCAGCGCTATAATGCGATGATCAACCTGCCGATCATGAAGGACGAGATCGGGCTTCGCGTCTCGGGCTATTATCGCAACGAAGACGGCTGGATCGACAATATCGGCACCGGCATCAAGGATTCGAACAGTCTGGAGGCCTATGGCGGCCGCGCGGCCCTGCTCCTCCAGCCGAGCGACCGGATGAAAGTGAAGCTGCTCGTCTCCTATGAAAACAGCAAGCCCGCGGATTCGGGCCTGACCAATCCGCTGCTCGGCAAATTCGTCCGCAATTCGGATCGCCCTGACTTGTTCCAGGGCAAGCTCACCAACTACAACCTCACGGTCAATTACGAGTTCGACTTCGCCGAGCTGATCAGTTCGACGACGCTGTCGAATTACGACGCCTCCTTCTATGTCGATCTGGCCGGCACCTATGCGCAGGCCTTTCCCTTCGCGCTCGACGCCTATGGCTATGACGACCTGTTCGTGCAGGAGACGCGGCTGGTGTCGCGCCACGATGGCCCCCTGCAATGGGTCGCGGGCTTCTTTTATTACGACAAGCGCCGGACGGTCGATTTCGCCTATCGCTCGACGCCCGAATATCTGGCGGCGAACAATATCGTCGGGCTTCCCGACGAATATTATCAGCGCTTCAACAGCTATACCGATCAGAGCGAGATCGCCGGTTTCGGCGAGCTGACCTTCCGCTTCAGCGACAAATTCTGGATCACCGGCGGGCTGCGCTACGGCAATACCGAGGTGCAGAGCTTCACGCGCGGCGGCGGCTACAACAGCAATTATCTGACCGTCGCTTATTGCCGCGCCTTCACCCAGCTTTGCCTCGGTTTCATCCCGCCGTTCAGCGGCACGACGCCCATCCCCTATGCCGCAGGGCTGAAGGTGTCCGACGACCGCCTGTCGTGGAAGGCCAGCGCGTCGTGGAAGCCGGTCGACAGCCTGACCACCTATGCCACCGTCTCGACCGGGTTCCGCACCCCGGTGGTCAACGCGCGCGCCGGTCTGGTCAGCACGATCAACCCCAATGACATCGTCATCCCCGACGGCGCCAAATCGGACAGCGTGACCAATTACGAGGTGGGACTGAAAGGGCGCTGGTTCGGCGGCGACCTGACCGCCAATCTGGCCGGCTATTATATCGACTGGAAGAATATCCAGGTCCAGGCGAACCGCGTGTCGGATTCGATCCAGTTCGCGACCAATATCGGCGCGGCCGAAAGCTATGGTCTGGAATTCGAGTTCATGGCGCGGCCGCTCGCGGGGCTCAGCCTCGCGCTCAACGGCTCGTTCAACGAAGCGAAGGTGACCAAGCTGTCGGCGATCGAGGCAGCGATCTCGGGCGCCGAAGTGGGCACCCGGCTTGCGTCGCCGCATTTCCAGGGCTCGGCGACGCTGCGCTATGACTTCCCCGTCGGCGATAGCGAGACCGCGTTCGCGGCGGTCAATGTATCGCACGCGGGGTCGTTCCCGAACCAGTTCCCCAACGTGCCGGGCAATCCCGACGCGGTCAGCCCGACCTATGACTATACCGAGGCGTGGACCAACGTGAACCTCTATGCGGGCACGAAGCTGGGGGCGCTCAACCTGACCGCCTATGTCGAGAATCTCTTCGACGACAAGTCGATCACCTATGTCCACCCCGAAGCCTTTCTCGACGGGCGCTATGCCCGGATGCGGCCGCGGACGGTGGGCGTGCGCGCCGACTATCGCTTCTGACGGATGACGAGGGACCGGCCGATGATCGCTCGCTTCAGCCCCTTCGCACTTCTGCTCGCGGCCCTGCTTTCCGCGCCGGTCGCGGCCGCCGATCCGGTGGTCGATGCGCCCGATGGAGCGGTGCGCGGGGTGCAGGAGCGCGATATGCGGGTGTTTCGCGGCATCCCCTATGCCCAGCCGCCCGTCGGCGAGCGCCGCTGGCGCGCGCCGGCGGCGCTGCCGCGCTGGGACGGCACGCGCGATACGACGAAGTTCGGCGCCGCCTGTATGCAGCCGAAGCCGCGCGGGCCCAGCATCTATGCCTGGGACCTTCCGGCGATGAGCGAGGATTGCCTGTCGCTCAACGTCTGGGCGCCGCAGAATGCGAAGGGCGCGCCGGTCTTCGTCTGGATTCACGGCGGCGCCCTGTCGTCGGGGTCGGGCGCCGACCCGCTCTATGACGGCAGCGCGCTTGCGCGGCGCGGGATGATCGTGGTGACGATCAACTACCGGCTCGGCATGTTCGGCTGGTTCGCGCACCCGGCGCTCAGCGCCGAGGCGCCCGATCATGTTTCGGGCAATTACGGCCTGCTCGACCAGGTTGCGGCGCTCGAATGGGTCAAACGCAACATCGCCGCGTTCGGCGGCGATGCCGGCAATGTGACGATCGCCGGGGAATCGGCGGGCGCGCTCAGCGTCATGTATCTGATGGCGGCGCCCCCGGCGCGCGGTCTGTTCCACAAGGCGATCGCCGAAAGCGGCTATATGGTTTCGGCGCCCGCGCTCCGCGAGGCGATCAACGGTATGGTCCCCGCCGAGGCGCAGGGCGTCGACCTCGCCGCCAGGCTCGGCGTCGCGGACCTTGCCGCGCTGCGCGCGCTGCCCGCGGCGGACATCGCCGAAAAGGCGCGCGCGACCGGCTATTTCCCGTTCCCGAATGTCGACGGCAAGGTCGTGCCGCGCCAGCTCGTCGACACGTTCGACAAGGGCGAGCAGGCGCCGGTGCCGATGCTCGCGGGCTTCAACAGCGGCGAAATCCGCTCGCTCCGCTTCCTCCTGCCCAAGCCGCCTGCCGACGCCGCCGCCTATGAGGCCGCGATCCGCGCCGGCTATGGCGAATTCGCCGACCTGTTCCTCGCGCGCTACCCGGCGAAGGCGATCGAGCAGAGCATGCTCGCCGCGACCCGCGACGCGATGTACGGCTGGACGTCGGAGCGGCTGGCGTCGGATCAGGCGGCGCTGGGGCAGGGCGCCTATCTCTATTTCTTCGACCATGGCTATCCGGCGACCGAGGAATGGAATCTCCATGGCTTTCACGCCGCCGAATTGCCCTATGTGTTCGGCACCGCGACGCGGACGCCGCCGCTGTGGCCGAAGATTCCGGACAATCTCGCCGAGCGGAAGCTGAGCGAGGCGATGGGCGATTATTGGGCCAGCTTTGCCAGGGCGGGCTGGCCGCGCGCGAAGGGCTGGCCCGACTGGCCGGCCTATGCCGACAATCGCGGTTTCCTGCATATCGCCGACGTGCCGCGCGCCGGGCATAATCTCCTCCCCGGCACCGCTGCCCTCCACGAAGCGGTGGTCTGCCGCCGCCGCGCCGCCGGCAATATTGCCTGGAACTGGAATGTCGGCGTGATTTCGCCGCCCTTGCCCCCCAAAGCCGCGGGGTGCCAATGATCGACGGATCGATGCAGACCTATGCGTTGACGCTCGACAAATTCCTCTCCCATGCCGCGAAATGGCACCCCGGCGCCGAAGTGGTTTCGGCCGGGGCGGAGGGTCGGGTCCGGCGCATCGGCTATGCCGCGCTGCGCGAGCGGGCGCTGCGCGTGTCGGGGGCGCTCGCGGCCCTCGGGATCGCGAAGGGCGACCGTGTCGCGACGCTTGCCTGGAACACGCAGGGGCATGTCGAGGCCTGGTACGGCATCATGGGCATGGGGGCGATCTGCCACACGCTCAATCCGCGCCTGACCCCGGCGCAGCTCGGCTCGATGCTCGCCCAGTCCGAGGCGCCGGTGCTGCTCGCCAGCCCCGACCTGCTGCCGCTGGCACAGGATGCGGTGCGCAATCTGGGCACGGTGCGCCATATCTTGCTGCTCGATACCGCAGAGGGCGAGGGCGCGATCGAGCCGCTGGTCGCCGCCGCCCCGGCCGATGCCGTATGGGGCGATTTCGACGAGACCAGCCCGTCGGGGCTCTGCTTCACCTCGGGCAGCACCGGCGCGCCGAAGGGCGTCACCTATACCCATCGCGGCTGCTTCCTCCACACGATGCGCCAGCTTCAGGCCGATGTGCTCGGCATCACGGCGCGCGACGCGGTGATGCCGGTCGTCCCGATGTTCCACGCCAATGCGTGGGGCATTCCCTTCACCGCCCCGGCGGTCGGCGCGAAGCTGGTGCTGCCGGGCCGCCACAGCGACGGCGCGCATCTGGCGCGGCTGATCCGGGCCGAGGGCGTGACCGCCGCCGTCGGTGTGCCGACCGTCTGGCTGGGGCTCGTCGAACATCTGGAGGCCGAGGGGGGCGAGGTGCCGACGCTCGAACGCATCCTCGTCGGCGGATCGTCGATGCCGCCCGCGCTGATGGACCGGATCGAGCGATGCCTGGGGGTGGAGGTGCAGACGAGCTGGGGAATGACCGAGCTGTCGCCGCTCGGCACCGCCGCATTGCCGGGCGACCCCGCGCGGCGGCCGTCGCTTTCGGGCCGTCCGGCGATGGGCATCGACCTGCTCCTCACCGACGCCGAAGGCCGCGCGCTTCCCGAACAGCGCGGCGCCGAGGGGCATTTGCGCGTGCGCGGCGGGTCGGTCGTCGAACGCTATTTCGGGCAAGCGGAGCCTGCGACCGACGCCGACGGCTGGTTCGACACCGGCGACCTGGCGCGGATCGATGGGGCGGGCAATCTCGTCATCACCGGCCGCGCCAAGGATCTGATCAAATCGGGCGGCGAATGGATCAATCCCGCCGAGATCGAGGCGCTGGTCGGCGCGTTGCCGCAGGTGTCGCTTGCCGCGGTGATCGGGCGGTCCGACCCCAAATGGGGCGAGCGCCCGATCCTGCTCGTCGAAACCAGCGAGCCCGCAGTCAGCGACGCCGAACTGCTCGCGCCGCTCGCCGGGCGGGTCGCCTCATGGTGGATTCCCGACGCGGTCGTGCGGCTCGACGCGATGCCGCTCGCGCCGACGGGCAAGATCGACAAAATGCAATTGCGGGCGGAATATGGACAGGTGTAGGCGCTTTAAGGTTAAGATTGCGGCCGCCTGAGAAGGTGCGGAAGGAAGAGAATTTGGCGTCGAATGCAAAGAGCGCGGTGAAACGGCCATCGAAGGCGGAACAGCGCGCCGAAATGATGGAGCAGATTCTCGACACCGCCGAACTCCTGTTTTCGAAGCACGGCTTTCACGGCGTGACGCTGAAGGACGTCGCCAAGCAGGTCGGCGTCCACCACACGCTGCTCAACTATTATTTCGACGACAAGCGGACGCTGTTCGACGCGGTGTTCGCGCGGCGCGCGGTGGTGACGATCGACAAGCGGATGCAGGCGCTCGACGATTATGACCGCGCGGCCGGCGGCAAGCCGACCGTCGAGGGCGCGCTCCACGCCTTCCTCGATACCGACCTCGACCTTTACATCCAAGGCGGCGAGGGCTGGAAGAATTACGGCGCCTTCGGCGCGCAGGCGTCGAATAGCCCCGAGGGCGCCGAGTTCATGGACAAATATTTCGACCCGGTGGTGCTGCGCCTGATCGACATATTGAAAAAGGCGCTGCCCGAATCCGACGCGGAGGATATTTTCTGGGGCTATCATTTTGTCACCGGCGCGCTGATGCTGACGCTCGCGCGGACGGGGCGCATCGACAAATTGTCGCAGGGGCTGTGCCATTCGGACGATTATGAGGCGGTGAAGCAGCGCATGGCGCGCTTCATGGCGGCGGGCTTCCGCGAGATCTGCGAACAGAGGAAGGACGCCAGGGCCGGCTGACCGCGGACGCAGGCCGCCGGACCTGCGGGGGGACGGCGCTTTCGGGTTTTTGTTCACTCACAAGTGAGTTACTATCATATGCGACGAGGAAGGAACGCTATGCAACTGAATGGGCGGGTCGCGATCGTGACCGGAGCGGGCGGCGGCCTGGGCCGCGCACACGCGCTGATGCTCGCGCGGCACGGCGCGCGCGTCGTCGTCAACGACATGCAGGCCGACGCGGCCGAGCGCGTCGCGGACGAGATCGCGGCGGCGGGCGGCGAAGCGCTGGCGGTCCGCGCGTCGGTCACCGACGAGGCCGAAGTCGCGGCGATGGTCCATTCGGCGACGCTCGCCTGGGGCGGCATCGACATATTGGTCAACAATGCCGGCATCCTGCGCGACAGGAGCTTCGCGAAGATGGACCTCGCCGACTTCCGCCTCGTCGTCGAGGTTCATCTGATGGGCGCCGCAATCTGCTCGAAGGCGGTGTGGGACCAGATGCGCGAGCGGCGTTTCGGCCGTATCGTGATGACGACCTCCTCGTCGGGGCTCTACGGCAATTTCGGGCAGGCCAATTATGGCGCGGCCAAGATGGCGCTCGTCGGGCTGATGCAGACCCTCGCGCTCGAGGGCGAGAAATACGGCATCCGCGTCAACTGCCTCGCGCCGACCGCGGCGACCGCGATGACCGACGGCGTGCTCGCGCCCGAAGCGCTCGCGTATCTCGCGCCCGAGGCGGTGAGCCCGGGCCTGCTCGCGCTCGTCGGCGAGGATGCGCCGACGCGCGCGATCCTGTGCGCGGGCGCCGGCCATTTCGCGGCCGCGAACGTCACGCTGACGGACGGCGCCTTCATCGGGCGCGGCGACGACGCCGCGACGCGGGTCGCCGCCGAATGGGATCGCATCGCCGACCGGCGCGGCGAGAGCGTGCCGGCCTATGGCTTCACGCAGGCTGAGCGTGAGCTCGCGAGCGCGGGCGTCACCGCGCCGACGATGGCGGTCCAACGCTGATATTCCCCGGGAGCGTGGCGGACGGGCCGGTCAAGAGCCCGCCGCCGCTGCCGGGCTGAAGGGAGAGGAAGATGGTAACCGACAGCGAAATGCTGCCCGCCGAGGGCAAGCGCCAGAACGAGACTCTCGTCATCACCGCCTCGTCATTGGGGACGGTGTTCGAATGGTATGATTTCTATCTCTATGGCCTGCTCGCCAGCGTGCTTTCGCACCATTTCTTTTCGGGGGTCAACGAAACCACGGGTTTCATCCTCGCGCTGATGGCGTTTGCCGCGGGCTTTGCGGTGCGGCCGTTCGGGGCGCTGGTGTTCGGGCGCGTCGGCGACGTCGTCGGGCGCAAGAACACCTTCCTCGTCACCATGGCGATCATGGGGCTGTCGACCTTCGCGGTCGGCTTCCTGCCCTCCTACGACACGATCGGGGTCGCGGCGCCGATCGTCCTGATGCTGCTGCGCCTGCTCCAGGGCCTGGCGATCGGCGGCGAATATGGCGGCGCGGCGGTTTATATCGCCGAACATGCGCCGCCCGGAAAGCGCGGCTTCTACACCAGCTTCATCCAGACGACCGCGATGATCGGGCTGATCCTCGCCTCGACCTTCGTCGTCACGCTGCGCCTGTTCATGGACGAGGACAGCTTCAACGACTGGGGCTGGCGGCTTCCCTTCCTCTTTTCGATCGTCCTCTTGTCGGTCGCGCTGTGGATTCGCCTCCAGCTCGAGGAAAGCCCGGTCTTCCAGCGCATGAAGGAGGCCGGCGCGACCTCGAAAGCGCCGCTCAGGGAAGCGTTCGGCGAGTGGCGCAACCTCAAGATCGTGCTGATCGCGCTGTTCGGGGCGGTCGCGGGGCAGGCGGTGATCGGCTTTGCCGCGCACCTCTATCCGCTCTTCTATCTCGAACGCATCGCGCGGGTCGACGGGGCGACGGCGAATTTCCTCGTCGCCGCCGCGCTGACGATCATCATCCCCAGCTTCATCTTCTTCGGCTGGCTCAGCGACAAAATCGGGCGCAAGCCGATCATGATGACCGCCTGCGTCATCGCGGTCTTCGTCTATTTTCCGCTCTACAAGGCGCTGGTCGTCGCGGCCAATCCCGCGATGGCGGCGGCGGTCGAGCGCGCGCCGGTGCAGGTCGCGGCCTATGCCGGCGAATGCTCGTTCCAGTTCGATCCGATCGGCCGCAACAGCTTCGATGCGACGAGCTGCGACATCGCCAAATCCTATCTCGCGAAGAACGGCATCAACTATGCCAATGTCGCGGCGCCGGCGGGAACGGTCGCCTCGGTACGGATCGGCGCGCGGACGCTCGCGGTTCCCGACCCGGCGGGGCTCGACAAGGCAGGCCGCGCCGCCGCGGTCGCATCCTTCGACGCCGCCGCGAAGGCCGAACTCGACGCGGCGGGCTATCCCGACAAGGCCGATCCGGCGCGGGTGAACAAGGGCCGGGTGCTCCTGATCCTCTGTACCTTCGGGCTGCTCGCGACGATGGTCTACGGCCCGCTCGCGGCGCTGCTCGTCGAGCTGTTTCCGGCGCGCATCCGCTACAGCTCGCTGTCGCTGCCCTATCATATCGGCAACGGCTGGATCGGCGGCTTCATGCCGACGATCGGCTTCGCGATGGTCGCCGCGACGGGGAATATCTATCAGGGGCTCTGGTATGCGGTCGTGATCGCCGCGGTCACCGCGGTCGTCGGCATCCTGTTCCTGCCCGAAACCTACAAGCGGGACATCGAGGCATGAGCGGGGATGGCGCGATCGGCCGCCGCGCACTGATCCAGGCGGCGGCGGGCGTGGCGGCCGCGCCCGCGCTGCTGGCGAACACATCCGCCGCGACGCAGCGCAAGCCCGCGCCCGGGGGTTTCCTCTGGGGCGCCGCGATCTCGGCGCATCAGAGCGAAGGCAACAACACGAACAGCGATGCGTGGCTCGCCGAAAATATCCGGCCGACCCTGTTCAAGGAGCGCTCGGGCGACGCGTGCGACAGCTATCATCGCTATGACGAGGATTTCGCGCTGGCCGAAACTCTCGGGCTCAACTGCTACCGGCTCGGGATCGAATGGGCGCGGATCGAACCGAGCGAGGGACATTTCTCCAACGCCGAGCTCGACCATTATGCGCGGGTGCTGACCGCGTGCCGCAAGCGCGGGCTCGCGCCGGTCGTCACGCTCAGCCATTTCACCGTGCCTTTGTGGTTCGCGAAGCGCGGCGGGTTCGAGGCAAGCGACGCGCCGCAGCTTTTTGCGCGCTATTGCCGCACCGTCGCCGAACGGCTCGGCGGGCTGATGCATCTGGTGACGACGTTCAACGAAGCGAATATCGGCCTGCTCGTCGCGCTGTTCCCGCAATCGGAAGCGGGCGCGGCGTTGCAGCGCGAAGCGCAGGCGGCGCTGGTCGCGGCGACCGGCGCGCCGAAATTCTCGCGCCTCGCCTTCGCCGATCCCGCGGCCACGACGCCGATCATGCAGCAGGCGCACCGGCTCGCCTATGCGGCGATCAAGGCGGCACGGCCCGAACTGCCGGTCGGGATCACGCTGACGACGCAAGACATCCAGTCGGCGGGGGCGCCGTCGCTCGTCGCCGACTATGAGCGGCGGCTCTATGGCGACTGGATCGACGTCGCGCGCAGCCACGCCGATTTCTTCGGCGTGCAATGCTATACCCGCCTCCGCTTCGACGAGCATGGCATGGTCGCGCCGCCGGAGGGCGCCGAACTGACCTTGTCGGGCTATGAATTTTATCCGCAGGCGCTGGCGAATACGATCCGCTGGGCGCACCGGACGATCGGCAAGCCGATCTATGTCACCGAAAGCGGCGTGGCGGTGGCCGATGACGCCCGCCGCATCGCCTTCAACGACCGCGCGCTCGACGGGGTGCGCGAATGCCTAGACGAAGGCATATCGGTACACAGCTATATCTATTGGTCGCTTCTCGACAATTTCGAATGGACGTCGGGTTATGCGGTTCCCTTCGGCCTCGCCGCGGTCGACCGGCAGAGCTTCAAGCGCACGCCGCGCCCGAGCGCTTTTCATTTCGCCGCGATCGCGCGCGCGAACCTTATCTAGGGTCAGGAATCCAGAATCAGACGCCGCCGCCACGCGGGCGACCCGCATCCACGCCGTCCGGATAATGTCGGGAAAGAGGAGCCTTTATCCCCCGTCCGCCACACTCGGTGGCCGCGACGGGGGAACAGGTTGTGTGTGCACGAGAAGAACAATAAGAGAACAAATATCGATCGTCAACCCTCTTTTGCATCGGGCGCGGGCCGGTTGACGTAAACGTCAATTGACGCCAAAGCCAAGCCAGAGCCGATAAGGGAAACAGCGAAAGGAACAGGAAATGGCCGAGCAGCCCCGCTTTGATCTGACCGGGCGCGTCGCGCTCGTGACGGGCGCATCGTCGGGACTCGGCGCCGGTTTCGCGCACGCGCTCGCGGCGGCGGGCGCGAAGGTCGTGCTTGCGGCACGGCGCGCCGACAAGCTCGCCGAACAGGTCGCGGCGATCGAGGCGGCGGGCGGCCAGGCGATCGCGGTCAGCCTCGACGTCACCGACGAAGCCTCGACCAAAGCCGCCTATGACGCCGCCGAGGCGGCATTCGGCACCGTCGACACGATCGTCGCCAACGCCGGGGTCGCGACCGAGAAGGTGGCGACGGCGCTAAGCGTCGAAGAGGTCGACGGGCTGTTCGCCGCGAACGTGCGCGGCGTCTTCCTGACCGCGACCGAAGGCGCGCGCCGCCTCGAGGCGGCGGGCAGCCGCGACAGGCAAAACGGCCGCGTCGTCCTCATCGGCTCGATCACCGCCGAAAAGGTCTTTCCCGCGACTTCGGTCTATGGTGCGAGCAAGGCGGCGGTGCGCCACTTGGGCAAGGCGCTCGCGCGCGAATGGGCGCGGCGCGGGATCAGCGTCAACGTCATCCAGCCCGGCTATTTCGAATCCGAGATGACCGCCGACCTGTTCAATAGCGAGGCGGGCAAGAAGTTCGTCGCGACTTTCCCGCGCCAACGCCTGCGCCCGCCGAGCGACCTCCACGCCCCGCTGCTGCTGCTCTGCTCGGACGCCGCGCAGGGGATCACCGGCAGCGTGATTACCGTCGACGACGGGCAGACGCTGTGAGCGGCGAACTGCTCGTCGAGGCGCGCGGGCAGGTCGAGATCGCGACGCTCAACCGGCCCGAGCGACTGAATGCGCTGAGCGAAGGGCTGGTCGACGAGCTCAATGATTATTTCGGCGGGCTCGCCGGGCGCAAGGACGTCCGCGTCGTCATCCTGCGCGGCGCGGGACGCGGCTTCTGCGCCGGACTCGACATTCAGGAGGACCGCACGACCGACGAAACGCCGGTGCTGCGCACGCTGCGCACCCAGACGAACATCGGCAATATCTACCGCAAGATGCGCGCCTGCCCGCAGCCGATCATCGCGCTCGGCCATGGCGCCGCGGCGGGCGGCGGGCTGTCGCTGCTGCTCGCGTCCGATGTGCGCTATGCCTCGCCCAGCTTTCGTTGCAACGCCGCCTATATCCGCATCGGGCTCGGCGGCTGCGACATGGCGTCGAGCTATTTCCTGCCGCGCCTCGTCGGCGCCAGCCTCGCGTCGGAGATGATCCTGACCGGCCGCTTCGTCGATGCCGAGCGCGCGCTCTCCGCCGGGCTGGTCAGCGAGATCGTCGAGGAGGAGGCGCTGCTGGGCCGCGGTCTCGCGCTCGCCGACGAGATGCTCGCGACCAGCCCGTGGGGGCTGCGCCTGTCGAAGCAGGCGCTGAACCTCAACATCGACGCGCAAAGCCTCGACGCCGCGATGGCGATCGAGGATCGGCAGCAGGTGATCCTGTCCGCGACCGAGGATCATAAGGAAGCGCTCGCCGCCTTCCTCGGCAAGCGGCCGCCGGACTATCGCGAGCGGTGACCGGCACGCTCACCCTCTATGCCTTCAACACCGGCTGGTTCCAGTGCCGGCCGGGCTATTTCATCGAGGGCGAGGAGGGCGATTATCTCAAGGGGCCGGTTCCGTCCTATCTGATCGATCATCCCGGGGGGCGGGCGCTGTTCGACAGCGGCATGGGCGCGCGCTACCGCCGCACGCTCGCCGATGCGCTGCCGCCGAACAAGTTCGGGCTGCAATGGTTCGAGGGGCAGGAGATCGCGGCGCGGCTGAAGAGCATCGACGTCGATCCGGCGAGCATCGACTGGGTGATCAACTCGCATCTCCACATCGACCATTGCGGCGGCAACGCCAGCCTGCCCAATGCGACGATGATCGTCCAGTCGCGCGAACTGGCGGCGGCGCAGGCGGTCGAGGAGCCGGGGCTTTACGAGGCGGAGGATTATGCCACCGGCCAGCCGGTGCGCGCGATCGACGGCGAACTCGACCTGTTCGGCGACGGCAGCGTGCGGATCGTCCCCACATACGGCCATACGCCGGGCCACCAGAGCGTCATCGTCACGCTGCCGAGCGGGCGCGAGATATTGCTCGCCGCCGACTGCTGCTACACCGAGCGCAACCTCGATTTGATGGTGCTGCAAAAGGCGGTGGTCGACCGCGAGGCGGGCCTCAAGACGATGGAGTTCCTAGACCGCCGCCGCCGCGCCGGCGCCCATATCCTCTTCGGCCACGACGGACGCCAATGGGCGAGTGTCGAGGAGGGGAGGCCGATCAGGTGAAAGGAAAGGGATGACCTTGCTTTATTCGTCACCCCGGACTTGCTCCGGGGTCCCGCTCAGCGACGGTGAC
>NZ_JAOZVW010000065.1 GCF_025869345.1 Sphingopyxis sp.
GGATCAAGTCCGGGGTGACGAAGAAGAGCGTCCTTCGACAAGCTCAGGACGAACGGAGGAGGGTTGAGTGTCCGATCATCAGGGCAGCCGCCGGTTGCCCCTTATCTGCCACCCCGATACCCCCGCGAGGGCGGTGCGATCGATCGCCGTCGAGATCGGGCTGTCGTTCGACGACGGTTTCGCGCTCAACTTCATCGTCGAGGGCACGATCGGTGCGGTCGTGCTGCCGCAGGGGGAGGGGGAATTGGTCATCGCTGACGGCGGGACCGACGGGCTCTGGCAAAGCACATGCTTCGAGGCGTTCCTGACCGAGGAAGGCCAACCCGATTATACCGAATTCAACTATGCCCCCGACGGGCGCTGGGCCTGTTACCAGTTCGACGATTACCGCTCGCTGCTGCGCGCCGACCAGCTTGCCCCTTGGCGGATGAAGGCCGAGCGGAGCGATGATGGCTATGCGCTGCGCATCGAACCCGGGATTTTTCCCGACAAGGGATCGAAGCTGGCGCTGTCGGCGGTGATCGAGGAGGTCGACGGCACCAAAAGCTATTGGGCGCTTTGCCATCCGCCCGGAAAGCCCGACTTTCATCATCCCGATTGCTTTAGGGTGACGCTTGGGGCACCCGACGCGGCATGACTGTTTCCTTCGGCATCGACCGCCTGCTCGCCGACCCCGCGCTTCGCGCGCCGCTGGAGGGAAAGCGCGTCGCGCTGCTCGCGCATCCCGCTTCGGTGACCGCCGACCTGACCCACAGCCTCGACGCGCTTGTCGCGGCGGGGATCGACATCACCGCGGTCTTCGGGCCGCAGCATGGCGTGCGCGGCGACCTTCAGGACAATATGATGGAGTCGCCCGACTTCACCGATCCGACCTATGGCATGCCGGTGTTCAGCCTTTATGGCGAGGTGCGGCGGCCGAGCGGCCAGTCGATGCATACGTTCGACGTGATGCTGGTCGATCTTCAGGATTTGGGTTGCCGCATCTACACTTATGTGACGACCCTGCTTTACATTCTCGAAGCCGCGGCGGCGCACGGCAAGGCGGTGTGGGTGCTCGACCGTCCGAACCCGGCGGGGCACCCCGTCGAGGGCACGCTACTGCGCGAAGGCTGGGAGAGCTTCGTCGGTGCGGGGCCGATGGCGATGCGCCACGGGCTGACGATGGGCGAGATGGGACATTGGTTCATCCGCCACTTCGCGCTCGACGTCGACTATCGCGTGATCGCGATGGATGGCTGGGAGCCGGGCGGCCCCGGCTTCGGCTGGCCCACCGACCGTGTCTGGATCAACCCCAGCCCCAACGCCGCAAACGTCAACATGGCGCGCGCCTACGCCGGGACGGTGATGGTCGAGGGCGCGACGCTGAGCGAGGGCAGGGGAACGACGCGCCCGCTCGAACTGTTCGGCGCGCCCGACATCGATGCGAAGGCGGTGATCGCCGAAATGCACCGGCTCGCGCCCGAATGGCTCGCGGGATGCAAGCTGCGCGACATCTGGTTCCAGCCGACCTTTCACAAGCATGTCGGCCGGCTCAACAACGGTATCCATATCCATGCCGAGGGGCCTTGGTACGATCCTGCAGCCTTCCGCCCGTGGCGCGTGCAGGCGCTGGGGTTCAAGGCGATCCGCAGCCTCTGGCCCGATTATCCGATCTGGCGCGGCACGGATTTCAAATATGAATATACCGACGACGTGCTCGCGATCGACGTGATCAACGGCGGGCCGGACTTGCGCCTATGGGTCGACGATACGGGCGCGGCGCCGGGTGATCTCGATGCGCTCGCGCTGCCCGACGAGGCGGCGTGGCGCGAGGAGATCGCGGACCTGCTGATCTATCGATGAGGGGGACGGCGATGCACCGCAGGCAATTTCTTGGCACCGCGGCGCTTGGTGGGCTTGCCGCGAGTTTGCCTGCATCGGTTCTTGCGGCCGACACGGCGGGCCTTCCCAACCTCGCCGCAAAGGCGGTGCCGATCGGGCGCGGGGAGCGCATGGCGCGGATCGCGAAGGCGAAGGAGTTCATGCGCGCGAACGACATCGGCGCGCTGCTGATCGAGCCGGGGTCGAGCCTCATCTATTTCACCGGGGTCGAATGGTGGCGGAGCGAGCGGCTGACCGCCGCGGTGCTGACGCGCGAGGGCGAGGTGGCGATCGTCACGCCCTTTTTCGAGGAGCCGTCGGTGCGCGAGACGCTGGGCGTGCCGGCCGACGTGCTGACGTGGAACGAGGACGAGAATCCGCTCGCGGCGGTCGCGGCATGGCTCGGCAAGCGCGGCCTCGCCAAGGGACGGATCGGGGTCGAGGAGACGGTGCGCTATTTCGCCGTCGATGGCCTGCAAAAGGCGATGCCGGACGCGAGCGTCGTCAACGGCGCGCCGGTCGTGCGCGGGTGCCGGATGCACAAGTCGGCGGCCGAGATCGCGCTGATGCAGGTCGCGAACGCCATCACCGTCGCCGCCTATCGCCACACCGCGCCGCGGATCGAGGCGGGGATGGCGCCCGCCGACATCGGCGCGATCATGCGCGCCGCGACAGTAGCGCTGGGCGGTGCGAGCGAGTTCGAGCTGATCCTGCTCGGCGAGGCGAGCGCCTATCCGCATGGGTCGGGCAAGCCGCAGGCGGTGAGGGACGGCGAGGTCGTGCTGATGGACTGCGGCGCGACGGTGCACGGCTATCAGTCGGATATTTCGCGGACCTTCGTTTACGGCAAGGCGACCCCGCGCCAACGGCAGGTGTGGGACGAGATGCGCAAGGGACAGGACGTCGCCTTCGCCGCGGCGAAGATCGGCACGCCGGCGGGCGCGGTCGACGATGCGGTGCGCGCTTTCTATCAGAATCTTGGCTGGGGGCCGGGTTATCGGCTGCCCGGCACCTCGCACCGCACCGGGCACGGCATCGGGCTCGACGGGCATGAACCGGTCAATCTGGTGCGTGGCGAGACGACGAAACTGGCACCCGGCATGTGTTTCTCGAACGAGCCGGGCATCTATATCCCCGGCGAGTTCGGCATCCGCATCGAGGATTGCTTTTACATGACCGAGCGCGGTCCGAAATGGTTCAGCGAACCGCCGCCCTCGATCGACCGGCCATTCGGCTGATTCCCCTCCCTGCAAGGGAGGGGTTAGGGGTGGGTTGGCGAGCGAAGCTCGCCGCTCTTCTCTTCTAGCTTGCGTCGGGCCGCATACCCACCCCCGACCCCTCCCTGAGAGGGAGGGGAGAATAGACATCGGGTTCCCTCGGTCGCTGCACCAGACTCACCAGCACGAAGCTGATGATCATCAGCAGATACCAGCTTCCGAGTTTCTCGACGCCGACCATATGCCAGCCGTCCTTCTGGCTGGGGTAGGTCCAGGCGCGGGCGAAGGTGCCGATATTCTCCGCGAACCAGATGAACAGCGCGACGAGGCCCCAGCCGGCGAGCAGCGGCATCCGGCGGTGGACGTGGAGCGGGCGGAACCACACCTGGCAGCGCCAGAAGAGCAGCGCGGTCGCCGCGAACAGCAACCAGCGGATGTCGGGCAGCCAGTGGTGCGCGAAGAAATTGACATAGATGGCGGCGGCGAGGACGTAGCTCGTCCAGAGCGGCGGGTAGCGCGTGTAGCGGAAATCGAAGATGCGCCAGACGCGCGCGATATAGCTGCCCACCGCGGCATACATGAAGCCCGAAAAGAGCGGCACCGCGCCGATGTGGAGCAGGCTCCCCTCGGGATATTGCCACGATCCCGCGGCGGTCTTGAACAATTCCATCACCGTGCCGACGATGTGGAAGATCAGGATGACGATGGCTTCCTTCGGCGTCTCCAGCCGGAAGGCGAGCATCGCGAGCTGGATCAGGACCGCGCCGATCGTGATCGCGTCATAGCGATGGATCGGTGCACTTTCGGGCCAGAAGAGGTGCGTGCCGAGAAGCAGCGTGAGCATCAGCGCCCCGAACAGGCACGCCCAGCCCTGCTTGAAGCCGAAGACGAGAAATTCGAGGAACCAGCCGCGTGGCCCCGGCTCGACCGCCATCGCCTCGAGCCGGGCGCGGACGGCGTGGAAGCGGCTGTGGCCGCGTTCGGGCTCAGACATGGACGGCGACGATCGCGATCAGCGAGGCGGCGGGGAGCAGCAGCGCCTGCGCCAGCACCGTGCCGGCGAGGCGGCTCAGCGAGATGAAGGTGATCGCGCGGCGGAAATCGGCCTCGTCGACTTTGCCCTCGACGGCATCGTCGGTCATCACCGACAGCTGCGGATCGATGAAGGCGAACAGGAGGATCGTCGCGAAGCCGTTGATCAGCGCCGATAATTGCGACGCGGTCACCCGGAACTCGGGGGCGAGATAGCCGGCGTAGAGCGACGCGACGACGCCGACCGCGAGCAGCGACTGCGCAAGGCAATTGGCGATCAGCACGCCCCAGCCGATCCCCTGCGGCATGCGCCACTCTTTAAGGTGCGCAAGGCTGGGGAGGCGAAGCGACTGGCGCAGGGTGCGCAGTCCGGCGGGGCTGGCGGCCCTGAGCGCCAGCTTCGTCGTCGAGCGATTGTCCTGATACCAGCCGATCGCGGCGGCGAACATGCGCTGTCCGGTGGGGACGAGCAGGATGCCGATCAGCGTCGCGACGCTGGCGGCGGCGAGCACGAACTGCATGTCGACGAACAGCGACGCGCCCGATCCGTCGTGGATGCGCGTCTCGATCCGCTTGGCGAGGAACGGGCCGAGGAAGCTGTTCGAGGTGCGCGAGAAGAGCACGAGGATGTTGAACAGCGCAAAGGACATCGCGATCCGCCGCGTCCGCACCCCCGCGATCCGTGCGGCATAAGCGAGCGCGCCGATCAGGTTGATGAAGCCGGTGAGCAGGAGGATGGTGACGAGGGGGAGGTCGATCATGGGGAGCCTATGCGAGGAACCCGAATTCTTCGTCATTGCGAGCGGAGCGAAGCAATCCAGGGCGGTTTACGCGAACTCTGGATTGCCACGGGCCTTCGGCCCTCGCAATGACGATTAATGGAAGCCGTAGATCAATGCTTCCGCGTCAACTCGCGCATCGCATTGTCGAGCCCGGCGAGGCTCAGCGGATACATGCGGTCGTTCATGAGCTGCTTGATCAGCTTCACCGACTGGGTGTAGCCCCAATGCGCCTCGGGCACCGGGTTGAGCCACACTGCGGCGGGATAGACATGGGTCATCCGCTGGAGCCACACCGCGCCCGATTCCTCGTTGAAATGCTCGACGCTGCCGCCCGGATGGGTGATTTCATAGGCGCTCATCGACGCGTCGCCGACGAAGATCAGTTTGTAATCATGGCCATATTTGTGGAGGATGTCCCACATCTGGTGGCGTTCGGACCAGCGGCGCTTATTGTCCTTCCATACCCCTTCATAGGGGCAATTGTGGAAATAGAAGAACTCCAGATTCTTGAACTCGCTCGTCGCGGCGCTGAACAATTCCTCGCACAGCTTGATGAACGGGTCCATCGATCCGCCGACGTCGAGGAACAGCAGCAGTTTCACCGCGTTGCGCCGCTCGGGCCGCATGTGGATGTCGAGCCAGCCCTGCCGCGCGGTGCCGTCGATCGTGCCCGGAATGTCGAGTTCGTCGGCCGCGCCCTCGCGCGCGAATTTGCGCAGGCGGCGAAGCGCGATCTTGATGTTGCGGGTGCCGAGTTCCTTGGTGTTGTCGAGATTGGCGAACTCGCGCTTTTCCCAGACTTTCAGCGCGCGCTTGTGCTTGCTCTCGCCGCCGATCCGCACCCCCTCGGGGTTATAGCCCGAATTGCCGTAGGGACTCGTGCCGCCGGTGCCGACCCATTTGTTGCCGCCCTGGTGGCGCTTCTGTTGTTCCTCGAGCCGCTTCTTCAGCGTCTCCATGATCTCGTCCCAGTCGCCGAGCGACTTGATCGCCTCCATCTCCTCTGCCGTCAGATATTTCTCGGCGACCGCCTTGAGCCATTCCTCGGGCACATCGATGGGGTTCTGTCCGTAATCGGTGAGCAGGCCCTTGAAGACCTTGTTGAACACCTGATCGAAGCGGTCGAGCAGGCCCTCGTCCTTCACATAGATGGCGCGGGACAGATAATAGAATTGCTCGGGACTGCGGTCGATGACCTCGCGGTCGAGCGCCTCCAGCAACAGCAGATGCTCTTTCAGGCTGGCGGGAATGCCCGCGGCGCGAAGCTCGTCGAGGAAGCCGAAAAACATGGCGCAGGCCTATCGCGTTGCGGCGGGCGGCGCAATCACTTTACGTTTACGGAAAGGGCTGGGCGAGGAGGAGGGCGGTTTTCGGGGTGGACGGGTTTGACGGCGGCTTTCGGTCGTTAGCCGCCATTCGTGCCGATCTGGATCGAATGCCCGGATTCGACCGGTTGCGGTCGTCGGCGGAGCTTGCTCTCTCCCCTTCAGGGGAGAGATACGAAGGCTTGCCGGTTTACCGGCTAGCCGGAGTTGAGAGGGGCGTGGACGCCTCCCCCTCTCCCAACCCTCTCCCCTGAAGGGGAGAGGACTTTACGTCCGCTTCCCACCCCATAGCGGACTTTAGACTTTACCGGCCACGCGGGCGCAATTGCCTCTGGACCCCTGCACGCCGCACCGCCTATAGGCGACGCCGATATTTCGCTGCGCTGGATCATCCGCGGGCCAGGGGAAGGACAATAGAATGAGCGTCACGACGGTTCCGCTGCGCCCGGTGAGCAAGGGCGGGCTCTGGCTGATGTGGATCGGCCTTATCGCGCTGCTCGTCGCGGGCACGGGCTTCGCCTGGTGCCAGACCGTCGTTCGCGAGTTCGAGGTGGTGAAGGCCGGCGCGGGCAAGAGCCCGACCGACGGCGATATCGTGCTCATCAAATATACCGGCCGCCTCGGCAACGGGACGATCTTCGACCAGCAGGAACAGGCGCCGATGCCCGTGACCGGCGTGGTTCAGGGCTTCAGCGAAGCGCTCAAGAAGATGCAGAAGGGCGGAAAGTACAAGATCGTCATTCCGCCGGAAAAGGGCTATGGCGCCGAAGCCAAGGGGCCGATCCCCGGGAACAGCACGCTCTATTTCGACGTCGAACTGATCGATTTCAAATCCGAGGCCGAGGTTCGGGCGATGCAGCAGATGATGCAGCAACAGCAGATGCAGCAGCAGGGCGCTCCGGGCGCTCCGGCTCCGCGGCCGTAACGCCATCGTCGCCCCCGCGACGGCGGGGGCCGCGGGCAGCCTTGCGCTATGCCGATAGCGGCCCCCGCCTTCGCGGGGGCGACGTGTTTTCCGGCTAAGGAATCGCCGCCGCTACGTCCCTGCGTTGCGTTCGGCTTCGCGTTCGAGCGCGACCTTGATCATCGCGACGATCGGGTCGGCGAGGAACAGCCCCATGATGCCGAGCAGCGCGCCGAACAAAATCTGCGCACCGAGGACGAGCGCCGGGGCCAGGTCGACGGTCTGCTTCGCGACCATCGGCACGATCAGATAGCCGTCGACCGTCTGGACGATGAAATAGATGGCGATCGCCCAGAGGCCGGCGTCGGTCCCGGCCGAGAAACCGACGAGCACCAGCAGCACGCCGGAGACGATCGCGCCGATATTGGGGATGAAGGCGAGCAGGCCGGTGAGCAGTCCCATCAGCGCCGCCATCGGAATGCCGACCGCGAGGCAGGCGAGCCAGGTGCCGATCCCCTCGACGATCATCCCGAGCAGCCGCCCCGCCATCAGCCGGCGCAGCGTGAAGCCCATGCGCGCGGTGGTGATATAGAAATTCTCGCGGCTTTTCATCGGCAGCATCCACGCGACGCCGCGTTCGTAGAGCCGTGGTTCGATCGCGATGAAGATGCCGAGCACGACGACCATGACAAGGCTGGTCAGCGCGCCGAGCACCGTGCCGACCGCGGCGGTGACGCGCCCGACGGTGCCGGCGATATTCTCCGTGATCGTCTTGGTGTCGAACTGGACGTCGCCCATGCCGTGCGCGCTCGCCCACGCCGCGATGCGCTCGACCTGGCCCATGACGACCTTTTGCAAGGTCGCGGCCTGATCGGCGATCTGCGAGCCCGCGAACATCACCGTCCAGACGAGAAAGGCGACGAGCGACAGGCAGACGATCAGCAGCCGCCAGCCGCGGCCGATCGGCAGGATACGGCCGATCAGGCGGGTGCCGCCGTCGAGGATCGCCGCGACGACGATCGCCGCGAAGATCAGCAGGATCGGCTGGATCAGCACGATGCACACGCCGATGAGCAGCGCGAGACCCAGCCAGACGCCCGCCTTCAAAAGCTCGGTGCGGACGAGCTGGCTGCGAATCTCGGTGGGGCCGGGGGCTTCCCGATGTTCCTCCACCGGCGGCGCAGGGGTGGTGGACGCCTTGGCGCGCGTCGCGCTGGTCTTCCTTGTCGTCGCCGCCATGCCGTCGCTCCCTATTTCGCGTTTCCATCATGCGCGGGGCGCAAGTTGGTTCCGGCGCGGTCCGGGCGCAGCGCGCCGAACCAGCTCAGCGGATTATACCATTCGGCCGTGCCGTCGGTCGAAAAGCTGATGATCTCCGCGCGGCCGGCGATCGCATCGAACGGCACCGGGCCGCCAAGGCCCTTCTGGCTGACGGCCACGCGGCTGTCGGCGCTGCCGTCGCGGTTGTCGCCCATCAGGAACAGGTGGCCGGCGGGCACTTTGATCGGCCCATAATCGTCGGTCATATAGCCGGGGCCCATGTCGATCGTGTCGAAGGTCGCGCCGCCGGGCAGCGTTTCGCGCACGATCGGCAGTTCGAGCACGTCCTTGCCGCTCGCATCGCGGGTCAGGAAGCGGCCGAGGCTGCTGTCGGGGCCGGGCATGTTGGCATCGACCGGGATCGACAGCATCGGTTCGACCTCGCGCTTGATCGGCTTGCCGTTGATGATCAGCGCGCCGCCGCGCAGTTCGATCGTGTCGCCGGGCAGGCCGATCACGCGCTTGATATAATCGACGCGCGTCACCGGATGTTCGAGCACGACGATGTCGCCGCGCGCGGGCAGCTTGCCGAACCAGCGGCCGGGCGTCTTCGGCGCGAGGTGGAAGCTCGCCGAGGCATAGGACCAGCCATAGGGATATTTGCTGACGATCAGCCGGTCGCCGTTGCGCAGGATCGGCATCATCGAATCGGACGGGATATAGAAAGGCTTGGCGACGCAGCTATGGATGCCGAGCACGAGGATCAGGATCACCACGATATCGCGGATCAGCTTGCCCCAGCCGCCTTCGTCCCTGTCCGCCTTGTTCTTCGCCATGCTCAGTCCTTGATTGCCTCGATGATGACGAAAGCCTGCGCCCAGGGATGGTCGTCGGTCAGCGTCAGGTGAATGTGGGCTTTATGCCCCGGAGGCACCATCTCCGCGAGCCGCGCCGCCGCGCCGCCGGAGAGCGCCAGCGTCGGCGCGCCCGAGGGGGCGTTGACGACGCCGATGTCTTTCATGAACACGCCGCGCTTGAAGCCGGTGCCGACCGCCTTGGAAAAGGCCTCCTTGGCGGCGAAGCGCTTGGCATAGGTGCCCGCGCGGGTGAAGGGCCGCCGCGCCGCCTTGGCGCGCTCGATGTCGGTGAAGACGCGCTTTTCGAAGCGCTCGCCGAAACGATCGAGCGAGGCCTGGATGCGCTCGATATTGCAGAGATCGGAACCGAGGCCGATGATCACGGCTTGATCCTTAGCTCGTCATTGCGAGCGAAGCGAAGCAATCCAGAGCGTGCGTAAACCGCCCTGGAT
>NZ_JAOZVW010000066.1 GCF_025869345.1 Sphingopyxis sp.
GATCGGGTGCTGTATTTTGTTTCTTCGTCACCCCGCACTTGATCCGGGGTCCCGCTCAGCGACGGTTAAAAGCGGGACCCCGGATCAAGTCCGGGGTGACGATAGGGGATGGTCAAGTCGCTCAAGGCATGGCGTCGCCATCCAATCCACCGCCCCATTGCCAAGCCCGGTCATTCGCGCCATAGGGCGGCGGCCCTTTCCTCCCCGGGTCCACTGGCGCGTCCGCGCCGACCAAAGGGTGTTTGCATGACTGATTTCCTCGATCGCCACGGCCTTTCCGTCGATTCGCGTCTGGTCCAATTCCTCGAAACCCGGGCGCTGCCGGGAACGGGGCTCGACGCCGACCGTTTCTGGGCCGATTTCGCCGCGCTGCTCGGCAAGTTCGCGCCCGAGAACGCCGCCTTGCTGGCGAAGCGCGAGGATTTGCAGGCGAAGATCGATGCCTGGCACCAGGCGCGCGAAGGGCAAGCGCACGACGCGCAAGCCTATCAGGCGTATCTGCGCGAGACCGGCTATCTCGTCGCCGAACCCGCGCCGTTCGCGGTCGGCACCGCGAACGTCGATCCCGAAATCGCGACGATGGCGGGGCCGCAGCTCGTCGTCCCCGCTCTGAACGCGCGCTTCGCCCTGAACGCCGCCAATGCGCGCTGGGGCAGCCTCTACGACGCCTTCTACGGCACCGACGCGCTCGACGCACCGCCCGCGAAGCCCGGCGGCTATGATGCCGAGCGCGGCGCGGCGGTGATCGCGCGGGCGAAGGCTTTCCTCGACGAAGCGGTGCCGCTCGCCAGCGGCAAATGGGCCGACTGGCAGGGCGGGGAGCTGGCGCTCGCCGACCCGGCGCAGCTTGCCGGCACGCGCGACGGCGGCATCCTGCTGAAGCACAACGGCCTGCACATCGAACTGGTGATCGATCCCGCCAGCGCGATCGGCCGGACCGACCCCGCGGGCATCGCCGACGTCATCGTCGAAGCTGCGCTGACGACGATCATCGACCTCGAGGACAGCGTTGCCGCGGTCGATGGCGAGGACAAGGTGCTCGGCTATACGAACTGGCTCGGCCTGATGCGCGGCGATCTGGTCGAGAGTTTCGACAAGGGCGGCAAGACGATGACGCGCCGCATGGCCGCCGACCGCGACTGGACCGCCCCCGACGGCACGGCCTTCGCGCTGCACGGCCGCAGCGTGCTGTTCGTGCGCAACGTCGGCCATCTGATGACGACGCCGATGATCCGGCTTCCCGACGGCAGCGAAGCGCCTGAAGGACTGTGCGACGCGGTGATCACCAGCCTCTGCGCGGTCCATGACCTGAAGGGGCTCGGCAGCCTCCGTAACAGCCGCGCGGGCAGCGTCTATATCGTCAAGCCCAAGCAGCATGGGCCGGAGGAATGCGGCTTCACGAACCGGCTGTTCGACGCGGTCGAGGACATGCTCGGTCTCGCGCGGCACACGGTCAAGGTCGGGGTGATGGACGAGGAGCGCCGCACGTCGGCCAACCTCGCCGCCTGCATCGCGGCGGTGAAGGACCGCATCGTCTTCATCAACACCGGCTTCCTCGACCGCACCGGCGACGAAATCCACACCTCGATGCGTGCCGGGCCGATGATCCCCAAGGGCGAGATGAAGGCGTCGGACTGGATCGCGTCCTATGAGGACCGCAACGTCCGCATTGGCCTGGCCTGCGGCCTCAGCGGCAAGGCGCAGATCGGCAAGGGCATGTGGGCGATGCCCGACCTGATGAAGGCGATGCTGGACGCCAAGATCGGCCATCCGAAATCGGGCGCGAACACCGCCTGGGTGCCGTCGCCGACCGCCGCGACGCTCCACGCGCTGCATTATCATATGGTCGATGTGTTCGCCCGCCAGCGCGAGATCGCGGGCGAGGCGGTGCCCGCGCTCGACCGGCTGCTCGCCATCCCCGTCGCCACGGGACGCAACTGGAGCGAGGCCGAGGTCACGCGCGAACTCGACAATAATTGTCAGGGCATATTGGGCTATGTCGTGCGCTGGATCGACCAGGGCGTCGGCTGCTCGAAGGTGCCTGACATCGACGACGTCGGCCTGATGGAGGATCGCGCGACGCTGCGCATTTCGTCGCAGGCGCTGGCGAACTGGCTGCTCCACGGCGTCTGCACCGAAGCGCAGGTCGACGCCGCGCTGGCGCGCATGGCGGCGAAGGTCGATGCGCAGAATGCGGGCGATCCGCTCTACGAAAAGCTGACGCCGGATGGGATTGCGTGGCAGGCGGCGCGGGCGCTGATCTTCGAGGGGGTGACGCAGCCGTCGGGCTATACTGAACCGCTGCTGCACAAGTTCCGGCAAGCGAAGAAAGCGGCGTAACGAAATCGTCGACCGACCGCGAAGGGGCTAGGTTCGATACCATTACTTCGTCATTCCCGCGAAAGCGGGAACCCAGTCCGACGTCGCTGCTGGGTTCCCGCTTTCGCGGGAATGACGAAGGTTGGAAGGACTGTTCCACCCCCAAACTGCCGCTTCGATACAATACGCCTTGCCTTCGCGCCCTATAAACCGGCATCTGACCACAGGGCAGGCAGGGGGCATGGCGATGGCGGCACCGTTCAATTTCGGGCAGCTCAAATTCCTGAAGGCGCTGACCGAGGCGCTGTTCCACGGCGCCGAGATGAAGATCACGCCCGATCAGGTCGTCGCCAACGTCAGCGACCTGTTCGCCAAGGTCGGCGGGACGAAGCTCGACGAGATCCGCCTGTCGCTGACCGCAACCGAAATCGTGCTCGGCCCGCTGTTCGCGCTCGCCGATGTCGGGGAACGCGCGCGGCGAATCCGGAACCGGCTCCAGAATAGCCAGATCGACCTGTTCCAGGACATGGCGCGGCTGCGCGGCATCATCTACGGCTGTTATTACGGCCATTGGATGCCGGGCGATCAGGACGCCAACGCCGCGAACCCGGTGCACAGGCAGATCGGCTTCACCCTGCCGAAGCATCGCCATCGCGGTTCCGGCGAAATCGAGATCACACGCGTTGACGGGCGCGAAATCGACCCCGCGCATATCCTCGACGCTTCGACGCTCGCGGACGAATATGACGTGATCGTCATCGGTTCGGGCGCGGGCGGCGCGGTCGCGGCGCACGGGGTCGCGGCGCAGGGCTATAAGGTGCTGATCGTCGAGGCCGGGCCCTTCTATCCCTCGCCGCGGATCAATCATCACGAGCTCGACATGGTCGCGAACCTGTTCAAGCACGGCGCGCTGCAAACTTCGACCAACCGCGATTTCGTGGTGTTTCAGGGCCGCTGCGTCGGCGGGTCGTCGACGATCAACAACGGCATCTGCCTGCGCGTGAACGAGGCGGGGCGGACGCACCCCGACGCGGTCGACGTGTTCGCCAGATGGGCGCGCGTCGGCGCGCCGATCGACGCGGCGGCATTCCACCGGAGCTATGACGCGATCCAGCGCCGCCTCGGCATCGCGCCGATCGAGCCGCGCAGCGGGCGGCACAACGGCCCGCACCTGTTGAACGGCTGGCACGCCTATGCCGCGACTTCGACCGACCCGAAGGACCGGCGCGCCGTCGCCGACTGGTTCGCGAAGAATTTCGGGCCGCCGCACACGCCGACCGCCTGCGCCTATTGCGGCTATTGCAATACGGGCTGCGCCTATGGGCGGCGGCTGGGGATGGCGCAGACCTATCTGCCCGATGCCTGCCGCGATCATGGCGCGCGCATCCTGCCCGGCACCAAGGCCGATCGCATCATCTGGCAGACCGCGATCGACGGGCGGCGCGAGGCCGAGGCGGTGAAGCTGATCCTGCCCGACGGGTCGCAGGCGCTCGTCCGCGCCCGCGTCGGGGTGATCGTCGCCGGCGGCACGATCGCTTCGTCGAAGCTGCTCAGCCGCAGCGACATCGACGGCACCGGGCGGCAGGTGTCGCTCAACATCGCCTCGCCGGTCGTCGCGCTGATGCCGCCCGGCACCGGCGGCGATGCGTGGGACGAGGACCAGATGGCGACCTATGTCGATTGCGGCGATTTCCTGCTCGAAAGCCATTTTCAGCCGCCGATGGCGATGGCGTCGCTGATGCCCGGCTGGTTCGCCGACCATGCGGCGCGGATGCAGAATTTCGGCCGCGTCCATTCGGCGGGCATCCTGTTTCCCGCCGACCGGCGCGGACGGGTGAAGGACGGCAAGCTCAAGTTCCAGCTCGACAAGGCCGAGGATCTGCCGCTGCTCCGCCGCGCGATGGCGACGCTGACCAAGGTGCATTTCGCGGCGGGCGCGCTCGAATGCTATCCGGCGCTGACCAAGGGGCAGGTGGTGACCCCGGGCATGGACGTCGATGCCTTTTTCGAGGCCGCGATCGAGGAGGCCGACGATGTCACCTTGTCGAGCAGCCATCCGCACGGCGGCAATGCGATCAACGAGGACCCGCGCCACGGCGTCGTCGATCCCGAATGCCGCGTCCACGGCACGACCAACGTGCTGGTGACCGACGCCAGCGTCTTCCCCACCTGCATCCGCGTCAATGCGCAATGGACGACGATGGCGATGGCGCATTATGCGACGGCGCGGGGCGATCCGTTCCGGTAACAACCTCGCCATTGCTTCGCTACGCTCGCAATGACGGCAACAGGGGGTTATGGGGCGCCGCCATGACCTTTACCGTCGCCGCCCTCTATCGTTTCGCGTCCTTCGACGATCCCGCCGCCCTGCGCCAGCGCTTGCTGGACCTGTGCGCGGCGGAAGGGGTCAAGGGCACGCTGCTTCTCGCCCGCGAGGGGATCAACGGCACCATCGCGGGCGGCGCGGACGGCATCGCCGCGGTGATCGGGCATATCCGTGCGCTGCCCGATTGCGCGGACCTCGACGTCAAATATTCGGCCGCCGCGGCGATGCCGTTCCGGCGGCTCAAGGTGCGGCTCAAGACGGAAATCGTGACGATGAAGGTGCAGGGGCTCGACCCGGCGCGGGAGGCCGCGCCCTATGTCGACCCCGCCGACTGGAACGCGCTCGTCGACGATCCGGGCACGGTGCTGATCGACACGCGCAACGGCTTCGAGGTCGGCTATGGCAGCTTTGCCGGTGCGATCGACCCGCAGACGAAAAGCTTTGGCGACTTCCCCGATTGGTGGCGCAGCCATGCCGCCGACTTTGCCGGCAAGCGGGTTGCGATGTTCTGCACCGGCGGCATCCGCTGCGAGAAATCGACCGCTTTCCTGCGGAGCGAAGGCGTCGAGGATGTCGTGCACCTGAAGGGCGGCATCCTCGCCTATCTGGAACAGGTGCCGGAGGCGGACAGCCGCTGGCACGGTAGCTGCTTCGTCTTCGACGAGCGGGTGAGCGTGGGGCATGGACTGGTCGAGATCGGGGAGCAGGAATAGCCGGGACCGCCCCAACATGACGTCCGCTTCGAGGGAGAGAACGGCCCTTCCCTCCACTTCGTCATTCCCGCGAAAGCGGGAACCCGGTGTGGGATCAGCCGATGCTCGCTCCGGGTTCTCGCTTTCGCGGGAATGACGAAGATAGGAGCGTCGCTTTTCGGTCGGCAGTTGTCGCTCCCGCGCATCCGAATTTGGCGGATTCATTCTTGCTACGCGCCGCGTTCAGAGAGTTGCGCCGTCGTCACGTCACCGTGGATTACTCGGCGGCGGGCGCCATCCCCGCGGCGGGCGGCAAGCGGCCCTTCTCCTGTTCGATAGACGCGGCGATCGTCTCGCGGAGGCGAGCAAGAACCGCTTCCTCGAGGGTGGGTCCCTTTGGCCCCAGCGTTACCGTCAACTGCGAATGAAGGAAAAGTGCCCCGAAAACGCCGATCACGAGCGAGCCGAGCCCCTTTACGAGAAGCCAGCCCAGGTCGCCATCGCCAGGGCCATAGGCGGTCCACAATTTGAAGACGAGAATGGGACCGGCGATGACCATTGCAAGCCCGGTCACCAACCAGATCAGGTTGATCGGCGTGTTGACGCGCCTGCTCACGCTATTGCCGAACAGGCTATGCTTGCCGGTTGAATGATTGATCAGCCCGACCAGATTGTCGCCATCGCTGCGGTGGCTGTCATGGGTCGAAGCCATGTAGACCGCCGATACCCGATGCCCTTCCCTGAACCCGAAACCGACATTGTGAGCTCGAATTTCGAACTCGCTTCCGTCGTCATCGCACACGAAAAGCCGCAACTGTTCGGTCGAGGTCGTTGAAACATTCGTGTCGCTGCGGCCGTGACCTGTCGCACCGTCATGGTGGGTGGTCGTGCGGACATTGACGTTCGATTGCGACCAGTTCTGATTGCCCGCGACCATCCCGGTCCGGATCTCAACCGTCAGTTCTTCCAGCGCATTTACCTTGTTCGCCAAAGCTCTATGCCTCCCCCTTTCGACCCGCGACAAGTAGAGACGACGGGGTCCGGCTCGTCAAGGCCGGGACCGGCGGATGCCCCAGGCGGCGGCTGGTATCGGCCGCTGGCCGCCGTCACCCCACCGTCAGCGTATAGGTCACCCGATAGTCGCTCGCGTCCCCCGTCAGCGTCTTGGTGAACGTCCCCGGTTCGCTGCCGAGGTCGACGGTGCCGATATGGTCGCTGCCGCCGATATCGTCGAATTCGCGGAGCTGGAAACTCACCGGCTGGTCGAAGGAAAAGGCCTTGTCGACGACCCAGCTTTCGCCCTTCTTGATCGAGAAGATCTCGCTCTTGCCCTCGGGAAAGCGCTCGCCGGTGTTGAAGCGCAGGAAGAGCTGGTCGGGCAGGCCGAGCCCCAGCCGCCCGGTCAGCTTGACGCAATCGACGCGGACGTTCGAGAGGATATATTTGGGACCGGCCGGCCGGACCGCCGCGGCGATCGCCGCCGGTGCGGGCGCTTTGGGGTCTTTGGTCAGCCGCGCGACGCCATCGCTGGCCTGCGCCGCATATTTGCCCGCGGGAAATTCGGCGAGATAGGATTTGAAGGCGCCGATGCTGCCCTCGGCGAGCGCGCCCTTCCACATCAATTCCTCCATCGCCGCGCGGTTGGCGGCGCCGGGGCGCGGGACGAGATAGACGGGCGTGCCGGTGATGCTCGCGCTGACGAAGGGGCGCTGGAGGCCGCCGGTCGCCGCGAGCACATCGTCGCGGATCGCGCCGCCCAGCAATTGCACCGGCAGGTCGGGCTGCGGCAGGCGTTTCGCGAGCGAGGTCGCGAAGGGCGAATTGGCGCCGCTGCCGTCGGCGGCGGTCTGCCCCGGCGCGGCGGCGAAGATGACGAGCACGTCGTCGGCCTCGACCCCCGCGAGCCCGGTCTGCACCGCGCGCGTCCCCGACCGCCAGCTGCGGCCGAAGGGATTGTTGCGGCACGAATCGAGGATCACCATGCGAATCTGCGCCCCCGAGACCGACTCCATCAGCCGGTCGAGGTTGATCGCTTCATAGGGCAGGTCGAGGTCCGACTTGAGCTGCGCGTCGGTCGGGATCAGCCAATTCTTTCCCTGCGCCTCGATCCCGTGCCCGGCGTAATAGACCATCGCGACCTCGGCGCCCTCGGCCTTGGCGCGAAAATCGCGCATCGCCTTCTGGAACTCGTTGACCGCAAGGTCTGCGGCGACGGTGACGTCGTCGAATCCCGCGCTCCGCGCCGACGCGGCGACCAGCTTGATGTCGTTCGCCGGGTTCACGAGATGGCTGGTGTTCGCATAATCGCTGTTGCCGATGATCAGCGCGACCTTGCGCGCCTCGGCACCCGTCGGGGCGAGCAGGAAGAGCGTGGTGAAGAGGACAAGCCAGACTCGCGTCATCGCGCCATCCTTTCGTCAGGCCGCGGCGTGCGCCGCGCCATATTCGATCCAGCCGAAGGGACGGGGCGTCTTGGGCATATAGGCCGCGCCCTGCCGCTCGACCGCGAAGCCCGCCTTTTCATAGGCGTCGCCGATCGGGCGGGTCAGGTGGCAATTGCCGCCGATGCGCTTCCATAGGGGTTCGATCCGCCGCTGCCATCGGGCGACCCCCGCGTCGGGCGCGCCGCCATGTTCGAGGAAGAGCGCGGTGCCGCCGGGTTTCAGCACGCGGCGGATTTCAGCCAGCACCGCGGCCTGATCGGCGACCGAACAGAGGGTGAAGGTGGTGACGACGGTATCGAAGCGCCCGCTCTCGAACGGCATCGCCTCGCCGACCCCGCCCTGGATATCGGCGTCGATCCCGCGCGCCGCCGCCGCGGCGCGGCTCATCGCCAGCAGCTCGGGCGAGGGGTCGAGCCCGGTGAAGCTGTCGAGCCGCATCGGATCGTAAAATTCCATATTGATGCCGCCGCCGCAGCCGAGTTCCAGCACGTCGCCCGCCGCGTGCGGCACGACCCGGCTGCGCGCCTTCATGATCTGCCCCTGCGAACAGGCGCATTTGATCAGCCGCGGCACCCCATGACGTTCCCACCAGCTCGCCATTTTTCCGACTCCCCTTGGCGGCGAAGGTGAGCCTTGCTAGCGCGGTTGGCAACACCCATCTGTGCGATCCCGCACAGGATCAGAAAGACCGTCATGCCCGCCACCCACCACACCAAGATGCTCATCCTCGGCTCCGGTCCCGCCGGCCTGTCGGCCGCCATCTACGCGGCGCGCGCGGGAATGCAGCCGATCGTCGTGCAGGGGCTCCAGCCCGGCGGGCAGCTCACCATCACCACCGATGTCGAAAACTATCCCGGCTTCGCCGAGGTGATCCAGGGGCCGTGGCTGATGGAACAGATGACCGCGCAGGCGACGCATGTCGGCACGAGCATGATCTGGGACACGATCGTCGACGTCGATCTGTCGCAGCGCCCGTTCAAGCTGACCGGCGACGGCGGCGACGTCTATCTCGCCGAAACGCTGGTGATCGCGACCGGCGCGCAGGCGAAGTGGCTCGGCGTTCCGGGCGAGCAGGAACTGGGCGGCAAGGGCGTCTCCGCCTGCGCGACCTGCGACGGATTCTTCTATCGCGGCAAGAAGGTGGTGGTGATCGGCGGCGGCAACACCGCGGTCGAGGAAGCGCTCTACCTCACCAACCATAGCGACGATGTGACGCTGATCCATCGCCGCGATCATCTGCGCGCCGAAAAGATATTGCAGGACCGGCTGCACGCGAATCCGAAGATCAAGGTGCTCTGGAACAAGCGGGTCGAGCGCTTCGTCGGCGGCGAAGGCACGGCGGGCCTCATCGGGGTCGACCTGATCGACACGGTGACCGGCGAGGCGAGCCACGAGCCGACCGACGGCGGCTTCGTCGCGATCGGCCACAGCCCCTCGACCGAATTGTTCAAGGGCAAGCTGCCGCTTGATGACGATGGCTATCTGCTGGTGACGCCCGGCACGTCGCTGACGGCGATCCCCGGCGTGTTCGCGGCGGGCGACGTGACCGACAAAGTGTATCGCCAGGCGGTGACGGCGGCGGGCATGGGCTGCATGGCCGCGCTCGACGCCGAGCGGTTTCTGGCCGAGGCGGAATATAAGGCGCTCGTGGAGGCGTAGACGGGGACGGAAGGGGCGTTAGCGGCTCATAGACGAGGTTCGATAACACATCTTCGTCATTCCCGCGAAAGCGGGAACCCAGGGTGGAGTCAGCCGACGCGTGCTCTGGGTTCCCG
>NZ_JAOZVW010000067.1 GCF_025869345.1 Sphingopyxis sp.
GTCATTCCCGCGAAAGCGGGAACCCAGAGTGGGGTCAGCCGACGCACGCGCTGGGTTCCAGCTTTCGCGGGAATGACGAAAGTGGGGAGTGTCCGCTCCCCACCCCATAGCGGCCGCCCCCGTTCAATCCCCGTCCCATCGAAACACCGCCTCGAGCGGTTTGTCGAAAACGTGCGCGATGCGGAACGCGACTTCGAGCGACGGCGAATATTTGCCCTGCTCGATCGCCGCGATCGTCTGCCGCGTGACCCCGACATGGTCGCCGAGCTCGCCCTGGGTCATCTCGCCCGCCAGGAAGCGCAGGGTGCGGATGTCGTTGCTGAAAGGGGGCTTAGCCATGCCAGCCCCTCCGGTAGCTCGTCACGACCACCAGCAATCCGGCCGTTTCGGCGACCACGATCGCGAACAAGGCGCTGTTGACGATGTGCATCGGCGGGTCGGTGAAGGGCATGACCACCCCGACGATGATCGTGCCGGTCAAAAGGACGTAATAGCCGATCCGCGTGCCGCGCGCGGCAATCGCGCGGTCGCGTTCGTCGACGCGCGCGCGGGGCAGCTTGCGCGCCGCGATCGCCAGCCAGACATGGCCGATGATCACGACCACCGCCTGCGTCGCGGCGATCGTCCCGAACAGCCACAGCATCGCGAAACGATCGCTTCCCGCGGGATGGCCGGCAAGGATCAGCCCGAAATAGAGGCTGTAGGCCAGCAGCATCGCGACCAGCGTCAGCCAGGCCTTTTTCTCGGTATAGGTCATGGGGCGACTCTCCGAATGTTCGTTCTTGATGACTTAATGTTAAAAATATCAAACATAGAGTCAAGATAATTTTACAATGAGGCTGCAGGGGCCGAGTTCGATCTTTCGCTTGGCGATGGGACCGGCTAGACCCCCGCGCCATGTCCACGCTCCCCAAGACGCTCACCCTCGACACCTCCACCAGCCGCGCCAACCCGACGCCGCAGCCGATGAAGCGCCTGACGGTGCCGCGCATCCGCCAGCGCAAGGGCGGCGAGCCGATCGTCATGCTCACGGCCTATACCGTGCGCATGGCGCAGCTGCTCGATCCGCATTGCGACATGCTGCTCGTCGGCGATTCGCTCGCGCAGGTGATCTATGGCCTGCCGCACACCGTCGGCGTCACCATGGACATGATGGCGCTCCACGGTGCCGCGGTGGTGCGCGGCAGCTATCATGCCGCGGTGATCGTCGATATGCCCTTCGGCAGCTATGAGGGCAGCCCCGAACAGGCGTTCAACAACGCCGCGCGGCTGCTCAAGGAAACCGGCGCCGCGGCGGTGAAGGTCGAGGGTGGCAAGGTGCTCGCCCCGACGATCGAATTCCTCACCCAGCGCGGCATTCCGGTGATGGGTCATGTCGGCCTGACGCCGCAGGCGGTGAACATCCTCGGCGGTTACGGCGTGCGCGGCAAGAGCGAGGCGGAAGCGCGCTCGATCGTCGAGGATGCGGTCGCCGTCGCGCAGGCCGGTGCCTTCTCGATCGTCATCGAAGGCGTGCTCGAATCGATCGCGATCGAGATCACGGAAAAGGTCGCTTGTCCGACGATCGGCATCGGCGCCTCGGCGCAGTGCGACGGTCAGGTGCTGGTGACCGACGACATGCTCGGCATGTTCGAGCGCGTGCCCAAGTTCGTGAAGCGCTATCAGGATATGGCGGGGGTCGTCAGCGGCGCGGTCAAGGATTATGCCGACGAAGTCAGGGCCCGTTCATTCCCGACCGCCGATCAGATCTACGCAGGGTAAGGGCTGGCGCCGCGCGCAAGTGAATCGCTTGGCCTTTTCCGGTGCCATCGCTAAGGAAGCGGCCGGCCAGCCGATATCGTCCGGGGCCAATGGAATGTGATGGAGGTTTGATTGGCGCTGAGCCCGACGAACAGCAACGACGCGTTTTTGCAGGAAGTCGATGAAGCCGTCCGCAAGGACCAGCTCGACAATATCATGCAGCGCTATGGACGCTGGATTCTCGGCGGGGCGGTCGCCGCGCTGATCGCGTTCGGCGGCTATCTCTATTGGGGTCACCGGCAGGAAATCGCGCGCGGCGAAAAGGCCGAGGCGCTGATCGCCGCATTCGACAAGGTCAAGGCAGGGCAGCCGACCGCCGCGACCGCCGATCTCAAGGCGCTCGAAAGCGAAGGCAATCCCGCCTATCGCGCCGCGGCGCTGATCGAACAGTCGAACCTGAAGGCGAAGAGCGGCGACCTCAAGGCGGCGGCCGCGCTGATCGCCAGGGTCGCCGCCGACACCAAGCTCGACCAGTCGCTGCGCGACATGGCGCTGATTCGGCAGACCGCGCTCGAATATGACACGCTGAAGCCCGAGGCGATCATCGCGCGGCTGAAGCCGATCGTCGATGCCAAGGACCCGGCGTCGAGCTGGTTCGCGAGCGCCGCCGAGCTTAGCGCCGCGGCTTATTACAGCCAGGGAAAATATGATCAGGCCGGCCAGCTTTACGGCCGGATCGCGAAGCTGCCCGACGTCGCCAAGACGCTGCAATCGCGCAGCGTCCAGATGGCGGGAATGCTGGGCGTCGATGCCGTCGCCGACCGCGCGGCGGAAAGCCTGAAGGCGGAAGTGGAGGGCGCGCGTGCCGCCGCGAGCGCAGCCGGCGCGGCTCCGGCCGCCGGGGACCAGAAAGGCACGCCGGGCGCAGCGGCGGCCGCGAAGAGTGAGGAAGCCAAGTAACATGCGGAAACGCCATTTTGTGATGGGCGCGGCGCTGCTCGCCCTGCCACTTGCCGGCTGCGGCGCCCTCAAGGGCAACGGTGGGCCCAAGACGCCGACGGTCGGCCAGCGCGTATCGATCCTGTCGAACGACAACAGCATCAAGGTCGATCCGGCGATCGAGGCGGTCGCGGTCGTGCTGCCCGAACCGGCGGTCAACGCGAATTGGGCGCAGTCGGGCGGCAACGCATCGAAATCGATGGGCCACCCCGCGCTTGCCGCGACGCGAACGAAGCTGTGGGAAGCGCAGGTCGCGGGCAGCACCAAGAAACAGCGGCTCGCGTCGTCGCCGGTGATTGCCGACAACCGCCTGTTCGTCGTCGATACCGATGCGGTCGTCACCGCTTATGCGGCCGATACGGGCACGAAATTGTGGAGCGTGTCGATCGGCAGCACCGCCAAGGATTATCGCGATTCGCTGTTCGGCGGCGGCGCGGGGGTCGATGGCGATGTCGTCTATGCGACGAGCGGATCGGGCGATGTTGCGGCGCTCAACGTCGCCGACGGCAACGTGCTGTGGAAGGCGAAGCCCGCGGGGCCGCTGCGCGGTGCGCCGACGATCGCCTTCGGCGGCGTCTATGTGATCAGCCAGGACAATCAGATTTTCGCGCTGAATCAGGCCACGGGCGCGGTGCAGTGGCAGGCGACTGCCTCGCTCGAGCCCGGCAGCGTCTTTGGCGCCGCTTCGCCGGCGGCGGGGCAGGGCACGATCGTCGCGGGCTATTCGTCGGGCGAGGTTCAGGCCTATCGTTACGAGAATGGCCGCGACCTGTGGGAAGACGCGCTCGCGCGCACCTCGATGGCGCTGTCGGTCTCGACGCTGTCGGACGTCGATGCCGACCCGGTGATCGACCGCGGCCGCGTCTTCGCGCTCGGCCAGGGCGGCCGCATGGCGAGCTATGAACTCGTCACCGGCCAGCGCACCTGGGAAATCTCGATCGCGGGCATCTCGACCCCTTATGTGGTCGGCGAGTGGGTCTATGCGATGACCGACGACGGCAAGCTGCTCTGCGTCGCGCGGACCAGCGGCAAGGTTCGCTGGCTCCAGCAGCTCGCGCGCTATCGGGTCGAAACCGAAAAGAAGAAGAAGGACCCGATCCGCTGGACCGGGCCGATCCTGGCCGGCGGGCGCCTGATCGCGGTGAACAGCGAAGGCCAGCTTGTCGAATTTTCGCCGGCCGATGGCTCGACGCTCGCGACGACGGAGTTCAAGACGTCGCTGTCGCAGGCACCGGTGGTCGCAAACAATATCTTGTATATTTTGGCAGACGACGGAACCATCACGGCCTGGCGCTAAGGCGTCCGGGCCGGGGCGGCCCGGCGCAACAACAGGGAATGTGAGATGGCGCGATCCGCGACGATCGCCATTGTCGGCCGGCCCAATGTCGGCAAGTCGACGCTGTTCAACCGGCTGGTCGGCAAGCGCCTCGCGCTCGTCGACGACCAGCCGGGGGTGACGCGCGACCGGCGCGAGGGCGATGCGAAACTGCTCGGGCTCGAATTCCTGATCGTCGACACCGCGGGGTTCGAGGATCAGGATGCCGCGACGCTGCCCGGCCGGATGCGCGTCCAGACCGAGAAAGCGGTGCGTGAGGCCGACGCGGCGCTGTTTATGATCGACGGCCGCGCCGGGGTCACGCCGCTCGACGAGGAAATCGCGCGCTGGCTGCGCAGCGAAGACACGCCGATCATCCTCGTCGTCAACAAGGCCGAGGGGAAGCAGGGCGAAACCGGCCTGATGGAATCCTATGCGCTCGGCTTCGACAATCCGATCGCGCTCAGCGCCGAACATGGCGAGGGCGTGGTCGATCTGTTCGACGCGCTGCGGCCGATCGTCGAGCCCTTCATGGAGGCCGCCGAAGCTGCCGTCGATGGCGACGCAGGCGACGAGGAACCGCTCGGCCCGCTCAAGCTCGCGATCGTCGGGCGGCCGAACGCCGGCAAGTCGACCCTGATCAACCGCATGATCGGCGAGGACCGGCTGATCACCGGGCCCGAGGCGGGGATTACCCGCGATTCGATCCGCGTCGACTGGCAATGGGAAAAGGACGGCGAGGTCCAGCCGATCCAGCTTTTCGACACCGCCGGGATGCGCAAGCGCGCGAAGGTCCAGGACAAGCTCGAGAAACTGTCGGTCGCCGATGCGATGCACGCGGTCGATTTCGCCGAGGTCGTCGTGCTGCTGCTCGACGCCACCAAGGGGCTCGAGGCGCAGGATCTGCGCATCGCCGACCGGGTGCTCGACGAAGGCCGCGCGCTGATCGTCGCGCTCAACAAATGGGACGTCGCCGAAGATCCCTCGTCGCTGTTCAACGGCGTGCGCGCGGCGCTCGACGACGGGCTGTCGCAGATCAAGGGCGTGCCCGTGCTCAGCATTTCGGGCGCGACGGGGAAGGGGATCGACACGCTGGTGCGCGTCGCCTTCGAACAGCGCGCGATCTGGACCAACCGCGTCTCGACCGCGAAGCTCAACCGCTGGTTCGAGCGCGCGGTCGAGGCCAATCCGCCCCCCGCGCCGGGCGGCAAGCGGATCAAGCTGCGCTATATGACGCAGGCGCGGACACGGCCGCCGACCTTCGTCGTTTTCGGCAGCCGCACCGACGCGCTTCCCGCGAGCTACCAGCGCTATCTGATGAACGGGATGCGCAAGGAACTGGGCTTCCAGGGCGTCCCGATCCGCCTCAATTTCCGTAACACGCGCAACCCCTATGACGAATGAGGCGGGCGCGGCGGCGCGCGTCGTCGATGCGCGTGGTATGCGCTGCCCGTGGCCGGCGCTGCGGCTTGCGCGCGCGATGCGCGAGGCGGCGGACGTGCTGCTGCTCGCCGACGACCCGCAGGCGGCGCGCGAAGTCGCCGCGCTGGCGGGCGAGCAGGGCTGGACGCTGACCGACGACGCCGAAGGCGGCTGGCGCGTCCGCCGCGACTGACCCGAAATGGGGCGGCTTTCATTGCACGCCCCGGCCATCGTAACGGCTTTTTTACCAGCTTCGGGCATGGCGGCTTCGGGACCACCGAGCGATTGGAACACCGAGGGACAGGGCATTGGACGAGATCCTGGTCGATTGGGATGAATTCCGCGCGACCCGCACCCAGTTGGGCGCGGCGTTCGTGCGCATTCTGGGCTATTTCCGCGAGGACGGCACCAAATCGGTCGCCGCGATCGAAGAGGCGATGCGTGCCCGCGACGCGCGCGGACTCGTGATGCCCGCGCACACGCTGAAGAGCGAAGCGCGCCAGTTCGGTGCCGAGCGGCTCGGCGCGCTCACCGAGGATATCGAGATGTTCGCGCGCCATTGTGTCGAAGCGCAGGTCAGCCCCGAGGAATATCTGCCGCGCGTCGTCAATTTGCGCGCGCTGTTTGAGGAAACGCTCGCGGCGCTCGAACGCGAGGCGAACCCGCTCGTCCAGCGCAAGCCCGCGGGCTTCGGCCGCGCGGTCGGCTACTGAGGCCTCGCCTCTTTCCGCATCGGCTGCATCGCGCCGCGCGCGAGGCTGCGCCATAGCCATTCGAGCGGCCCATAGCGAAAGCGGTCGAGCCACGGCTTCGACCACAGCAGCATGACTGCCCACGCGGCGATGACGAACAGATAGAGCGGCGCGCGGTCGACCCGCCCGAACAGCCCCAACCCATAGCCATAGAAGATCGTCGTCATCACGATGCTGGTGCCGAGATAGTTGGAAAAAGCGGCCCGCCCCGCCGCCGCGACGCGTTCGATCCACGGGCTGGCGGCGTGATGCTTGATCAGCAGGACGAGCAGCGCCGCATAGCCGATCGTCATCATCAGCCGCCCCGGCTGCGCCCAGGCGAGGAAGGCGGTGAGCGAGAAAAGATAATCGAACCGCGCTTCGCGCATCAGCCAGAGGACGAGCAATGTCAGCAGCAATCCCGGCGGCAGCCAACGCCGGGCGACGCGGCGATAGGCGCGCGCCTCCCACGCCCCGGTCAGGAAGCCGTTGCGGAACAGCGCCATGCCGATCATCATCAGCGGCAGCGTTTCGAGCAGGTTGAAGACCAGCATCGCAAAGGGCGCGGCGGCATCGTCCAGCCGATGGCCGAGGATCGGCAGATAGCCGCCGCGATACAGCGCCAGCTCGCGCTGCACTTCGCCGTCGATCGTCGCATATTCGTCGCGGATCGCCTCGCCCGCCTCGACCCGCGCCAGCGGCGCGCCCGGGTCGCCCGCCGATGATGCGAGGAGCAGCTGGCCGCCGAACAGCAGCGACATCAGCAGGACGCCGAGCGTGAACAGCCCCGCCGCCCATCGTATCAGCCGCCGCGCCTCCCAGCCCCGGAACAGGAAGGCGATGCAGCCGACCGCGGCGTAGAGGAACAATATGTCGCCCCACCAGAGGAAGAAGAAATGGCAAAGGCCGAAGATCGCGAGCCACGCCATGCGGCGATAATGCACCGACGCAGGGTTTTGCCCGGATTTTTCGGCGCGATCGACGATCAGGATCAGGCTGGCCCCGAACAGGATCGAAAAGAGCCCGCGCGTCTTGCCGTCGACCAGCACGAACGCCAGCCCCCACGCCACCAGATCCGCCGCGGTGTCGCCGCCATAGGCGCGCGGCGAGACATAGGCCATTTCGGGCATCGCAAAGGCGACGATGTTCATCGCCAATATGCCCATCACCGCAAAGCCGCGCAGCGCGTCGAGCGTGACCAGCCGTGCGCTTTCCGTTCTGCCGTCGTCGCTCATGAACCCTCGCTGTATTATGCGCCTGTTACGGGGCGCGGCGAGGAGCGTCCAGCGCCATCCTCAAGGAAAAGCCGTGTGCCCCCGCGGAGGCGGGGGCCCATCTCCGGTCGGTGCCGGTTTTAACCGGCAGTAGATGGGTCCCCGCCTCCGCGGGGACGCGCGGGTATTTTTCGAAGTCGCATCTCAAGCCACTATTGACATATATGTCAGTAATGCTATCTCCCCCTTATCAGATGATTCGTCAGAGAGCCGCTATGACCCCGACCATCTTCTCCCACCCCGACCGCAAGCCCGCGAAGTTCCGCCCGTTCAAGGCGCTGTCGCACTTCCGCAAGCTGATCAAAGACAAGGAAGACACCGAACAGGTCTTCCACATCTTCGAGAATCTGCCGCGCAAGGGCTTCGTCGACGACGCGCGCGCCTTCGTCGAAAGCGACCTCGGCCAGCGCCTGATGGCCAGCGAACCCTATCTCCCCGACCTGCTCGACGATCATGGCTGGATCGACGAACTGCCCGAGGGCAGCGTCGGCCACGCCTATGTCACCTTCATGCGCCGCGAAGGCCTGTCGGCCGCCGGGCTCGTCGCCGAGAGCGAGAAGATGGGCCGGCCGCAGTTCGACGACCAGCTCCAATGGTATGCCAACCGCCTGCGCGACACGCACGACCTGTTCCATATCCTGACCGGCTATGGCCGCGACGCGCTCGGCGAACAGTGCGTGCTCGGCTTCACCTATGGCCAGACGGGCAACTACGGCAATTTCTTCATCGCTTATGCCGGCGGCTATGAAGTCAAGCGCGGTATCAAGAGCGATGCGCCGGTGATGGGCGCGATCCGCCAGGGCCAGCGCAACGGCAAGGCGTCGCAGGCGATCATTGAGCAGGACATCCGCTCGCTGCTCGCCGAACCGCTCGACGCCGCGCGTGCGCGGTTGGGGATCGGCGAGCCGACGCTCTATCACGAAGCGCACCGCGCCTATCGCAACCGCGGCATCGACCCGTACAACTTCCTCGCGGCCAAGGCCGCGATGGCCTGAACCAGATCCTCCCCTTCGCGAAGCGATGGGGAGGGTTTATAGCTTTTCGATCAGTGCCTGCGCGGCCGCCGGATTGCGCACCTTCGCGCCCGCGATGAAGAAAATATAGACGTCGCGGCCGCCCTTCGCCCAATCGCGCGCCTGCGTCGCCATATGATCGAGCGCCTTCGCGTCATATCCCGTTTCGACGTCTTCCCGGCTGCGCTGCAACCGGGCATAGGTGAAGTCCGCGGTCTGCTCGTCTATGCATGGAAATTCGTCGCTGTCGGCATAGACCAGCGCCATGTTCCGCTCGCGTAGCATGTCGACGAAGGCCGGATCGCGGAAGCTCTCGTGCCGCACCTCGATCGCGTGGCGCAGCGGCAGGCCGTCCTGGGTGTCGGGCAACAGATCCAGAAAGCCCGCGAAATCGTCGCGATCGAATTTTTTCGTCGCCATGAACTGCCAGTGGATCGGGCCGAGCCGGTCGCCGAGCTGCGTCAGCCCCTGCGTGAGGAATTTCTCGATCGAGGCCGCGCCGTCGGCCAGCACCCGCCGGTTGGTCGCAAAGCGCGACGCCTTGACACTGAACTGGAAGCCGTCCGGCACCGCCGCCGCCCAGTTCGCGAATGTCTCGGGCTTCTGGCTGCCATAATAGGTGCCGTTGATCTCGATCCCGGTCAGATGCTGGCCGGCATATTCGAGTTCGCGTTTCTGCGCGAGGCCGGCGGGGTAGAAGGGGCCGCGCCACGGCTCGAAGGTCCAGCCGCCGATCCCGATGTGGATGCTCATGGGCTTGTCACCTCCGTGCCGAATAACACTTCGTCATTGCGAGCGTAGCGAAGCAATCCAGAGAGAC